>JANMWB010000023.1:0-3898 GCA_031393705.1 Thermoleophilia bacterium | reverse complement strand
TTGTTGTAGGCGGTGACGAGATCCGTCTGCGCCTGCTGCGTCACACCGTCGGACGCGTGGTTCGTGCCATTGATCGTCATCGACGAGGTTCCGACCATCGTGATCGTCGGGTACGTGCCGACGTCACCGTTGACCGTCGTCGGGCCGGTATTCGTGATGCCCGCACCGGCGAGCACGGCGAACGAGCCGGCGGCCCCGAGCGGAACTACGGTCGCCGCCGCGCCGGAAGCGCGCGCAAGCGTCAATGCCATAAGTGATGCAACGACGAGCAGTCCGAGCCCCATCGTGGCGTTACGGCGCCAGCGTTTCGCGCGCGGGTCGTTCTCAAAGAGCTTCATATTGTCCTTCCTCTCGCTGAGCGTGGCGCCGGTCACGACCGTTACGTCGCCCGGCTGCTCCGACCTACTCTGCTGAGGAAGGGGCTTCTAGCGGCCCCGACCTATTTGACGGCGCTGCACATAGAACGGTAGCACCGGCTATTCGGATACTCCTGTCGCCGGCAACAGCAAGAGGTGACTGTCGACAATCGCTGCAGCCACGTCCGCCAGGCGCTGGCCGTTGTGTTGTGAGTGATCGCGCAGCATCTCGAAAGACTTGTCGGCGGTGAGCCCGTGACGGGCCATCAGGATGCCTTTGGCCTGTTCGATCACCGCGCGACGCCCGAATGCGCCTTGCAAGTTGTGGTACTCGGTGAAGCGCTGGAGCGTGACATCGATCGCGCTCTGCAGCTCCTCCGGTGTCGTGTCGACGATGTAGGCGAAGACGCCCCGCTTGGCCGCCTCTTTGACGTAGGCGGGGTCCTTCGCGGAAAGCAGCGCGATCACGGGGCAGTGCGCCTCCCGGACGATCTCAGCGATCAGCGTCAACGCGTGCTCCGACGAGAGCCCGAGCCCCACGAGCGCGACGTCGGGGCGCTCCCGAGCCGTCACCGCACCGACCTCCCTGACGTCGACCGAACGGGCGATCACTTCGTGCCCGAGGCCAGAAACGACCTGGGCGAGCAACTCGAGTCGGTCGCGCCGCTCGTTCGCGATTAGGACGCGCAGATGCTGAATTTCGGCAGGCAATGCCCGTAAGGCTATGCTTATCCGAGCGGCACCTCAACGAGAAGTGTTCGCAACTCCCCCCGCAGCCCCAGAAAACTGGCTGCGAAACGTCCGTCCTCAGCAGAGCAGGTCGGAGCAATCGGTCGTCCAGAGCGCGTTGGCCGGCGATCACGCTCGAGACTGAGGGAGGACGGTGATGGGCACCAAGTTCCCCCGTGTGTTGGTCGTCGACGACGACTCCAATGCCCGCGCCCTTTGCTCGATCAACCTGCTGCTCGAAGGGCTCGAAGTCCTGGAGGCAGAAGATGGACGGCGGGGCCTCGCTCGAGCCCGCCTGGAGAGCCCGGATCTCGTGGTGACCGACGTCGCGATGCCCGGGCTGAACGGATTCGAACTCGCCGAGGCTCTTCGCCAAGACGAGAACACGGCGCAGATCCCACTCATCTTTCTCAGCGGTGAGATCGACGCCGACAACGAGGCCCGCGCGCACGCACTCGGCGCACTCGCGTATGTGACCAAACCCTTCGACCCAACTGCCTTCGCCAAGCTCGTCGCGGGTGCCCTCACCCGACGCGGACACCGACCCGCGCCCACCGACTGAACACAAGGAGCCGTTTGCAAAGCCGTCCGGCACGCAGCTCGAGCCTTCGTGCGACCGAAGGCCGTCCGCGCGACGGTGCAGCAGCTTCGATGCGCGCAGCGATCGTCTCGACGTTTCCGCCGCGTGCCTGCGGGATCGGCGCGTTCGCGGCCGATCTTCGCGCCGCGCTCGCCGGTGTCGACGAGATCGATTCGGTCGGGAAAGTGGTGGTCGTCGACGACCCGTCGCGGCCCCAGCGCCCCGGCGTAATCGCGACGATCTCGCAGGCGACGCGCGGCGACTATGTGCGGGCCGCGCGCATCCTCACGCGCCGCGATGTCGACGTGGTGCTTCTGCAACACGAGTACGGCATCTTCGGCGGCAAGGACGGCGAGTACGTCCTCTCACTCGCAGAAGAGCTGTCACAACCGCTCGTCATCACGCTCCACACCGTTCTCTCGGAGCCAACCCGGCATCAGGCACGCGTCCTCGCTGCGCTGTGCGCGCAAGCGGAGCTCGTGGTCGTAATGACCGAGACGGCGATGCGCTTGCTCGCACACAGCGGCGCTTGCCCCGAGGCGAAGATTCGCGTTGTCCCGCACGGCGCGCCCACGTTGCTCGTCGAGCGCGCCACCGACACAGCTCCACAATCGCCCGACGCGCGCGTGGGCGGCCGCTTCGTCCTGTCGACGTTCGGCTTGATCTCGCCGGGCAAGGGGCTCGAGACAATGCTCAAAGCTCTGCCTGCGATCATCGAGCAGCATCCCGAGACGCTGTATGTGATCGCGGGCCGGACCCATCCCGGCGTCGCGCAGCGGGAAGGCGAGCGCTATCGCCTCTCATTGCAGCACCTCGTCTCACAACTCGGGCTCGAGGAGCACGTGGAGTTCGACGACCGGTTTCTCAGCGTGGCCGAGATCGGTGATCTGCTCGCAGACACCTCCGTGTTCGTCACGCCGTACCTCGACCGCGATCAGGCGTCCTCGGGCGCGCTGACCTTCGCGGTCGCAGCAGGGTGCGCCATCGTCTCGACGCCGTACCGCTACGCGGAGGACCTGCTCTCGACGGGCGCCGGAACGCTCGTCCCGTTCGCCGATCCGGAAGCGCTCGCTGGAGCGCTCTTGGAATTGATCGAGCAGCCGAAGCTACTGGTGGCAGCGCGGGCCGAGGCACGGCGCATCGGCAAGCAGCTCAGCTGGCCGTCGGTCGCGGAGGCGACCGCCGTCGTCCTCCGTGAGGCCGTCGAGCTTGCGCCGCGCGGCGAATCGATCGTCAGCCCCGAGCCGCATCCCGCAAGTTTCCGAAACGATCACCTGCGGACGATGGTCGACGACGCCGGCATTGTGCAGCACGCGCACGGCGTGATCCCGAACAGGCGCAGCGGGTATTGCGTCGACGACGTGGCGCGCCTCGCTGTCGTCGCACTGGAGTTGGCTCGCCGCTCGGACGAGCAGACGTGGACGTCGATCGTCTACCGCTCGCTCGCGTTTCTCCACGACGCAACCGACGAACGCCCGGGGATGCGGAACTTCATGGGCTACGACCGCCGCTGGCTGGACGAGCCGCACGTCGGCGACCACGTCGGACGTGCTGTCTGGGCGCTGGGCGAGATCCTCTCGACCGCGTGGACACCCGCGCTTGTCGATCCGACGCAGCGCTTGCTCGACTCGATCCTCGCCGACCTGTCCGAGACGACCTGGCTGCGCACCGACGCGTACGTCGTGCTCGGGCTTGCGCGGCTCGACAACGACCGCCTCGACGATCGTGCGCGCCGGTTGCTCGAGAGCAGCGTCGATCGCCTCTTCACCGCCTACGAGTTGACCGCGTCCGACGACTGGCCCTGGTTCGAGGACACGCTGACCTACGACAACGCGCGGCTCTCCCAGGCGCTGATCTCCGGAGGAACGGCGCTCGGCCACGACGACGCGGTCGTCGCCGGCCTCGTCTCGCTGCACTGGCTCGGCGACGAGTCGGGGCTCGACACCGGGATGCTCCGGCTGACCGGCCACGAAGGCCGAACGCGCGGCGAGCCGGCGCCCGGCGTCGGCGACGAGCAGCCGCTCGAGGCGTCCGCCTTCGTCGAGGCGGAGCTTGCAGCGTTCGACGTGACCGGCGATCGCGACCACGGGGTGCGCGCGCACACGGCGTTCGACTGGTTCCTGGGGCGCAACCATCTGAACCGCCCGCTGTACGACTTCGCGACGGGCGGCTGCAGCGACGGGCTCGGCAGCGGCGACGTGAACCGCAACGAGGGAGCTGAGTCGACGCTCGC
>JANMWB010000012.1:0-10988 GCA_031393705.1 Thermoleophilia bacterium | reverse complement strand
AACCTCTGCGACCTGCTTGACCGCCCAGACCTGATCGACAGTGCATTCGAACCGCAACTGCCTGAGCTCGAAGAGCTTTTCCGCTCACGCACGCAGGGAGATTGGCTCGAGTTGCTCGAGGGCAAGGACACGTGCGTGGGTCCCGTCCTGACGCTCGCAGAAGCCGCAGCTCAACTCGCGTGAACACACTCGCCGCGCTTGCCTTCGCCCTGACGGGGATCCACGTTGGCGCCGACCGCGTAATGCCGATCGGCTACGCGCCGACGTGGAGCCCAAGCGGCGAGCGCATCGCGTTCGTGACGAAGGGCAATCTCTGGGTCGCGGACGGCACGCACCGCGGTGAGCTCGTCCGCGAGGCCGACAACCCGGCGTGGTCGCCGAACGGTCGCCGGCTCGCATTCACGCGCAAAGGCCGCGTGTACACCGTTCGCGTCGACGCGCTCGATGAGCGCGCGCTCGCGACGGGCGCGCACCCCGCCTGGTCGCCCGACGGCAACCGCATCGCGTTCGATCGCGACGAGCAGATCGTCTCGGTGCGCTGGGACGGCGGCGACACGCGCGTGGTGACCGACGGCGACGACCCGGCGTACGCGCTGGACGGGCGGCTCGCGGTCGTGCAAAACGGCGAGATCGTCGTCGCCGGCCAGGTCGTCGCCGAGGGAACCTCTCCGTCCTGGTTGCCCGGCGGACGGCTCGCCTACGTCCGCAACAACGTGATCTATGTGAACGAGAAGGCGGTGCACAGGGGTCAGCAACCAGCATGGCGCCCGCCCAAGCGCGTGCGCGAGCTGCTGCCCGACTTCGATCAACGAGCGCCGACGGACCTCACGATCGCCGGTGGCCCCGGCCGCTGGCTACTCGGGTTCACGTCACTCGTCGACAACATCGGAATCGGGCCGGCGCAGCTCGTCGGCATTCGCCGCCCGGAGGAGAAGCGCATGATCGGCACCCAGCGCGTGCGCCTCGCGAACGGGAACACCCGCACGTACGACGACGTCGCACAGTTCCGCTACACGAACTCGCCGCCGCACCACCACTGGCACCTGATGCGCTTCGACTCGTTCGAGCTGCACACGCCGGACGGTGCGCTAGTCGTACGCGACCGCAAGAGCGGCTTCTGCCTCGCCGATCACTGGGGCGCGGCGCCGGGACGCTGGCCGGGACGCCGGCCGCACTACCTTGGCGACTGCGAACAGTTCCATCCCGAGGCGACGCACGTCGTGATGGGAACGACGCCCGGGTACACCGATCGCTACGCGGCGTTCTTCCACGGGCAGAACATCGACATCACCGACGTCCCGAACGGGATTTACATGCTGGCACATCGCGTCAACGCATCGATGCAACTCCGCGAACTGCGCTACGACAACGACGCAGCAGCGGTGCGTATCCGCCTCCAGTGGCGCGCCGGTTACCCGACGGTGCGTGTTCTGCGCAGGTGCCCGGCCACGGCGACCTGCTGAAGCCGGCCCTGCGCGTGCCACAGGCCGAGTGCGACGAGGAACGCGGCCCCGGCCGCCATCAGCAGCGCCTGCGCGGCAATGCCGAACGCGATCGCCTCCTCGGCGTGAATGCCTGAGGCGACGAGAATCGCGGCGCCCGCGCCGGCCTGAACTGCCGCGCCCGCCGGTGCGATCGGGAGCACTGCCGACGCGGATGCTGCGCAAACGAACGCGAGCGCGAGCGCGAAGTCGTTCCCCAAGCCGAGTGCAGCGAGCAGCACGAAGACGGCGACCGTGCGCAGCGTCCACGAGACCGCGATCGCACCCCAGGCCCATGCAGCTTCGCGTGGCGAGGTGGAGTTGGCGCCGATCCAGCGGCCGAGACGGAAGCGGGCGACCAGGCGGACGCGTGCGATGCGGGGCAAGAAAAAGACGAGCGCGGCTGCGAGCACGCCAGCGACCGCGATCACGATCAGGCCCGCTTGCAGCCACCCGCCCACGTTCGTAACGCCGATCGCCACGCCCGCGAGCGGGCTGAGCGCAGCGCTGTCGAGCAGGCCGAGCAGGAAGAGCGACAAGGCGACAGCGCCGAAGCTCGCACGCGGGCGCCTGCAGCGCCGAACGACGGCGACCCGAAGCACCTCGTCACAGCGACCGGGAAGCGCAATGCCTCCGACCGAGGCCGCGCCGCCGGCGGCGGCCAGCGTGAGCACCGCCGGACGCTCACCTTTGCAGAAGAGCTTCTGCCAGCCCCAGGCCTTCGCGAGGTAGGCACCGAGCATGACGACCCCGGCCAAGCCGACGAGCCAGAAGTTCGCATGGTGCAACGGCCAGCCGGTGTGGGCGAAGTGGCGCGCGACGAGGCCAGCGACGACCACGGCGGCCAGGACGAAGAGGACGTTGAGGTAACGCTTCAGGACTGCCACCTACCCGTTCTTCGGCAGATCGGCACTTAACGTGAAGTCGATTCGTCCCCCGCCGGAGGGAGCAGTCGGTCGGAGAGGCCCCCGAGCGCCCTCGTGAGCTCACTGGGGATCACCCAGACCTTGTTGGCATCACCCTGCGCAATCTGAGGCAGCACCTGCAGGTACTGGTAGGCGAGGAGCTCCGCGTCCGGCTTTCCGTCGTGGATCGCCTTGAAGACCGTCGTGATCGCCTCTGACTGGCCCTGCGCGGCGAGGATCGCCGCCTGCTTCTGGCCCTCGGCCTTCAGGATCGCCGACTGCTTCTCGCCCTCGGCGGTCAGGATCTGCGACTGCTTGATCCCCTCGGCCTGGAGGATGGCGGCGCGCTTCTCGCGGTCTGCCCGCATCTGCTTCTCCATCGTGTCCTTGATCGACGGCGGGGGGTCGACCGACTTCAGCTCGACGCGGTGCACGCGGATACCCCACTTGCCCGTCGCCTCGTCGAGGTTGCCGCGCAACTGGTCGTTGATCTTCTCCCGCGAGGTCAGCGTTTCCTCGAGCGTCATGCCGCCGATCACGTTGCGCAACGTCGTAACCGTGAGCAGGTCGATCGCATTCACGGGGTTCGCGATCTCGTACGTCGCCGCTTTCGGATCCGTGACCTGGAAGTAGATGACGGTGTCGATGCTGACGACGAGGTTGTCCTCGGTGATCACCGGCTGCGGCTCGAACGAGACCGCTTGCTCGCGCAGGTCGAGCAGCGGCCGCACGCGATCGATGAACGGGATGACGAGCGTCAAACCCGGCGTCAGCGTGCGCGAGTAGCGGCCGAGCCGCTCGACGACTCCCGCGCGCGCTTGCGGGATCACCCGCACTGTCTTCGCGAGCAGCAGCAACACGAAGACCGCAATCACAGCGAGCACGATCAGCACAGCCACGGGAGACCTCCCTATTCAGCGACGAGAGCGGTAGCGCCCTCGATCTGGACGATGTCGACAGTCTGCCCCTCAACGAGCACCTGGTCGCCGAGGTACGCGCGGGCAGACCATTCCTCGCCTCCGATGCGAACGCGCCCGCCCGCGCCGTCGACCTGCCTGGTGACGACGGCCTTGCGCCCGACGAGCGCATCGGTGCCGGTTCGCGAGATCGCCGGCATCCGGATGTGGCGGCGCGCAATCGGGCGCAGGATCGCAAGTGACGCGATCGAGCAGACAATGAAGACGATCAGTGCGCCGACCGTTCCCGCGCCGAGCAGGTCGGCGACGGCGGCCGCACCTGCCGCCAGCGCAACGGGCCCGAGGAAGAAGAGCCCCGGCGTCAATAGCTCACCGACCGCCAGACCCACCGCAACGAGCACCCAAAGGAGCCACCCCACGATGTAGACGATAGAGGGTCTGCGTCAGCTCGGGGGAAGCCCGAGCGCCGCAGGCACCTCGCGTAGGTCGTCCAACGCGTCGACCTCGTCGCCGTAGCGACCCTCGCGGTCGACGAGCAGTGCGCGCATGCCCACTGCATGCGCGCCTTCGATGTCGTCCTCGACCGTGTCTCCCACCATCACCGCCTCGTCCGCTGCGACGTCGAGCAGCTCGAGCATCCGGCGGAAGATCGTCTCGTGCGGCTTCGTCTTCCCGTGCGCGCGCGACGTGAGCACCGCATCGACGCTCAGCCCGTGATGAACGACGAACGCGTCCAGGTCACGTGCGGTATTCGAAAGCAGACCGATTTTCAACCCGCGCGCACGCAACGCCTCGAGTGTCGGGAGCGCGTCGTCGTAGAGCTCGAAGAAGTGCGCGTGGCTCCACGCGCCCTCCATCTCGACGGCCGCGCCGTACGTGTCACCCTCACCGCCCATGCCTTCGATGATCCGCTGCGTGAAGAGCACCCAGATCTCCTCATCATGGTCGAGCTCGGGATGGCGCTTCAACGTCGCGAACGCCGCGCGGCGTGCTTCTTCATACCGCGCCGGATCCAGCACGAGCCCGTAGCGCTCGCCGAGCCGTCGGTAGCCCTCAGGCCCGAGGTCCGGCCCGGGCCGCGCGATCGTGAAGTCGACGTCGAAGATCACCGCTTTGAGCACGAGCCGACGATAGCCTCGCACCGTGACCGACCGGGCCAGCACACTCGCTGCGTTCCGCAGCCGCGACTTCAAGTTGCTCTGGGGCGGCCAGACGATCTCGTTCATCGGCGATGCGGCGTTCATCGTCGCGCTCGGCTGGCGCGTCACGGAGCTGACCGGGAAGGCGAGCTCGCTCGGGTTCGTGCTCGCGGTGGAGGCGCTCGCGATGCTCGCGACCTTGCTCTGGGGCGGCGTGCTCGCCGACCGCTATTCGCGCAGGCTCCTGATGATCGGCTCCGACATCGCGCGCGCCGGCGTGATGACGGTCTTCTTCGCGCTGGACGCGAGCGGGCGGCTCGACATGAACGCGATCCTTGTGCTGGCGCTGCTCTTCGGCGCAGCCGACGGCTTCTTCCAGCCGGCGTTCGGCGGCATCGTTCCACTCGTCGTCGAGACGCCGATGCTCGCCTCGGCCAACTCATGGATCGGGATCGCGCGGCAGAGCAGCGCGATCGTCGGGCCGGCGCTCGCGGCGACGCTCTACGGCACAGCCGGGCCGACCGTCGTCTGGGGCCTCGAGGCAGGCTCGTTCCTCGTCTCCGCCGGCGCGCTCTGGCTCGCGCGGCCCCGCACGAGCGACCCGGCGCCGCAGCTCGGGATGCGCAAGGAGCTCGCGGAAGGTTTCCGCTACGTCATGAGCGTGCCGTGGATCTGGACGGGGATCGTGGCGGCGACGCTGATCCTGATGGTCGCGATGTCGCCGTACACCGTCCTGCTGCCGCGCGTCGTGCAGAGCCACTATCACCGCGGCGTCGGCTCGTATGGGCTGCTGTTCAGCGCGATGGCCGCCGGCATGGTCGCGGGCTCGCTCGTCTGGGCACGCTGGAATCCGCGCAAGTGGCGGGTCGCGATCTCCTTCGGCGCGTTCGGGATCAATGACCTCGGTATCGTCGTGCTCGCGCTATCGCCGTGGTACGAGCTCGCCGTCGTGTCCGCGGCCTGGCGCGGCTTTTGGATCGGGATCGGGATCGCCGCGTGGATGACGTTGATCACGGAGCTCGTGCCCGACCGCCTGCTCTCGCGGGTGCTCAGCTTCGATGCGTTCGGCTCGTTTGCGCTGACGCCGGTGGGCTTCGTGCTGGCCGGCGTCGCCGCCACGGTCGTCGCACCGACGACGATCCTGGCGGTCGGTGGTGCTCTGGGTGCGCTGCTCTGGTTTGTCCCCCTGCTCTGGCGCGAGGTTCGCGTCGTCGCCTGACCGGAGAACGCGAAGGGCGGGCCGCTAGGCCCGCCCTTCTTGCATCGGGGTGCGGAGATTCGAACTCCGGACCTCTCCGACCCGAACGGAGCGCGCTACCAGGCTGCGCCACACCCCGAGACGGAGCACAGATTAGCGGGCCTGCGTGAACTCCAGCAGGCCCCGCGCGCACACATCCGGGCGTTCGCCGATCAGGAGGTGGCCACAATCGGCGATCACGCGCAGCGGCGCTCCCAGGCGTCGGGCGTACTCGAACCCGTCCTCCAGCGGCACCTGCTTGTCACGCGCGCCCCAGAGGATGAGCACCGGACAGCGCACGCGGTCGAGGTAGCGGCGTGGGTCGTCGGCGGCCAGCGCGAGGCCGGCGCCGAGCGCGTCCGTGTGCATCGTCGGGCCGCGCAGGAAGCCATGCACGGCCCCCTCGGTGAGCACGTCGGGATTCGCGACCTCGAAGCCGCCGAAGACGACGTTACGCAGGCGCCGTGACCGGGCGACGCGACCCACGCGACGGCCGGCGATCCGGCCCGGCTGCACGATCCCGGTCAGCGCGATCGTGAGCTCCGCGAACCGCGTCGAGCTGGAGATCCCAGCCGACGCCGCGAGCACGAGCCGCCGGACGAGCGACGGGTGCCGCTCGGCGAGACGCAGCGCGACCACGCCGCCGAGCGAATGGCCGAGCACGTCGGTCGGCCCGTCGAGGATCTCCGCGAGCACGTCCGCGAAGCCGGCGAGCGTCGGCGCGGGGAGCGGCGAGGAGGCACCGTGGCCGGGGAGATCCGGAATGATCAGCCGCCGGCCCGGCAGGAGCGGCGCCAACTCGGTGAAGTTCCAGGCGGCGCCGCCGAAGCCA
This sequence comes from Thermoleophilia bacterium, assembly GCA_031393705.1. Lineage (GTDB taxonomy): Bacteria > Actinomycetota > Thermoleophilia > Gaiellales > Gaiellaceae > PALSA-600. The sequence goes on along the minus strand of JANMWB010000012.1, from coordinate 4,477 downwards.
TGAACGAGCAGCAGAGGCGGCCCCTCCCCGCCCTCGAAGGTGCGGATCAGCGCGCCACGCCGCTCATAGAGCCGCTCTTCGAGCCCCGCCAGAAGAACCGTCGCATCCGTCATCCCGATCAATTATTCTCAGTTGACTATGAGCGTGACGGTGACAAGGCGGAGCGAATCATGAGCTTCGTCCTGCACCCCGAGGAGCTGGAGACCTAGCCCTTGAACCTAGCCCGCTGGCGCATCGTGCGCGGCGGGCTTTTTCGTGGAAGGAGCAAGATGGCAAATCACTTGACGCCCGACGAACTCTCACGTGAAGTCGGGATCGACCGCGACGAGGTGATCCGCATCTGCCTCGAGGAGGCCGTGCCGATCTACCACGGCAAGATCGACAAGACCCTGTTCGCGGCGCAGCTCCAGGCGCTCGGGGCAATCCCCGCACAGCACTAGAGGCTTTCGACCCGTTATTTGGAGGCGGCGGCGCGTTTACGCGGCGCCGCCTTCTTCTTGTCCGCGGCCGGCTGGTTCTTCGAGGCGGCAGCGACGGAGGCCTTCAGTGCCTCCATCAGGTCGCCGACCGGAGCCGGCGCTTCCTCGACGGGTGCCTTGATCTCGTGGCCCTCAAGCTTCGCCTCGAGCAGCTCGCGCAGCGACTCGCGGTACTCGCTCCGCAACTGCATCGGGTCGAACGGCGCCTCGAGCGACGCGATGATCTGCTTCGCGAGGTCGAGCTCGGGCTTCTTCACGGCGGCGCCTGCGACTACCTCGTCGATCTCGGCGTGATCGTTGACGTCCTCGTGGACGAACAGCGTCTCGAGCGCGAGCGCCTCGCCCATCGGCCGGATCAGGCAGAGCTTCTCCTTGCCCGCCAGCACGAAGCGGCCGAGCGCGGCGACGCCCGCATCCTTCATCGCCTCGAGCAGCAGCACGTACGGCCGGCGCTGCGCCTCGGCTCCCGCCGGGACGAGGAAGTAGGTGCGGTCGTAGTAGACCGGGTCGACCTCCTCGAGCCGCACGAACCGGCTGATCTCGATCGAGCGCGAGGTGTCGCGGTTCTCGATTGCCTCGAGGTCCGCGTCCTCCACCATCAGGAACTGGCCCTTCGAGACCTCCCAGCCTTTGACGAGCTCGTCGGACTCGACGTCGCGCTCGTGAACGGGGCACCAGCGCTTCTGCTTGATCGGCGTGCCGCATTCACGGTGCAGCAGCCGAAAGGACACGTCGGACTGCCGGGCAGCCGGCTTCGTCGCCGGAGCCAGTCCGACGGGGATGTTCACGAGCCCGAAGCTCACGGATCCATTCCATGTTGTGCGCATCAGCAGGGGAAATCGTAGCGAGGACGGGCTGGATTCGCCCTCCCCCGTCCGGTTCCTGCGAGTAGATTTGCGGCAGTGGCCCGCGCCCGGACGATCGCGAATCTGTGGCGGGACGCGGCCGCGGCCGCGCATCCCGACCCTGCGTACCTGCACGAGGTCGATGGGGACTGGGTCGAGGTCACCTGGGCCGAGGCGGCGCGGGCGGTTGACGAGCTTGCATACGGCCTGCTGGCGCTCGGCGTCCGGAAGGGCGATTCCTTCGCCCTGCTTGCCCGGACGAGCCTCGAGTGGTCGCTCTTCGACTTCGCGCTCGCGCTCGTCGGCGCGGTCGGCGCGCCCATCTATGCCAACAGCTCCCTCCGGGACGTCCAGTACGTGCTCGAGCACTCGGAGGCGGTCGGCGTCCTCGTGGAGGACGACGAGCAGCGGGCAAAGGTCACAGGCGTCGAGCACGTGATCGGCTTCGACGACCTCGATGCGCTCCGCGAACGCGGTCGCGCGTTCGCCGCCGAGCATCCCGAGGCGCTGAACGAGCGGGCCGACTCGATCGACGAGGACGAACTCTTCACCTTCATCTACACGTCGGGCACGACCGGGCCGCCGAAGGCTTGCATGATCCGCCATCGCAACTTCTACGCGATGGTGCAGAAGGGCGACGAGCTGGAGGATCGCCTGACGGAGCCCGCCGACGTGATGCTGCTGTACCTCCCGCTCGCGCACAACTACGGACGGCTGCTGCACCTCTCCGCCGCGTACACCGGATTCACGATCGCGTTTCTTCCCGACCCGCTGCGCGCCGCGACCGAACTGCCGCGCGTGCGGCCAACGCTGTTCCCGAGCGTGCCGCGCGTGTACGAGAAGATCCACACGGCTGTCGTCGCGAAGTTCGACGAGGAGACGGGCGCGCGCCGCAAGCTGATCGACTGGGCGCTGCGGGTCGGGTATCGCGTGTCGCGTCTGAAGCAGGCGAAACAAACGGTGCCCTTCGGGCTCAACGTGCAGCACACGCTTGCGAACGCGCTTGTCTACAAGAAGGTCAAGGCGCGGCTCGGTGGCCGGCTGCGCGTCGCGAACGCCGGCGGCGCACCGCTCTCGCGCGACATCGCGGAGTTTTTTCATGCGATCGACATCCTCATCCTGGAGGGGTACGGCCTCTCCGAGGTGACGACCGCGGCAACCGTCAACCGTGCGAACGACTTCCGGTTCGGCACTGTCGGCAAGCCGCTGCCCGGTGTCGAGGTGCGCGTCGCGGACGACGGCGAGATCCTGTTGCGTTCCAACACGGTGTTCGCCGGCTATTACCGCGACGAAGAGGCAACGCGCGAGGTGCTCGATGAGGAGGGCTTCGTGCACACCGGAGACGTCGGGCACTTCGACGATGACGGCTTTCTCGTGATCACGGATCGCAAGAAGGACATCATCGTCACGGCCGGCGGCAAGAACGTCGCGCCGCAGAACCTCGAGAACGAACTGAAGTCGCATCGCATCGTCTCGCAAGCGCTCGTCATCGGCGACCGGAAGCCGTACATCGCCGCGCTGATCACGATCGACCCCGAGGCGGCAAACGGCGAGGACGTTCACGCGGCCGTTCAGGCCGCCGTCGACTCGGTAAACAAGGAGCGCTCACGCTACGAACAGATCAAGCGCTTCACCGTCCTACCGCGCGACTTCACGCTCGAGCACGACGAGATCACGCCGACGCTGAAGGTGAAGCGCAAGGTCGTCCTCGAGCACTTCGCCGCGGAAGCGACAGCGCTCTACGAATAAGGGGTCGATCCCCTCATTCGTAGGCAACCTGGTACGGAGAACCAGGTTGCTGTCTTAAAGGATTCTGCGAGCGCCGACGTACGTGCTCGCGTACCAGCCTTCGTTGAGGCTGGAGATCTTGACGACGTCACCGCTGTGCGGCGCGTGCACGAACTGATCTCCGCCGATGTAGATGCCGGCATGGCCGAGCCCGTCGAAGAACACGAGATCGCCAGGCTGGAGCTGATCGCGCGAGACGGGAACGCCGAGCGAGTAGAGCGCGTAGGTCGAGTGCGGCAGCGACTTCCCGACAGCCGCGAATGAGTAGACGATCAGGCCGGAGCAATCGAAGCTGTCGGGGCCGGCTGCTGCCCAGACGTACGGCTTGCCGATCTGCCCCATCGCAACTCCCACCGCACCAGAGAATCCGGAGGGCGGCGCGACAACGGTGTCCGCCTGCGGAGCGATCGCGCTGGCCCCGATCACCGTGTCCTGCGCCTGCTGCTGCGAGACGCGGTGCGAAAACTGCAAGCGCTGCTGGGCGACGACGGCCATCTGGAGCTGACGCATGCGCTCTGCGGCGACGATCTGGGCAATCTGGCCCTTGATCGAGGCGAGCAGGCGGTTCGACTGGCTGATCTGCGACTCGATTGACGCCTTCGCGGCTGCGCGCTGCTGGACGACCCGCTGCTGCGTGACACGCGCCTTTGCGAGCAACTCGCCGTTACGCTTCACCGCTGCGCGGAACGTCTTCACCTGCGACAGGACGCGTGCATCGAGCGACGTGATGCTCTTCGCGCTGTCCATGCGGCTGATCATGTCGTCGAGGCTGCGTGCGCCGAGCACCACTTCAAGCGTCGATGCCTGATCCGATGTGTAAAGCGTGATCAGGCGCGCCGCAATCACATGTTGGCTGCTCTTCAGGTTGTGCTTTGCGATCTTGAGCTCACGGCCGTTCTCGCGCAGGTCGCTCTGGATCTTCGCGAGTTGCTGCGTCGAGGCGAGGTATTGCCCGCGTGCGCGCTCGAGCGAGTTCGAAAGATGCTCCAGTTGCCCCATCACCTGCTGCGCCTGCGCGCGCTTGGTACTCACCGAGGGGTCGGCTAACGCTGGGACTGCCGCCAGGAGGGCGATGCAGATCCCCAGAAGTACGTACGGCGCCTGTCCCAGCCTACGAATGACAACTCCCTGTTCGGGAGCGGGACGAGCGCACCGGGAGGGGCCGGTACGTCACGTGACGACAAGGTTAGCAACCTTTTCGGACAACCGTCAACGACAAACGGCCGATAAACGCCCGTGAAACTTGTTGTTTTCTGCACGAAGTGCGATCTCCCTGCTCCGCCCGTGTGGTACGGTCGGCATCCGTGCTTGGGCAGGCACACACGCCTCGTCGGCGGCTTTTGCCGTTGGCCGTGATCGCCCTGG
>JANMWB010000001.1:0-26719 GCA_031393705.1 Thermoleophilia bacterium | reverse complement strand
ACCTGCGGCTGGCGCACGATCGCGCGGCCCATCGCGACGCGCTGCCGCTGCCCGCCGGAAAGCTCCTTGGGCTTGCGGTCGAGGTACGGCGTCAGGTCGAGCAGCTTCGCGGCCCAGGCGACGCGCTCGTTGATCGTCGCTTTCGGCGCCTTGCGCAGGCGGAGGCCGAAAGCGATGTTCTCTGCCACGCTCAGGTGCGGATAGAGCGCGTAGTTCTGGAAGACCATTGCGATGTCGCGCTCTTTCGGCGACACGTCGTTGACGACGCGGCCACCGATCGAGACCGTTCCATCCGAGATGTCCTCGAGCCCGGCGACCATGCGCAGCGCCGTCGTCTTGCCGCAGCCCGACGGGCCGACGAGGACGAGGAACTCGCCGTCGTGAATGTCGAGCGTCAGGCCGAAGACAGCCTGGACGCCGTTGTCGTACACCTTGTCGACCTCGTGGAAGGCGACGTCAGCCATTGATCCTCCAGATGTGAACTGCGGGGCCGTCGGCCGGCAGCACGCCGTTCGGTGCCTCCTGGCCGTAAAGCGATTCGAGTGCCGTGAACGGGGTGGAGATCGCGTTGTGCGGCGCGCGCGCGGCGAGCACCAGCAGCCGCTCGTCGCGGGTCTCGCGCAGGAAGGCGATCGCATCGGCAGAGACGTGCAGGTAGCGGAGACCGCCGCGGGCCAGCGTGTCGCTCGAGCGGCGTAGCGCCGCGAGCGTGCGCACCTCGGCGAGGAACGCGTGATCCCACGTCTCCGGTTTGCTCCATGGCATCGTCCGCCGCGCGTCTTCGCCCCAGGCGCCTTCGAGACCGATCTCGTCGCCGGCGAACAGCATCGGCACGCCCGGCAGTGTCATCTGCAGGCCGACGCCGACGAGATGACGCTCGGCCGTGCCGGCGATCGTCCGGAACCGCGCCGTGTCATGGCTGTCGAGCAGATTCCAGGAGTGCAGCATCGTCTCCCACGGCACGCCGGCGCGGAACTGGCGGAGCGAGGCGAACGCCGCGTCGCCGCCCGCCTGCGGCACGCCGACCGGCACACCCCAGAACTGGTCCTGCTGCTCGGAGTGCGGGTCGTCGCGGAGCAGCCACGTCCAGAGCGGGCGCAGAAAGCCGGAGTAGTTCATGACGCCATGCCAGCCGCGCACGCTCAAATCGGACCGGAAATCGTGGCCGTGCTCGGCGACGAGCAGCGCGGGATCGACGTGCGCGCGCATCCACTTGGCGACGTCGTGGTTGAGATCGAGGTCGCGGTAGCGGCCGGTCATGTTCGCCACGTCGACGCGCCAGCCGTCGAGCCCCAGGTCGAGGTAGCGTTGCAGGATGCCGGCGAAGCGCTCGTGCAGTTCGTCGCTGCGCCAGTCGAGCTTCGGCAGCGAGCGGTGGCCGAGCCAGGACTCATAGCCGCCTGGAATCGAGTCGTCGAAGTAGTAGAAGCTCCGCTCCGGCTCCTCGCCGCGTAACGCCGCCTGAAACCACTCGTGCTTGTCGCCGGTGTGGTTCGGCGTGATGTCGCCGATGATGCGGATGCCGCGCGCGTGGGCCGCGGCAGCGAGCGAGCGCAGTGCGTCGTCGCCGCCGAGCAGCGGGTCGACGTGCGCGAACGTCGTTGCGTCGTAGCGGTGCGTCGAGCCTGCCGGAAAGAACGGTGTCAGGTAGATCAGGTTCGCGCCGACGGCTTCGATGTGATCGAGGTGCTGCTCGATCCCACGCAGGTCGCCCCCGTAGAGCTCGCGCGGTGTCGGCCGTCCCCGTCCGGTCGGCAGGTCGTCCCACTCGCACGGGACTGCCCACTCGGGCGCCGCGACGGAGAGGCCGGAGGACGCGAACCGGTCCGGGAAGATCTGGTACGCCACCGAGCCGAGGTGCCAGTCGGGGCCCGAGGTGCCGACCGTGATGCCGAAGTCGTCGGCGTCGGCGACTTCGTGTGCAGTGCTGCCGAGGGCGTTCACCCAGCGGTAGCCGATGTCGCCCCCGCTCAGCAGCCAGCGGTAGTGCGTGACCGGGTTCGCGACTGCGAACTCCGCACGCCACCAGACGTCGGTCTCCGTCTCCTCGTCGACGATCGCCTCGGCGCTGCGCGGCTCGCCGTCGCGCTCGTAGCGCAGCACGACGCGGTCCGCGCTCCGCGCGCGCGGAACGCGCAGGCGGACGACGGCGGAGTCGCCGAGCTCGGCCGGTCGCTCGATCACGTGTAGGTCGGAGCCGTCGTGATGCGGGTCGTCCAGCGCCGCCTTGACCAATGCAGAAACGCTCATCCCTTGACCGAGCCGGCGGTCAGCCCGCTGACGATCCAACGCTGCAGGAAGAGGAAGAGCGCAGTCACCGGGATCATCGCCATCAGTGATCCCGCCGCGAACGCGCCCCAGTGCTGGCCGTAGTTCTGGCTGATGAAGCCCTGCATTCCGACCGGCAGCGTGAATTGCTTGTTCGTCTGGAGCAGGGCGGAGGCGATCACGAATTCGTTCAGCGTGAAGACGAACGAGATCAGCCCGACGACCACGAGCACCGGTGCAGCCAGCGGCAGGATGACGCCCCAAAAGATCTGGCCGGCGGTCGCGCCGTCGACGCGCGCCGACTCGTCGAGCTCGGTCGGAATCGTGTCGAAGAAGCCCTTCATCAACCAGGCCTGCACGCCCATCGACCCGCCGAGATAGACGACGATGACGGCGATCACGGAGTTCAGACCGAGCACGCTGTAGATGTTCCCGAGGTTGTAGACGAGCAGGTAGATCGCAGCGACGGCGGCCGTCTGCGGGAACATCTGAATCAGCAGCAGCGTCATCATCCCGAGGCGGCGGCCCTTGAAGCGGAAGCGGCTGAACGCGTACGCCGCAAGGGCGCCGAGCATCGTCGTGAGCAGCGCGGTCGCGCCCGCGACGATCATCGAGTTCACCACCCAATTCAGATACGGCGCGTCCGAGAACCCGCCGCTTGTATCGGCGACGTGGTTTCGGAGCAAGTCTCTGAAGTTGTTGGTCGTCACGTGCACGGGAATGAGCGACGCGCCTTGCAGCGTGTTGTCCCGGTTGAACGCCGACGAGATGACGTAGACGACCGGGAAGAGCGAGGCGACGATGCCGACGATGCCGACGAGGTGGCGCCACCACGTGTCTTTGAACTTCACTTTCCGCTTCGGACCTTTCGTGCGCACGTCCGTCAGCGGGACGGTACGGATCGCGATATCCGGAACGACTTCGTCGGTCATTTCTGCGACTCCGTCAAGCCTGCGTCTGTCATCGCATGTTCTCCAGTGACTTGGATCGGAAGAACGTGTAGCCGGAGATCGACGCCACGATGAAGAAGATCACGATGCCGACGGTGCTTGCGAGACCGTAGTCGGAGCCCTTGCCGCTCGCGATCGCCAGCTTGTAGGTGTAGGTGATCAGGATGTCGGTCGAGCCCGCGACCGACGACGTGCCGCTGTATGGGCCGCCCCCGGTGAGGAGGTAGATGTTGCCGAAGTTATTGAAGTTGAACGCCCACGACGCGATCATCAGCGGCGCGACTGCGACGAGCAGCAAGGGCAGCGTCACGCGCCGGAAGATCGCCCAGCCGCCGCCACCGTCGACCTTCGCCGCCTCGGTCAACTCGGTGGGGATCGACTGCAGCGCACCCATCGAGACGAGGAAGAAGTACGGCGTCGTCAGCCAGACGCTGACGAGGATCACGGACACGCGCGCCCAGTTTCCGTCGAAGAGCCACGGGACGTGGATCCCGAGCGGCCCGAGGATCGATCTGTTGATGACGCCGAAGTCGTCGTTCAGCAGGCCCGCCCAGACGAGCAGCGAGAGGAAGCCAGGCATCGCGTACGGGAGGACGAGCACGGAGCGATAGAGCTTCTGGCCGCGCAACCCCTTCTTGTCGAGTGCGATTGCGATGAAGAGGCCGGCCGCGAACGACAAGAACACGGTCAGGGTCGCGTAGGCGATCGTCCAGACGAAGACGCGCAGGAACGGGTCGCGATAGAGCGGGTTCGTCGCGATCTTGTTGAAGTTGCTGAGGCCGATGAATGACTTCCAGCCCGGTTCGAGCTCGTCCTTCGCGTTGTTGGCCGCGACGAATGACCCCTTGCCGTTGTCCTTGAACACGACGCCGTCGCTGAGCCTGACGAACTGGTTCTTGGCCGCGTCGTAGCGCAACGTCGGCTGCAGTTCGACGGCCTGGCGCACGCCCTGCGGCTGGATCGCGGCGTCGCCTGTCGTCGGGACGTCGAAGCCCTTCAGTTGCGCGTCGAGCGAGAAGAGCTCCGCGCCACGGATCAGCTTGTAGCCCTTGGCGGAGAGCGGAATGCCGCTCGCGTCGACCTTGACGTCCGCCTTCGGAAGCGGTGTGAGCCGCTTCTTGGTGCCGACGAAAACAGCCCCGCCCGGGTCCTGGCGGAGGATCAGCACGAGGTGACCTGAAGCATCGCGTGCAGGCGCCATCTCGTACTGCTTGCCGTTGGCAGGCTCCTGAAGCGAGTTGATCTTGATCTGCGCGATCGCCTCGGCCTTGGTCGTGATGTGGCCGGTCGAGTAGTTCGAGAACGCGACCTCGATCGTGTAGATGATCGGGACGAACTGGAACCCGAGCAGGAAGATCGTCCCGGGGACGAGGAACTTGGCGGGCACCGTCCAGCTGTGCGGCACGAGATAGATGAAGTCGACCGCCGCTGTCGCCGCAACGAGGATCCCGAGCGGGATCCACTTCGAACGGTCGACAAGGACGACGCCGGCCCAAACGCCGACGCCGTTCGCCACTGCAAGGAGCGCGATCTTGATCGCGAGCCCGGGTGCGCCGGAGAACGCGGCGATCGCTCGGGCGACGACGCCTGGCTTGAAGGGTGCGTCGGGCGTTGGCGGGACGGAGGCGGTGCTCAACGGGCTCCTCGGGAAGTCGCGGGGGAAGTAAGAGCGGGCGCCCCGAAGGGCGCCCGCTCAGCCGTGCTGACTAGCCGATCTTGTTCGCGATCGCACGCGCGGCGGTCTTGAACGCAACCGCTGCGGGCGTCGCGCCCGAGCCCTTCGTCGACTTGACCCAGGCCTGGCCCAGGTCGCCCCACACCGAGTTCATCTGCGGGATGTTCGGCATCGGGACGCCGCCCTTGCTCGCCGCGCTGAATTGCGCGAGCACGGGGTCGCTCGACTTCGCGGTGCTGTTGGCCGGCGGGCGGCCGTTGGCTGCTGCGAGCTGTGTCTGGGCCGACGCCGAGGCGAAGAAGTTCGTCACGAGGTCGGTCGCTGCACCGCCAACACCATGGGTGTCGGCGAACTTGGTGACCATGAAGCCCTGCACGCCGAGGAACGGCACGGACGGCTTCACGATCGCCGGAACCTGCATCACCTTGAACGACAGCCCGCTCTTCTTGAGCGTGTCCGCGTTCCACGGGCCGGTGATCCAGAAGGCGGCCTGGCCCTTCAGGAAGGCGTTCTGCGCCGTGGCGCCGTCGACCTTCGAGCTGATCAGGCCTTCCTTGTTCCACTTGTCCACGAGCTTGGAGTTCTTGATCAGGGTCGGGCTCGCCACGCCGATGTCCGACGGGTCGAGGTTGCCGGCGTGGTTCACGCCGAAGATGTAGCCACCGAGCCCTGAGAAGAACGGGTACATGTGGTACGCGTCGCCGCCGGAGCCCTGCTGGACGGCGATGCCGAAGGACAGGTGCGCCTTCTTCTTCTGCGCGAGCGCCTCCGACTCGAGCTGGGCGAACGTCTTGGGAGCCTTCGCCAGCTTCGTGTTGACGACGAGCCCGATGTTCTCGACCGCGGCGGGAATGCCGTACAGCTTCTTGACGGCGGTGCCGTACGAGAACGCGTTCAGCGTGTACGCCGGGAACTGCTTCTTGACAGCGGCGCTCGGATAGAGCGGCTGCACGAGGCCGTTCGCGGCCAGCTGGCCGGTCCAGTCGTGAGCGGCAGTGATGACGTCCGGGGCGTCCGCCGCAGCGACGGTGCCCAGGTTGTCACGGATGTCGCCGAAGTTCTTGGTGACGACCTTGATCGTCGCACCGTTGGCGGCCGCCCAGTCTCCGGCGACCTTGGTGACGGCTGCGGCACGATCCGAGTCAGTCCAGATCACGATCGTGACAGCCTTTTGCGCAGCGTTGGCCTGCGCGGCGAGGACGGCGGTAACCGCCGCCAGCATGCCGAGCACTGCCCACATGCGCTTGAGCGAATTCTGCATCAAAGCCCTTCCATACTTGGGGACACACGACACGGGCCAGCTGGGGGCGGGCACCAGGGCTGAAGTGTAGACCGGGATTTCGATCTCCGGCTCGGTGGTTTTCACTGAAATCTCTTCATGCACGTATGCAGCCGGGCCAGGACCTTCGCTACGCTCGAAATCGATGGCCACCACGCGGACAATCGAACTCAAGACCCAGCTCCCGGGACCACGCACCCGGGAGGTGCTCGACCGTCTGGCAGCAAGCGTCGCTTCGCCGCTCGCGCTGACCTTTCCGGTCGTCGTCTCGGAGGCGCGCGGCGCCACGATCACGGACGTCGACGGCAATACCTTCATCGACTTCGCCGGGGGCGTCGGCTGCCTGAACGTCGGCCATTCGCACCCGCACGTCGTCCAGGCTGCGCAGGAGCAACTCGACCGCTTCTCCCACACGGACTACACCGTCGTCCCGTACGAGATCTACGCGACCCTGGCCGAACGGCTGCTCGCGCTGGCGCCGTTCACCGGGCCCGCGAAGGCCGCTTTCTTCAATGCCGGCACCGAAGCGGTCGAGAACGCGGTCAAGTTCGCCCGCGCGTACACAGGCCGCCCGGCCGTGATCGGCTTCGATGGAGCGTTCCACGGCCGGACGCTGCTTTCGCTCACGCTCACCTCGAAGGTGCACCCGTACAAGGCGGGCCTCGGGCCGTTCGCGCCGGAGGTCTACCGGGTGCCGTTCCCGAACGCCTACCGCGGGCCGTCACCCGCCGAGGCGCTCGCATCGCTGCGTGGCGCCTTCAAGACTCTTGTCGCGCCGGAGAACGTGGCGGCGATCGTCTTCGAGCCAGTGCAGGGCGAGGCCGGCTTCATCCCGGCGACGCGCGAGTTCGTGCAGGGGCTGCGCGAGATCTGCGACGAGCACGGGATCGTCCTCGTCTGCGACGAGGTGCAGACAGGCTTTGCGCGCACCGGCCGCTTCTTTGCAATCGAGCACTACGACGTCGAGCCGGACCTGATCACCGTCGCCAAGTCGATCGCGATGGGGCTGCCGCTCTCGGGCGTTCTCGGCAAGGCAGCAATCATGGACGCGCCGGCCGACGGGGGCGTGGGCGGCACCTATGTCGGCAACCCGGTCGCCCAGGCGGCGGCACTCGCAGTGCTGGACGTGATCGAGGACGAGGGGCTCGTCGAGCGCGCGGCGGCGATCGGCGAGACGATGCGGGCCCGGATGACGAGCTGGCAAACGCGCTGGCCCCAGGTCGGCGACGTGCGCGGGATCGGGGCGATGCTCGCGATCGAGCTCGTCGGCGAGGCCAAGGCGCCGGCGACGGAGCTTGCCTCCCAGGTCGTCAACGAGGCGTTGAACCGGGGTCTGCTGCTTCTGAAGGCGGGCGTGCACGGGAACTGCATTCGCGTGCTCGCGCCCCTCGTGATTACCGACGCGGAGCTGGACGAGGCGCTCCAGGTCTGGGAATCCGCCCTCGAAGCCGCGTTGTAATCGGGCCTACCCGGGTACGCTCATCCGGCATGGTCGGTGAAGTCCTTTCTGACCGGTACGAAGTCGAGGAACTCGTCGGTACCGGTGGCATGTCCAGCGTCTTCCGCGCTCATGACCGCCTGCTCGATCGCAAGGTCGCGCTGAAGGTTCTCCACCAGCAGTACTCCGAGGACGAGGACTACGTCGAGCGCTTCCGGCGGGAGGCGCGCGCCGTTGCCGCGCTCTCGCACCCGAACATCGTCACGGTGATCGACCGCGGCGAGCACGAGGGGCGCCAGTTCATCGTGTTCGAGTACATCCACGGGGAGAACCTGAAGGCGCTGATCCAGCGCCGCGGGCCTGCGCCCGTCACGACCGCGCTCGAGCTCGCGATGCAGATCTCACGTGGGCTCTCGTTCGCGCACCAACAGGGCCTGATCCATCGCGACGTGAAGCCGCAGAACGTTCTGTTGAACGGAGACGGCCAGGCGAAGGTGACCGACTTCGGCATCGCGCGTTCGCTCGACGTGCAGCAGGGAATGACGCAGACGGGGACGGTGCTCGGCACCTCTGACTACATCGCGCCGGAGCAGGCGCAGGGGCAGCGCGTCGACGAGCACACCGACGTGTACTCGCTCGGTGTCGTGCTCTACGAAATGCTGAAGAACGAGGTTCCGTTCCCGGGCGAGAACTTCGTCGCAGTCGCGATGCGCCACATCAACGAGGAGCCGCCGTCGGTTCGTGACACGCGCCCCGACGTCTCACCGCGGCTCGAGGCCGCGGTGCAGCGCGCGATGGCGAAGCGGCCGGAGGACCGGTTCCAGACGATGGCGGATTTCTGCCGCGAGCTCGAGGCGAACCTCGCCGAGGCCCAGGGCACGACCGCCGCGGCGCCGGTACAGCCCCGCCGGGCGCGTGGGCCGCGGCGCCAGGGCGCGAACCCGTGGCCGATCGTGCTCGCGCTCCTGACGCTGATCGCGATCGGTGGCGTGGTTGCGTTCCTCGTGATGCGCAACCACAACAGCGGCACCTCGATCACGCAGCCGGCCGGGGGCGGTGGCGGCGCGCCGACGCTCACGGCGATCGGCGCTTACGACCCGTACGGGACGGGCGGCGAGAACGACGCGCGCGCGAAGTACGCGACGGACAACAACGGCTCGACGTACTGGGAGACCGAGCGTTACTACAACGCGCCGCGGCTCAACAAGCCCGGGGTCGGGCTGGTGCTCGACGCGAAGTCATCCGTGCAGTTGCACCAGTTCGGCGTCGTCACCTCGACGCCGGGCTTCAACGCGGTGATCCGCGCCGGCGACTCGCCGACGCAGTTCCCGGACACGGTCTCCTCCGCGCAGACCGTGTCCGGCACGACGACCTTCACGATCGTCGGCAAGCCTCATCGCTACTACCTGCTCTGGATCACACGGCTCGGGCCGAGCTACAACACGGCCCGCGTCAACGAGGTCAGGGCGAGTTAGAGGCTTGATGTGAAACGCACGCGCACTCCCGGATGGTGGCTCAGACGCGGCGCATCTCGCCCGGTTCGGGCTTGAACGTAGGCACCGCTATGCCCTGCGCCCGACCCGTGCGACCTGCTTGGTCTGAGCCATCCCCGCAAGCACGCAGTTCCACATCAAGCCTCTAGAAGCGCAGTTGCCGACGGCGCTCGAAGCGCTCGACGGCGAGGTCGGCGAGCCGCTGCAAAAGCTCGGCGTAGCGGATGCCCGACGCTTCGAACAGGCGCGCGTACACGCTCGTCGAGGTGAAGCCGGGGATGGTGTTCAACTCGTTCACCAGCACTTCGCCGTCGGCGCGCACGAACAGATCGGCGCGGGCCATCCCTTCGCAGTCGGTCGCGACGAACGCGCGCACCGCGAGCTCCTGTGCGCGCTCGAGCTGTGCGTCGCTGATCCGCGCGGGGACGACGAGGTCCATCTCGCCTTCGTCGTACTTCGCTTCGTAGTCGTACCACTCGTTGTGCGTGACGACGATCTCGCCCGGTAGCGACGCGAACGGCTCCAGGTTGCCGAGCACGCCGACCTCGACCTCGAGGCCCGCAACGAATTGCTCGACCAGCACCTTCTCGTCGTGCTCGAACGCGAGCGCAACAGCCTTGCGCAGCTCCTCGGCGTCGTGTGCCTTGGTGATGCCGACGCTCGAGCCGAGGCGCGCGGGCTTGACGAACACCGGGTAGTCGAACGGATTGCGTGCCTCGTCGCCGAGGCGCAGCGTGATGTTCGGCGTCACAGGCACACCGGCGTCGCGCAGCACCGCCTTGAAGATGTCCTTGTCCATGCAGAGCGCCGAGCCAAGCACCCCAGCACCGACGTACGGCACGTTCGCGAGCTCGAGCAGGCCCTGCACCGTTCCGTCCTCACCGAACGGCCCGTGCAGGACCGGGAAGACGACGTCGACGTCGGTCAGCTTCGCAGCTACTTCCCTCGACGGGAGCCGTGCGATCTCCGAACCTGATTCGGTGTCAGCCGAACCAGATTCAAGCGTTTCGAGCTGCCAGCGACCGCTGCGGTCGATCTCGATCGTGACGACCTCGTTGCCGCTGCGCTCGAGCGCGTCGACGACGCTGGCGGCCGAGGCGAGCGAGATCGCGTTCTCGCTCGAGCGGCCGCCGAGGATGACGGCGATTCGCCTCATTCAGAGACCCGGCGTCACGGCGTTGTCGTTGTCGTGCCGTCGCCGCCGGGCGAGCCGTTCTGCAGCTGGCCGATCGTGATGATCACGATCTCGCCGGACTTGGCGTCCCCTCCGGCGTCCGGGTTCTGGCTGATCACGATCCCGTCCTGGCTCGGGTCGCTCACGGGCTGGTAGACGACGGACGGTGTGAGCCCGGCGTCGGTGATCCGCTGCTCCGCCACCGTCTGGTTCAGGTTGTGGACGTCCGGGACCTGCGTCGTCGCCGGCCCCTTCGAGACCGAGAGCGTGATCGTCGCGCCCTTCGAGCTCGACGCCCCGGGCTGCGGATCCGTGACGACGACGGTGCCTGCCGCCTGGTCCGACTGGACGTCGACGCGCTTCACGACGAAGCCCTGGCCCTCGAGGGCCGATTTGGCGTTCAGATACGGCTGGCCCGTCACGTCGGGCACAGGGATCGGCTTGGCGCCACGCGAGACGTTGATCCGCACGTTCGAGCCCTTCAGTACAAGTGCGAGCGGTGGCGGGAACTGGCCCGTGACGGTGTCGGCCGGCTGCGGCGAGTAGACGTGGACGATCTTCGGATTCAGTCCGAGCCCCGCGAGCGCCGTGATCCCATCCGTGACGCTGCGCCCGCGCACGTCGGGCACCTGCACCTTCGGTTTGCCCGTCGACACTCGAAGCGTGACCGTCGAGCCCTTGCCGACCTTGGAGCCGCCCCCCGGGTTCTCGTCGATCACCTGACCCGCGGGCACGGTGTCGTCGGGCGCCTTGACGACGAGCGGCTTGAGGCCCGCTTGCTGGATCTTCAGCACCGCCAGGTCGCGCTGAACAAGGCGCACGTCGGGCACGGCAACAGGGCGGTTCGTGTCGATCTGCTGCTGGATCTTCGTGTAGAGGAACCAGCCGCCGATCGCGCCGCCGATGATCAGGCCGAGCGCGAGCAGCCAGGGCCAGACCGAGCGGCCGCGCGGCGGCTCTTCGTAGTCGTAGTACTGGTTCGGCGTCCGGTAGCTCGGCGGGGCGGGCGGTGGCGCGACCGCGCGTGGGCGCGTGATCATCGTCTGCGCCGACGTCGCGCCGACACCGGAAAGCACCTGCGTCATGGCGTCCTCGGTCTCGGGTGCAACTGCGACGCCGCGCGCGACGCGGGCGAGGTCGGCGTCCATCTCCTCGGTCGAGCCGTACCGTTGGTCGGGCTCCTTCGAGAGCGCGCGCATCACGACCGCGTCGAGATCGTGCGGCACCTCGGGGCGCAGTTTCGACGGCGGCTCCGGGATCTGCGAGAGGTGCTTCATCGCGATCTCGACCGGCGTGTCGCCGGTGAACGGCACGTCCCCGGTCAGCATCTCGTAGAGCACGATCCCGAGCGAGTAGAGATCAGAGCGCGGGTCGACGGGCGCGCCGCGCGCCTGCTCCGGCGAGAGGTACTGCGCCGTCCCGACGATCGACCCGGCCTCCGTCATCTGCGAGGCGCCAGAGCGCGCGATACCGAAGTCCGTCACCTTCAGGCGCCCATCGCTGCCGACGATGATGTTGTGCGGCTTGATGTCGCGGTGAATGATCCCGTTGCGGTGCGCGAACGAGAGCGCACCGAGGATCTGGCGCGCGTAGTCGATCGCGATCGGGATCGGCGTCGGGCCGTTGCGGACGAGCAGCTCCTTGAGCGTGCGCCCGTCGAGATACTCCATCGCGATGTAATAGGTGCCCTCGGCGCGGCCGCGGTCGAAGATCGAGACGATGTTCGGGTGGTTCAGGCCGGCGGCGCTCTGCGCCTCGCGCCGGAAGCGCTCGACGAACTGCTCGTCGGCTGCGTGCCGGTCGTTCAGCAGCTTGAGCGCGACGCGCCGTCCGAGCTCCTGGTCCTCGGCGAGATAGACGTCCGCCATTCCGCCCGAGCCGAGCTTGCGCTTGATGACGTAGCGCCGGTCGAAGACGCGATCGATCAGGGTGTCAGTGGTGGTCATGCTGGGCCAACTTCACGGTTTCGACGCTTGGGGCAAGAGTGCCTGCATCAGCTGCTTCGCGATCGGGGCTGCGATCGCCCCGCCGAAGCCGTTCAGCTGGTGCTCGACGGCGATAGCTCCTGCAACGGTTGGGTTATCGGCGGGTGCGAAGAAGATGAACCAGGCGGTGTACACCCGGTCCAGCCCCGTTTCGGCGGTTCCCGTCTTGCCGGCCACCTTCACGCCCGGGATCTGGGCCGCCCTGCCGGTTCCCGACTCGACGACGCCCTGCATCATCACGTTGATCGCCGCGGCGGTTTCCGGCTTCGTCGCGTGCTTCCAGACCTGAGGGTGGATCTTGACCACGGTGCCGCCGCTCGAGTTCGTGACCCGGTTCACGAGGTGCGGCGTCATGATCGTGCCGTTGTTTGCAATCCCGGCGGCGACGAGCGCCATCTGGAGCGGTGTCACGAGCATGCGCTCCTGCCCGAATGCGAGGCGGCCCGGGTCGACGAGCTTCGGATCGTCGAAGAGCGTCGCGTGCTTGAAGTCGAAGAGTCCGCTCGCGGCAAGCTCGCTCGGCGGTAGCTCGATCGGAGGCTTCGAGTAGAAACCGAACTTCTTAGCCTCGTCGAGAATCCGCTTCGGGCCGAGCTTGATCCCGAGCTCGCAGAAGACCGCGTTGATCGAGTGGATGAACGCCTGCACGAGGTCGACGTTGCCGAACCGCTCCGGCCCGTTCTGGTCGAGCGCGTTCTTGACCTGCTTGCCGTACTCGGTGCAGTAGCCCGGGTCGTAGAAGGTCGACTTCGGCGTGTAGATGCCCGAGTCGAGGGCTGTCGCCGCCGTGATCGTCTTGAACGTCGAGCCCGGCGCATAGAGGCCCTGCGTCGCACGGTTGAGTAGCGCCGACGATGAGCCAGGACAGGCGCTCGGAGAGCGCAGGATCCCGGCAAACCCGTTCGGCGACTCGATCTTGTTCGGGTCGTAACTCGGCGACGACGCCATCACGTAGACCTGGCCGGTCTTCGGGTTGAGGACGACGGCGCCGCCACACTTTCCCCGCAGGGCGGTCTCGGCAATCTTCTGCGCGTTCACGCGCAGGTTGAGCACGAGGTTGTTGCCGCGGATCGTCACGCCCTTCAGCGAGTCCGTCAGTTTCTGGATGATCGTCCCGACGTTCGCGTTGCCGGCGGTCAGGTACGCGTTCTCCTGGCGCTCGATCCCGGCGCGCGAGCGGCCGATCGTCGAGTAGCCGATCGCCTGCGACGCGAGGCCGTGGGTCGGGTACGTGCGGTAGTAGTAGGTCTGGCCCGCCGATTTCTTCCTGACGTTCTGCGCGAGCACGGTCTTTCCGTCGGACGCGTAGATCCTTCCGCGGTTGATGCGGAACTGCGCGACGCGCTGGATCGCGTTGTCCTGCTTCGCCTTCAGGCTGCCCGGCGCCCACGTCTGCCAGTACGTCGTCGCGGCGACCAGCGATGCGAGCAGGAGCAGCGCGACGACCGCGATGCGTGAGATCTGCCGGTTCATTGTGTATTCGCTCGGTTCGAGACGAGGAGCAGCCCCGCGAGCAGGACGAAGTTCGCGACGACCGACGAGCCGCCGTAGGAGACGAACGGCAGCGTGATCCCGGTCAACGGGATGATTCGCAGGACGCCGCCGACGATGATGAACGTCTGCAGCGCGAAGCCGAAGGTGAGCCCGGCGGCGAGCAGTTTGGAGAACCCATCGTCGGCCTGCAGCGCGATCTTCATCCCGCGCGCGACAACGAGCATGAAGACGAGCAGCAGCGCGGCGGCGCCGACGAGACCGAGTTCCTGCGCGAGCGCCGAGTAGATGAAGTCGCTGTTCACGAACGGGATCAACTGGTGGCCGTCGGTCGTCGTGAACGTGCCCTTGCCGAGGCCGGTGCCGCCGAAGCCGCCGTTTGCGATCGAGTACAGCGACTTGACGAGCTGGTAGCTCTCACAGTCTTGACGCAACGCGAGCCCGCCCGTCGACGGGCAGTACACCTTGTTCGTCGTCCACGGCGTCAGCCAGATCGAGACGCGTTCGTGGACGTGCGGGATCTTCTCGTAGGCGACGAACCCGCCCGCCAGGAAGAGCACGACGCCGACGAAGACGAACGAGAGGCGCGCGGTCGCCACGTAGAGCATCGCGAGGAAGATCCCGAAGTAGAGAAGTCCCGAGCCGAGGTCGTTCGAGGAAACGAGCACGAGCATGCAGGCACCAAAGATCACGAGCAGCGGACCGACGTCCTTCAGGCGTGCGCGTGCGAGGGCCTCACGCTTCTCGCGCAGGTAGGCGGCGAGGAAGACGATCAGGAAGATCTTCGAGAACTCACCGGGTTGGAAGCGGAACGCGCCAACGTGGACCCAGAGGCGCGCGCCGTTGACCGTCGTGCCGATACCGGGAACGCGCGGAAGGAAGAGCAGCGCGATCGCTCCGATTCCGAAGAGGTACTTGTACTGCTCGAGGACGCGGTAGTCACGGCGCAGCCCCCAGAGCGCAAGCGCGTAGAGGCCGACGCCGATCACGATCCACAGCCCCTGTCTGAACGCATCTGCGTTCCCGAGCCGGTAGATCTCGGTCACGCCGACCGCCGTCAGCAGTCCCGCCATCGGCAGGAGGTACGGGTCGGCGTTCGGCACCGCCCACCGCGTGACGAGATGCGCGACCAGGTAGAGCGCGAAGAAGAACAGCGCGTAGCTGAGGGAGCCCCAGCTGACCTCCGACTGGCGCGCGATATAGACGGACGCGAAGCCGAGGCCGGTGAGAACGCCCACGACGGACAGGTAGAAGAGCTCTCTGTTGCGGTAGCTCAGATTCAGCGCGCGAGCCCCCACCAGACGAGGACGACGATGACGGCGATCAGGGCCAGAATGACCAGCAAGGCCAGGAATTGCCTACCGACGCCTGCCTGCGGAGCTTCATCCCCTTCATGCGCTGCGATCGCCGCCTGGATGTCGGATGCGGGCACGACCATCGTGTCGACCGCCGACGGAGCAGACGGGGGCGGCGCGATGCCATCCTCCGGATGGAGCGTGTCCTCTTCTTCGGGGACGGGCGCGAACTCGCGCGTGTGCTCGTCAAGCGGGGCCGTCCCTGCGCCGCCCGGGTCTCCCGCTTCCACGGCGAAGAGCACCGCCGTGATGTTGTCCTCGCCGCCGCTGCGGTTCGCGGCCTGGATCAGCGCCTTCGACGCGCCCTCGAGGTCGCTGCGGTACGTGCGGAGGATCTCCTCGATGTCGCGGGAGTCGACCATCGACGAGAGACCGTCACTGCAGATCAGGTAGACGTCGCCCGGCTGCGCGTCGACCGCGAACGTGTCGACGTCGACGTCGGGGTCGGTGCCGAGTGCGCGCGTGATCACCGAGCGTTGCGGATGTACCTGCGCTTCGCCCGGTGACAGCTCGCCGCGGCGTACGAGCTCGGCGACCAGTGTGTGGTCGTTGGTCAGCTGCTCGAGCTTGTCGTCACGCAAGAGGTAGGCGCGCGAGTCGCCGACGTGACCGAAGACCACGCGGCCGTCGGGCTCGACGAGTGCCGCCGTGATCGTCGTGCCCATGCCGGCGGTGGCGGCGTCCGTGGTCGCGCGCTCGTGCACGCGGCGGTTCGCCTCCTGGATCAACTCGGCGACGCGGCGCTCACCGCCGCCGTTCGCGCCGCTCTCCTCGAGCGCACCGGCGGCCAGTGCAGACGCCACCTCGCCGGCCTGCGCGCCGCCCATGCCGTCCGCGACGGCGAAGAGCGGCGGGGTGATCACGAACGAATCCTCGTTGATCCGGCGCTTCCGTCCCGGATCCGTCCCGGCGTGCGAGCTGGCGATTCTCATGGCTCGAACCGCAGATCGGTCTCGCCGACGCGAATCACGTCGCCGGGTGTGAGCTTGCGCTCGCGGGTGAGGCGGATCCCGTTCACGAATGTGCCGTTCGTCGAGCCGATGTCCTCGACCCAGATCCCGTCGCGCCGCGGCTCGAAACGTGCGTGGCGGCCGGATGCGTACTCGTCGTCCGGCATCGACAGATCGTTGTTGACGGCGCGGCCGACCGTCAGCGCGTGCGAGCCCAAGGTAAAGATCTCGCCGTCCTGGAACGTCGGGCCCCCGATCACGACGAGGCGGCCGAGCTCGCGCGCAGCCGGCTGGGGGATCAGGCCTGCGGCGGCGGCCTGCTGCGGCGCGAGGATCATCGACTCCTGCGGTAGCCGCAGGTCGCGCGCGGCCGAGCGAACGATGCGCCAGATGAAGAGGTAGAGGAGGACGAGGAACGCGAGCTTCAGGGCGAGCAGCGTCGTCTCGACCTGCGCCGACCCGAGCAGAACCACTACTGGAGCTCCCGGGTGAACGAGATCTCGGTGGAGCCGATCGTGAAGCGCGTGCCGTCTTCGAGCTTCAGCCGCTTCACGCGTTTGCCGCGCACTTCGACGCCGTTCGTCGAGTCGAGGTCGATGAGCCAGTACGTCGCGCCCTCCTGGCGGAGCTCCGCGTGACGGCGCGACGCGTTCGGGTCGGCGAGCTGGAGATCGGCGTCCTTCGACCGGCCGAGCACGACCCGTCGCTTCGACACCTCGTGGCGCTCGCCGTTCCAGCTCAGCACCGCGATCTCGCGCTGGATGCCCAGGTCGACAACCGACGCCGCCTCGGTCGCCTGCAGGATGGGAGCCGCAGAAGGCTTGTAGACCATCGTCGCGTTCGGCTCGATGTCACCCGCCGGCTCGCCGGCGGCCTGGCCTCCGCTCTGCACCATGCGGGTCGCAATCCCGAACACGCCGACGTCGAGGTCCTTGTCGGTCTCGAGCTGGACGCGCGGCTGCGAAAGCAGGACGTAGTTCTCGCGGTGCGCGTGCTCGCTCAGGTACTCGGCCAGCTCCGCCTTCAGCTGGCTCTCGTAGCTCTTGAACTGCTCGTGGTCGCCGGGGGCGAGATAGATCGTGTACTCGTTCGGCACGTAGACGCGCGACACAGACACGTTCCGGTGGTCGTCCATCTCCTTGATCAGCTTGCGCGCGAGCTCGACCGGCTGGACGTTCGCACGGAACGCGCGGCCAAAGACGCCCTCGAAGAGCGACTCGAGCTTGGATTCGATGTTGCGGAGAACTGACATGGGCAGGCCCGGGAGTGTTGCCCCGGAAGCCAAAGTCTAAGACTTGGCTTTGAACGCCAGTGTGCCCGCCGTCAGCCAGGCAGCTGCAATCAACGGGAGCACGGCGGCGGCAGGGGCGGTCAGCGCGGTCCCTGCGAGCAGTGCCGCGCCGAACGCGGCAGCCGGCCAGGGGCCCCGATTGCGTGCATACGGCAGGAGCGCAGCCGCCGCGGCCAGCACCAGCGCCTCGCCGAGCAACTCCGGATGGGCGGCGAGTTGCGCCCAGAGCGCATGCGCGACCGCGGTCGGCCGCGTCGAGCCCGTGACGCCGAGGCCGAGTGGAGGTGCGGAGCCGTCGAAGGGCAACGGCACCTTGCGCAGGCCGGCGATCAGCGCAGCGAGCAGGACAGCGGCGAACGCCTGCAGAGCGCGCCGCGCGCGGCCGCGGGCGAGCTGGGCGGCAAGCGGCAGGAAGGCGAGCGCCGTGACAGGGGCGAGCAGCGGCCCCGCGGCGAGCAGCAGCCCGGCGCGGGCGTCCTTCCAGGTCAGCGCGACCCAGCCCGCGGCGAAGAGCCCGTAGAGGACACCGAGCCCGAGCGAGATGTTCGCGAGCGGGAAGAAACCTACGGTCAGCGCAAAGAGCAACCCGATCCGTGGTGCCGTGAACCCGAGGGCGGCGCCGACGGCGGCAATCGGGAGCGGCCAGCCCTGGGGATAGAACGGCAGGCGCGAGGCAACCCAGCCGGAGGCAAGCCCGGTCAGTGCGCCGGGGAGCAGACGCACGCCCAGCCCCGCCACGTTCGGGCGCGCCGGTGCTGCGCTTTTCGAGCCACTCCCCTTAGAGCCGCCGGTCTTCCTGCGGCGCTTTGGCAGGTCGCGGAGCTGCGCGGCGAGCCGCTCGGCCGACGGCCGGCGTTGCGGGTTGACGAGCAGCGCGCTTGCGACCGTGTCGCGGACGTGCGCGGGCAGGTCCGGGCGAAGCGTCTCGAGACCGGGCGCGCCCTGCTGGATGAGGCGCGAGGTCTCGACCAGGTCGCCGCCCCAGAACGGGTGCTCGCCCGCGAGCATCTCCCAGAGGAGGACGCCCACGCCCCAGACGTCGGCTGCGCTCGTCGCCGTCAGCCCCTGCAGGCGCTCGGGGGCGATGTAGGCGAGCGTGCCGGGGACGTCCCCGAGCGCGGTGAGCGTGTCGAACTCCGCCATCTGCGCAAGCCCGAAGTCCAGGAGGCGCACGTCGATGCGCTCGGATTCGGCCAGCAGCACGTTCGACGGCTTGACGTCACGGTGGACGATGCCCTTGCCGTGGGCGTGCGCGAGCGCGTCCGAAATCTGGGCGGCGACCTGGATCGCCGCACGGTCGTCGATCTCGCCGGCCCGCATCGCCTCGCGCAGGGTGCGCCCCGGGATGTACTCGTAGGCGATGTAGACGTGGGACGGATCGCGGGCGAGCGAGAGGATGCGCTGGCAGCGTTCGTGGCGCAGCGAGGCCGCGGCGCGTGCCTCGCGCTCGGCGCGGTGGCCGGTCTTGCCCTCGCGCGGGACGATCTTCAGCGCGACGTCGAGGCCGCTCCGCTCGTCACGCGCAAGCCAGACCTGGCCCATCCCACCGGAGCCCAAGGGCCGCAACGGGCGATACCTGTCGAGGAAGAGATCGTGCGCAAGCGCCGACGAAGACACCCTCCGGGGTTACGGCCCCGCCAGGACATTTCCTCTACGGGCCGAAAGAAGGCGATACATTCGCCTTGCTATGGACCCGCGTGACGATGACATCGAGTTCGACTTCTTCGAGGAGGAGCCGGCAACGACCGAGGCTCAGTCCTCGCAGTCGCGCGTGCGCCTGCCCCGGCGTGGCGGCCGCGGCACCGGAGCGGCCGGCCCGGCCGGCCCGTCGCGTGGCCTGACACCGCTCCTGCGCCTGCTGGCGCTGATCGCGATCATCATCGCCGCCCTCGTCTTCTTCGGGCTCCTGGTCCAGTCGTGTGCCTCGACGTCGAAGCACGACGCCTACAAGAGCTACCTGGCGAAGGTCGGCTCGATCGCGCAGAGCTCGGCCTCCGACGGTGCCCAGGTCGCCACCGACCTGACGACGCCGGGGGTCAAGGTCACCGATTTGGCGGGCAAGCTCGACGGCGTCGCGGAGCAGGAGCGGCAGAACGTCGCCGCCGCGGTGCGCCTCAACCCACCCGGCAAGCTGCGGCCCGAGCACGAAGATCTGATCGAGGCGCTCCAGTTGCGGGTCAGCGGCGTGCAGGGCCTCGCCGACACCTTCCGCAAGACCGCGTCGTCGAAGGCGACCACCGACGCGGCGCTGCTCGCCGCTCCGGCCGAGCGCCTCCTCGCGAGTGACGTGAACTGGGACGACCTGTTCCGGGTGCCCGCAACGACCGAGATGAGAAACGACGGCATCAACGGCGTCGTCGCCCCCGAGTCGCATTTCGTCACGAACCAGGATCTGATCTCGGAGCGTTCGATGACGCTCGTCCTGCAGCGCCTGCGCGGCGCCTCGACGAGCGGCGGCACGCCCACCGGGATCCACGGCACGAACATCACCGAGGTGAAGGTCCTGCCGGGCGGACAAACGTTGTCGCAGTCGAGCGAGAACACCGTAACCGCCACGACCGATCTGGCATTCGTCGTCACGCTCGCCGACTCCGGCGACTCGCAGGAAGTCGGGATCAAGGTGACGCTGACGATCCAGAAGCCGCAGGGGGCGATCGTGAAGACGCAAACGGTCGACCTGATCAACCCGGGTCAGACCAAGTCGGTCACCTTCAACAGCCTCGGCCAGGTGCCGTTCGCGCAGCGGACGACGGTCAACGTCGACGTCGCGCCGGTGCCCGGCGAGCACAACACGTCCAACAACAAGGGCAGTTACCCGGTCATCTTCTCGCTGGGGTGATGTAGCTCCGTGAGCTAGCCTCGTCGGATGCACCCGACGGCGACAGAGGCGCTGGCTGTCGCGACCGCGGGAGTTGCGGCCGGCGTGATCGGCATCGGCCTTGCCTGGTGGGCGTGGGTGAAGGTCAAGCGCGTTCGGGACGCGCAGCGGCTGCTGCTCGGAGGGGGGCGGCGCGACCTCGTCGACTTCGCCGTCTCGTTGCAGGCGCGCATCGACGACCTGAACCGCGCCGTGGACGAGGTGGCCGCCGGCCTTGCCCGGGTCGACCGGCGGGTCGACGGAACCGTCGCCAACACCTCGATCGTGCGCTACGACGCCTACGAGGACACGGGCGGGCATCAGTCCGCGTCCCTGGCCATGCTCGACTCGGCGCGCACCGGCATCGTCGTGACCGCGATTCAGGGCCGCGACTACGCCCGGATCTACATGAAAGAGCTGGAACGGGGCCGCGCGTCGGTCGCCCTCTCCCCGGAGGAGCAAGAGGCCGTCGACCGCGCGATGGGCCGCTAACGCGCCGGGCGGAGTCCTGAGACCAGGCGCCGGCCCGTCCAGGTCCGCCCTGTGGGGTACATTCCGCCCACGGTGCAGCAGGTTCTCGTTCTCAACGCGAGTTACGAGCCGCTCAATGTGTGCTCGCTCCGCCGCGCCTACGTGCTCGTCTTCAAGGGCAAGGCCGAGGTCGTAGAGGAGCTCGACCGACCACTTCGCTCGGCCACTGACACGTACCAGTGGCCACACGTGATCCGGCTCGTCCACTACGTTCGCGTGCCCCGGATGGTGCAGCGGAAGATTTCCCGCCGCGCTCTCTTTGCCCGTGACGGCTGGCGCTGCGTCTACTGCGGCACCACGGCCGGGCGGCTGACGCTCGACCACGTGATCCCCCGCTCGAAGGGCGGCGACTCGACGTGGGAGAACGTCGTCACCTCGTGCGCCCCTTGCAACCTCCGCAAGGGCAACCGGTTGCCGCACGAGGTGCACATGGAACTGCCGGCGCGTCCGCGCCCGCCGGCGCCGGTGCTCTTCATTCGCCTCGCCACCCCGAAGATCCCGCAGCGCTGGGAGCAGTACCTCGGGCCGTACGCGACGGCGACGGCCGCGGCTTAGGAACCGCCGCCTAGTAGCTGCCGCTAATCGACCGGGGCGGGTGCGTGGCGGTGCAAGTGCGCCGGAGCGGGCGCTCCCGGTGTGTGCGCATTCCGGTCGAGGCTCCAGAGCGCGAGCGCGGCGATCGGACCTGCGAGCCACGACCATGTGTGGCTCCCGTAACCGAGGAAGAGTGCCGTGACGAGGACGAGCACGAGGGCGGGATAGACGCGGTTCACCTCAGGTCGAACGTTCGACGGGCAGCTCTGGATACTGCTCCCACTCGGACCACGACCCGGGATACAGGCGACCCTCACGCCCGGCGAGGTGCAGCCGGTGGAGGACGACGCACGCGGTGATGCCCGAGCCGCAGTACGCGACGAGCTCACCCGCGGGAAGTTCCGGCGCGGGCGCGTTCCAGGGCGCGTTCAGTGCACCGGGAATGCGGCCCGGCACGCGATCGACGGGGTTCGGCTCGCCGCGCCAGCGCGGCTCGAGCCGCGCGTCGATGACGACCAGCCGTTCGCGCCGCTCTGCGAGCTCGGCGCGGGCGATCATGTCGTCGTCCCGTTCGGCGCTTTTAAAGGAAGCAGCCTGGAAGATTGCCGGCTCGATCCGTTCCTCTCCGCCTGCGAGCGGCCCGTGCCAGGCATCCAGGTCGACCACGGCGCAGTCGCCGTGACCGAAGTGGCGGAGCAGCCACCACAAGCGTTCCGCGCCGCCGAGTGACCCGTACGCGACGACGAACGACTCCGGGCCGATGCCCGCGCGGGAGGCCGCAGCTGCGAACTGCTCGGCCGAGGGGAGCGGATGACGCCCTCCGGCTCCCGGCGGCCCTGCCAGATCGCGCTCGACGTCGAGGAACGCGGCGCCGGGGATGTGCGCCTCCCGGTAGGCGCGGAGCCCGAAGCCTGGATCGTCCAGGGCCCAGCGGCAGTCGACGAAGCGGTACTCCATCTGTGACAGGAAACCACGGCGGCGGCGTAGTGAGTGCATGAGACGCCTACTTCCACTCGTAATGCTCGTGGCCGCGGTGCTCGCCGTCGCGGCTTTCGCCGGGGTCGGCCGGCCCGAGGCGGCCCGCGGCGACACCGCGACCCTTAACACCGCGACCCCCGACACCGTGACGACGCTCGGCCACGGCGTGATCACGGTTGCGCCCGATGAGGCGACCGTCACCGCCGGTGTGCACACACAGGCAGCGTCCGCGTCGGCGGCACTTGCCGGGAACGCAAGGTTGATGAACGCCGTTGTCGCCGCGCTCAAAGCGGCGGGCGGCCGGGAGCTGCAAACGCAGCAGGTCTCGCTCTACCCGCAGGCCGGCCCTCAGGGTGACGTCACCGCGTACGTCGCCGACAACTCGGTCTCCGCGAGGACGAAGATCGCGGGCGCCGGCGCGTTGATCGACGCCGCGGTCAACGCGGGAGCGAACACTGTGAGCGGACCGAGCCTCGACGTGTCGGACCGTGACGCGCGTTATCGCGACGCGCTCGGCAAAGCGGTCGCCGATGCTCGCCTAAAGGCGGAGGCGCTCGCCAAGGCCGGCGGCTTCGGTGTCGGCCCGGTCTCCTCGGTCACCGAGGGCGGAAGTGCTCCGACGCCGGTGTTCCAGGCAATCGGCGCGACCGCCAAGACCGACTCGACGCCGATCGAGCCGGGCACCCAGGACGTCACCGCGGACGTCACGGTGAGTTTCAGGATCCGCTGAGTCTCAGATGCGCTGAGTCTCAGGATGGACTGACGCGGAGTTGCAGACGCAACGGCCGCTCGCAGCGGGCGCAAACGCTGCGAGCGGCTCCTTTGCGTTCCGCGACGTGCATCGGGAGCGGTTGCTCGCAGGTGCACCAGAGTTGTGTCGGTTCGTTCGAACGCGTCACCACCTAGGCGACTGCCCTCTCGGCCAGTCGCTCTGACGCCGCGGCGGCTTCGGTCGGCACCGTCTCGATCGTCTGCAGGATGCGGCCCGCGATCTGGTACGGGTCGCCCAGCGAGTTCGGCCGGCGGTCTTCGAGGTAGCCCCGGTAGCCGCTCGCGATGAAGCTGTGCGGGATGCGGACCGACGCGCCGCGGTCGGCGACGCCGTAGTTGAACTTGTCCATCGCCTGCGTCTCGTGCAGGCCGGTCAGGCGCATGTGGTTGTCGGGCCCGTACACCGCGATGTGCTCGTCCTTGTAGGCGTCGAACGCGTTCATCAGCTCGAGGAAGTAGTCCTCGCCGCCGACCTCGCGGAGATGCTCGGTCGAGAAGTTCGTGTGCATCCCGGAGCCGTTCCAGTCGTGCTCGACCCCGAGCGGCTTCGGGTGGAAGTTCACGTCGACGCCGTGGGTCTCGCACAGGCGCACGAGGAGATAGCGGGCAATCCACACCTCGTCGGCGGCCTGCTTCGAGCCCTTGCCGAAGATCTGGAACTCCCACTGGCCCTTGGCCACCTCGGCGTTGATGCCTTCGAGGTTGATCCGAGCCTCCAGACAAAGGTCGATGTGGGCATCGACGATCGTGCGGGCGACGTCGCCGACGTTCTTGTAGCCAACGCCCGTGTAGTACTCGCCCTGCGGCGGCGGGAAGCCCTCGCGCGGGAACCCGAGCGGTACGCCGTCCTTGTAGAGGAAGTACTCCTGCTCGAAACCGAACCAGGTGCCGGGGTCGTCCGGGATCGACGCGCGGGTGTTCGACGGATGGGGTGTTCCGTCGGGCATCAGCACCTCGCACATCACAAGCATCCCGTTCGCGCGCACCGGGTCGGGGAAGATCGCGACGGGTTGCAGGAGGCAATCGGAGTTGCTCCCTTCGGCCTGCCGGGTCGAGCTGCCGTCGAAGTTCCAGATTGGCAGCTCCTCGAGCGTCGGCATCTCGTCGAACTCCGCGATCTTCGTCTTGCTGCGGAGGTTCGGTACGGGCTGATACCCGTCGAGCCAGATGTATTCGAGCTTGACCTTCATCGTGCCGCGCCTCCTGTGGTTCGGTTCCAGAACGAAAAAAGGCCCCACGACTTCAAAAGTCGTGAGGCCTCGTTGCCTCCGCGCGCGCCGTCACCGGCGCTGCACGTGTCAGAAACCTAGCGGTCCCCTCAGACGGTCGTCAACTGACTCGGCCGTCCGGCCAGAGCAGGCGATCGGCCGTGTGCTCGACCTGGAGGGTCGTGTGGTCGATCCGGTAGCGCTCGCCGAGCAGGGTCTCGAGGTCGCGCCGGATGCGGTGGCAGTCCTGGTCGCGGCCGACGAGCACGTGGGCCGAGAGGGCCGGGAACCCCGAGCTGATCTCCCAGACGTGCAGGTCGTGGACATCCGTCACGCCCGGGAATCCGCGCAGCGCCGCGCCGATCTCCGACGGCAGCAGCCCTTCAGGCGCCGCCTCGAGGAGGACGCTCCCGGAGGCCCGCAAAAGCGGCCACGCGGTCAGCACCATGAATCCGGCCACGAGCAGCGAGGCGATCGGGTCGGCGCGGTCGAAGCCCGTGAGCCAGACAACGAGCCCGGCCACCGCGGTGCCTGCGAACGCGTAGAGGTCAGTGAGGAGGTGGCGGAAGCTCCCTTCGACGTTCAGGTTGCCGCGGTTCGCACGCGCGACCTGGCGGAGGGCGAGGATGTTGACGGCGGCGCCGGCGAGTGCGGTCCCGAGCACGAGCGGCCCGCGGACGTTCGGGGGTGAGTCCAGGCGGCGCAGTGCCTCGACCACGATCGCGAACCCAAGCACGAGGAGGGTGATCGCGTTCGCCTGCGCGGCCAGGATCTCGGCGCGACGGAAGCCGAAGGTCATGCGCCCTTCGGCCGGACGCAAGGCGAGCCGCGCGGCCCAGACGCTCATCCCGAGCGCGGCCGCGTCGACCAGCATGTGCGCCGCGTCCGAGAGCAGCGCGAGCGAGTGGGCGACCACGCCGATCACCACCTCGACGGCCATGAAGCCGACGATCAGGGCCAGCGCGATCCCGAGCGGCCGCACGGCCGTCTCGGCGCCAACGCCGTGGTGGTGACCGTGGTGATGGGCCATGGCCGTAGTCTTACGGGTATGGATGTAGGCTCGACGGAAACCACAAAGAGCAGCCGTGATGGCGTCGTCTTTGTGGAGATCCCTTCTGGGTCGCGGAACAAGTACGAGTGGGACGACGAGCTCGGCGGCCTCGCGCTCGACCGCCGTCTGTTCACGTCGATGAGCTATCCCGCCGACTACGGCTTTGTCGAGGGGACGCTCGCCGAGGACGGCGACCCGCTCGATGCGCTCGTGCTGGTCGGCGAGCCGACTTTTCCCGGCTGCCGGATCCGCGTGCGTGCGGTTGGCGTCTTCCACATGGCCGACGAGAAAGGCCCCGACGAAAAGGTGCTGTGCGTGCCGCTCAACGATCCGTCGTGGAGCTCGATCGCCGACATCCACGACGTGCCCGCCCAGCTGCGAAACGAGATCGAGCATTTCTTCCAGGTCTACAAGGACCTCGAGGGGAAGACGACGGTGACGCGTGGCTTCGGGAACCGCTCGGACGCGCAGGCGATCATCGCGGCTTGCCGTGCGCGCCTGACAAGCCTCTAATCCTTCAGGGCTCGCTGAATCCCGCGGACCCGCGCCCGCTGCTTCAACGAGCGCGAGGCGGCGAAGCCCGCCCCAACGAGCGCGAGCGCGCCCACGAATGCGATCGGCAGCGCGAGCACCCACGCGCCGAGCCGGCCGCGGTCCGTGCTGGGAGCAGCCGGTTGATCGCGGCGCGGTCCGGCTTGACCGTGCGCGGTTCTACCGCTGCGGCATTGCCTGCGGCGAGCAGGAAGGCAACGAAAATCGCGGCAACGCGGCGCATTGTCGCTTCGACGTCACGCGTGCCCGAATGTTGTCTCGCCTTGCGGTCCGCGCAACGGTCGCTTAACATTGCCGAGTCATGTCCGGGATCACGAACGCAGACGTCACACCGCGCCGCTTCTAGCGGCACTGGTGCGACCTCGTTCGGTACGTCTCTCTCGATCCCAAGGAGCATGACTTGTCTACATCAGCGGTTGCAGTACGTGATCTTTCAAAGGTCTTCTCGCGTCGGAAGGGCGTCTTTCACCGTCGCCATCGCGCGGCGCTGAGCAACGTCAGCTTCGACATGGAGCGCGGCGAGTGTGTCGCGATCCTCGGTCAGAACGGCTCGGGCAAGTCCACGCTCGTCCGTCTGCTCTCGACATTGCTGCTGCCCGATGGCGGGACGGCGCACATCTTCGGCCACGACGTGTTCAAGGAAGCGCGGAAGGTGCGCCGCCTCGTCAATCGCGTCTCGGTCGAAGCGAGCTTCTTCAAGAAGATGAGCGCAGCCGAGAACCTCGCGTACGCGGCGCGGTTCTATGGCATGGGCCCGCGGGAGACGCACACCAAGATCCCGATCATCCTCGAGCGGGTCGGGTTCCCGTCGGCACGGCGCAACGAGTCGATGGAGAACCTGTCGCGCGGGATGCAGCAGAAGGTGGCGCTCGCGCGCGCCCTGCTCAC
>JANMWB010000275.1:0-19082 GCA_031393705.1 Thermoleophilia bacterium | reverse complement strand
GCAGTTCGGGCGCGTCGGCCGTAAAGGTGCCGACGCTCATCCCGCCCACCGCGCCAACGCTTCGACAATCGAGGAGTGAGGGATCGTCATCGCGCCTGCAGCCAGGACGATCAGGCCGATCAGGAAGACGATCGTGACCGGCGCGATCTGCCGGGCCGGAATCCGCACGCTGGAGCGCCGGGAGCGACCCGCCATTGCCTCGATCAAGGCGTGAATGAGACCGAGAAAACCGAGGGCGAGCAGTGCCGCGCCGAGCGCAGCCGCGATCGTGTGGCCGGCGACGAAGCCGCCGAGCAACACGAACAGTTCGCTGAAGAAGAGGGGCGACGGAGGGAGGCCGCTCAGCGAGATCAGGCTGATCGCAAGCGCGCTTGCGACACCGGTGTCGAGTCGTGCAAGCCCACGGACGGGACGGCTGATCGCACGAGGCTGAAGTCGGAGCAGCGGGATCGCGGCGTAGAAGCCGAGCGCCTTCGCAAGCGCATGTCCGATGACGTGGATCGCGACGCCGGCGAGCGCCAGCCGGCTTCCGAAACCGATTCCGAGCGCGATCACACCCATGTGCTCGAGGCTCGAGTACGCGAGGAGCCGCTTGAAGGCGAGTGGTCGCCAAAGAAATGGAACGGCGACGGCGAGCGAGAGCAACCCGAAACCGATCAGGAAATGGTGGGCTGTCGCGGTCCCGACAGCAGGCTCGAGCGCGTGAGTCGTGCGCCACGCGACGAGCACCACTGCGGGAAGCAGCGCTGCAGAGAGGAGCGCACTGACAGGCGCGGGTGCCTCGCTGTGGGCGTCGGGCAGCCAGTTGTGCACCGGCGCCCAACCGATCTTCGCCGCGAGCCCGACGATGATCAGCACGAAGGCAGCGAGCGCGGTCCGGTGCGGGACCTGGTGGCTCGTGGCGCTCAGCGTCGTCCAATCGAGCCCGCCGAGGTTGTGCTGCGCCGCCGGAGCAGCGACGTAGACGATCACGATCCCGGTGAGGGCGACCGTCAGCCCGGCGGTCGTGAGCACGAGGTATTTCCAGCCGGCTTCGAGTGCATGCCGGCCTCCGTTGTAGGCGACGAGCATCGCGGAGGCAGCGGTGGTCGCCTCGACGCACAGCCACGCCTCGCCAAGGTTGCCCGCGATCGGAACCGCGAGCAGCGCCGCCCAGAACAGAAAGAACGCGAGGTAGTACAACCGTCGCGCATGAGCTGCCGGGAAGAAGCTTCGCTTGCTGTCGTTCAGATAGGCCGGTGAGACCAGTGCGCTTGTTACGCCGACGATGATGATCGGCACGAGGAACACGGCGGCGGCCGCGTCGACCGTCACGACGCCGGTGCGCAGCGGTTGATCGAGACGCAGCAGCGAGATCGACACCAGGGCCGCGCCGACGCCGGCGGTCGCGAGCGCGCCGGTTGCAGCGATCCGGTCGACCACGCGTGCCGTCCGCGCAAGCTGTGTCGCTCCGCCGGCGGCAACAGGCACCGCGACAACGGCGAACGCGAGTGCGTGAAAGACGCTAATCACGCAAGCCCTTCAGCGCAGTCGCATCGCCGCTTCCGAACTCGCCGAAGATCCGTGAATGGAACGCCGTCGCGATCGCGATGATGATCATCAGGTCGAACACCGCACCCAGTTCGATCAGAAGCGGGACGCCCCCGCGAGCCGCCGTTGCGATCGTCGCGACGCCGTTCTCGGCGACGAGCAGGCCGAGTGCCTGCAGCAGCGTCGCCCGTCGAAGCGCGGTGATCGTGAGCCCGATCGCGACAAGCGCGATTGCAGCGTGCTCGGCGCTTGGAGCGCCTGAAGCGAACCCCGGTACCGTCGCTGCCGCAATCAGGGCGACGGCAACCGCCAGGCCCAGACGGGTGATCGCGCTCACGTCGTTCACGATCGGTTGCGGTTCACGCGTGCGTCGAACGCTCCACACGAGGAGCGCGGTGATGGCAAGGGCCTTGAGCAACAAGGCTCCGCTCGCCACGAGGAATTCCGGTGACCGGGACGGCGCGCGCGCGAACGCCGCCCCTGCCAGAAGTAGCGATTGCAGGGTCACGAAAGCGATCGCCGTCGAGCGGCGGCGGACGAAGACGACGGCAAGCGCACAGCCGACGCAGGCCCAGGCAATGACGGTCATGACGGCCAGCCGAGCGACGCACTGGCGAAACCGATCAACGCGATAAACGCGCCGCCGGCGAGGAGCCGAGGCACACGCAACACCGCAAGCTTCGCCTGCCAGGTCTCGATCAACGCGAGCCCGAGGCAGAGCAGCGGCAGTGCAACCGCGAGAACAGCAAGTCGAAGCGCAAACGAGTGTGGATGGGGAACGAACAGCTCTGTGGCGAGCACGAGCATGATCCAGTGGCGTGCCGCGGCGCTCCAGTGGAGAAAGGCCAGGTCACGTCCTGCGTACTCGAGCAGCGGGCCTTCGTGGACCATCGTCAACTCGAGGTGCGTGTCGGGGTTGTCGATCGGAAGCCGTCCGGTCTCGGCGAGGACGACGAGGAGGAACGCAGCGGCTGCGCACCAGTGCGCGGCAGCGCCCCAGACGGCTGTCCCGGCTGCGGCATCGCTGATCGCACGGAGGTCGGTGCTGCCCGCGCGAAGCGCGGCGATTGCGAAGACGAGCAACAGCAGCGGCTCGATGAACGACGAGAAGGTCAGGTCGCGGCTTGCGCCCATCAGGGCAAAGCCGCTTCCGGTGTCCCAGCTCGCCGCCGCCGCCGCGAAGCGCGCGAGAGCGAGCACGCCGACGAGCACGATTGCGTCAGCGCCGAGCGGCCAGCCGAGCGAGTGGCCGGCGACCGGAACGATCATCACTCCGATCACGGCACACGCCGTGATCGTCGCGGGCGCAAGCCGGTAGATGAATGTCGATCCGTCGACGTTGACGACACCTTTGCGCCACAGCCGCCGAAGTTCGCGGTACGGCTGGAACGGCGACGGTCCCGGCCGGCCCTGAAGCTTCGCTTTCGACTGTTGCACGATGCCGGTCAGCAACGGCGCGAGCACGAGACCGGCGAGTTGCACCGACGCGGCGGCGATGTTCGGTCCGATCATCCGATCAATCCGAGACGCGCCGCTGCCAGCAGTCCGAGCACGAGGATCAGGAGATAGGCGACGTAGGCCCGCAGGCTCCCCGACTGCAGACGGCGCGCGCCGACGGCGCCGCGAAGCGCGACCCGTTCGAGCGGACCGAAGATGAGCGTGTCGAACAGGTGCGGTGTCACCGACCGGTACTCGATCGATCGCACGAGCGTGCCCTCGGAGACGGTCACCACCGCTCTCTCCGGACGCAGCAGCGGCTCGAGGACGAGACGCAGCGGCTTTGTGAATCCGGCCGACGACCAGGCAAGCCGGTCATCTCGAGGTTGTCCGGAGATCCACGTCGGTGCCGTGACCGACGGCGACGCCCGGCGCAGGAGCGCGAATACCAACACCAGCGCGGCCAACACGATGACGAGCGGTAGTGCAGGAAGCATTCCGGTGCCCGGGATGTGCAAGCTCGCGCCGGTTCCAATCGAGGAAGGAATCGGTGCCAGACGGGTAAGCGCAGGCACGACGACTCCTGCGCCCGCTCCGAGCACGACGCACGCGCCGGCGAGAAACAGCGCGGGAGCGCTCATCGACTTGGCCGGCTCGCGAGCAGCCGCCGCAGCGTCGGTGCGTGCGCGACCGAGCAGCACGAGGCCGGTGACCTTCACGAAGCAGAACGCTGCGAGGGCTGCGGTGGCCGCGAGTGCCGCCGCAGCGACGACGCCTGCGATCGCGGCGCCCGCGCTTCCGGACCGAAGCTGAAGGAGCGACTGGAGCGTGAGCCATTCCGAGGCCCAGCCGTTCAGAGGCGGGAGGCCCGCGATCGCGAGCGCCCCGACCAGGAACGAGCCGCCCGTGAGTGGCATGCGCTTGAGCAGGCCGCCGATGTGGTCGAGGTCGAGCGACCTGAGTTGGCGCTCGAACGCGCCTGCTCCGAGGAAGAGCAGCGACTTGAAGACGGCGTGGTTCAACGTGTGGAACAGCGCTGCGGCAAATGCGATTGCAGCCAAGTCGCGCAGCCCGTGATCCAGCAGGAGGCCCGCGGCGCCGAGAGCGAGGACGATGATCCCGACGTTCTCGATCGAGTGAAATGCGAGCAGGCGCTTCAGGTCGTGCTCGACGAGCGCGTAGAGAACTCCGCCGACCGAGGAGAGCGCACCGAGCGCGAGGAACGCGTACGGCACCCACGCGAGCCGGGCGCCGGTCCAGAAGAACTCGACGCGGATCAGCCCGTACAGCGCGAGCTTGATCATCACGCCGGACATGAGCGCCGAGATGTGGCTCGGCGCGATCGGGTGCGCGCGTGGGAGCCACGAGTGAAACGGCATCAGCCCCGCTTTCGTCCCGAAGCCGACGATCGCGCCGACAGCGATCGCGGTCTGCATCGCGGTACTCGCGTGGCCGAACGCGTGGGGGTCGGTGAACGCGCCGATGTGCGCAAGGAGCAGCAGTGAAACCCACACGCCGACTCCGCCGATGTGTGTCACGGCGAGGTACACGAAGACCGACCGCCTGACCGTCCGGCTCTGGCGCGCGACAAGGATCGTTGCCGCCGGCAGCACAGTCATGAGCTCCCAGGAGGCGAGAAACGAGACGACATCGCGTGCGCAAACCAGTCCGATGAGCGCCACCACGAACCACCCGGTCAGTGAGGCGGTCGCGCGCGCCGCCGGGTTTCCCGCGAGGTACCCGATCGCGAACACCAGTGAGGCGACGGCAACGATGGCGAGCGTTGCGAGAAAGAAGCCTGAAAGTCCGTCGACTCCGAGCGCCGGTGTCAGCGCGCCCGTGAAGGCCGATCCCACGGGGTTGCGCGTGACGACGACTGCGACCCCGGCGCCGCCGACGACTGCGACTCCAAGTGCCTGCAGAGCAAGCGCGAACGAGATGCGACGGGAGACGATCGGCATCGCCGCACCAACTCCCAACAACGCCGTGCCGCCGATCAGCGCGGCAGAAACAACACTCACGGCTCGGCGACGCGCTCCGCCGCCAGCTCTTCGAGTACCGCGTGCTGGGCGCTCAACCTGGTCGAGACGATCTCGCGGCCGAGTTCGAGGAGCTGCGCAACCCGCGGGTCGGCGAGCTTGTAGATGGCGGTCGTCCCCTCGCGGCGCGACTCGACAAGCCCTTGCCGGCGCAGCGCCGAGAGATGCTGCGAGGTCGCTCCGGAGTCGAGCTCAAGGAGCGTCTGCAGGTCACGGGCGCTGCGCTCCTGCGTCTGGAGCAGTTCGAGGACGCGCAGGCGCATCGGATGCGCGAGCACCCGGTAGAGGTCTGCCTTGACGTCAGCGGCGTCGGTCATCGGCGGCCAGAGTATTCAAAGATTCATTAGTCTGCAAGTTTATAAGTTTATGAGATAACGAATACGAGGGCGCGCTTGCTCTCATCGTTGACGCCGTCCGCAGGAATCTCTACTCTGGTCACGAACACACGTTCGACCAAGTCAGCGACCCCTACGTCCCAGCAACGGACCAGCAACGGAGGAGCGCGAGTGCTCACCGCCCGTCAACAAGAAATCTGGAACTACCTCGTCGAGTACGTCGACCGGCACGGCTACCCGCCGACCGTGCGCGAGATCGGGGAGCAGGTCGGCCTAGCGTCACCGTCGACCGTGCACGCCCACCTCGCGAACCTCGAGCGCGCGGGCTTGCTGCGCCGTGACCCGACGAAGCCCCGCGCCCTCGAGCTGATCGGCCGCGAGCGCCGCGAGGTGCAGCCGGTTGCCGGCGAGCTGGCCGACGTGCTGCGCCTCCCGCTCGTCGGTGAGATCGCCGCAGGCGGTCCGCTGCTCGCGGAGGAGAACATCGAGGAGTTCGTACCGATGCCGGCGTCGACGAAGGGCGATTTCCTGCTCCGCGTCAAGGGCGAGTCGATGATCGAGGCAGGCATCCTCGACGGCGACCTCGTGATCGTGCAGCGCGCTCAGGACGCGCGCAACGGCGAGATCGTGGTCGCGCTGGCCGGCGACGACGAGTCGACGGACGAGGCAACGGTCAAGACGTTCTACCGCGAGCAGGGGCGCGTGCGCCTCCAGCCGGAGAACTCGTCTCTGGAGCCGATCTACGCCAAGCACGTCCAGATCCTCGGGCGCGTGGTGGGGGTCTTCCGGGAGCTGTAGCGGCTCTGCACGAAATGACTCAGGTTGCTTCCCTGCACCGGACGCTCGACCAGGAGCTCACTGCGCTCCTGCGTGGCGCGTCGCTCGAATGTCTCGTCTGCGGCGAGTTTGTGATGCACGCGCGCGGCAGCATCTTCTGCCCGGAATGCAGCAGCCAGCTCGCGGACGAGGATGCGCTGCAAAGCGAGCTAGAATGGACGGTGCAGGCCGGGTGATCGCGGTCGGCTATTTCGGTAGCTGATCGAGGAAAGTCCGGACACCGCAGGGCAGGATGCTGGCGAACTGGTGTCAAAGCCACTGAGCCAGGCGGCGAAAGCCGACGGAAAGTGGAACAGAAAGTAGACCGCCGACGGCGTGTTCTCCGGAGACGCCGCCGGTAAGGGTGAAACGGTGGGGTAAGAGCCCACCAGCGTCACGGCGACGTGGCGGCTTGCCAAACCCCGTCCGGTGCAAGGCGAACAGGGCCCGCTATGAGGTTGCCCGCCCAGGGCCCGGGTAGCTGCCAAGAGGGATGATCACCCTCGACAAAATCCGGCTTACAGGCCTGCTAACGGAAAGCCCCGCTCCGGCGGGGCTTTTCTATGCGGCCTCCGTCGGCGTCCAGCGCGCGTCGCTGTGCCGGATGCGCGACAGCTCGGACGGGCGACGCGGCGATCGCTTCTCGGTCACCGGGCCGCCGCCGACCGCCTGGTCGATCAGGAAAGCCGCGAGGTCAGGGCCGCCGTGTGCTCGCAGGTTCGAGCCGAGCTTCGCCGCACGCTTCGGGATGGCGCCTGCCAGGATGGCCTCGGCGCGTGTCGCGATCTCGGCGCCGGACGAGGAGTTGGGATCGAAGACGTCGCCGAGCGCAGCGCGCCGCACGTCCTCTGCGCCCGCGAACTGATCGGACGAAAACGGGCAGACGAGCAGTGGTACGCCCGCCCACAGGGCCTCGGTCACCGTGTTGTTGCCGCCGTGGGAGATGACGAGGTCGCAGGACTCGATTACGGCGGGCTGCGGCATGGTGGGACGAACGTGCCAGCTGTCAGGAAGCTCGCCGAGTGCCCACGCAGGTGTGACGCCTGAGGCGAGCACCAGCTCGACGGGCCGCTCGCGGAAGGCCGAGACGATTCGCCGGAGCACGTCCGAGCGGCCCGAGAGGAAGCTGCCGAGGGACACGTAGATGCGGGGCCGCGATGGGTCTGTCCGCTCGAGCAGGCCGCGAGGTTCAGTGCCCCGCGCCGGTTCAGCCCGGACGGACGCGCCGACGAACTGCGCCGTCGACGGCAGGAGTGCGCGCCGGTATGCGCCGAGCTCCGCCGGGTAGTTGAGAAGGGTGAGAAGCGGTGAGGTGACCGACAGGCCAGAGGCTACGGGGGATGCCTGCGGGTTGAGGGCATGGAGCATCGTGTTGAAAACGCGCGTGAACCGGGTTGAGGTCTCGGCGCACAGCTTCCAGAGGTCGGAGAGCTCGACCTGGGACGCGGCGAATTCGCTGGGACGGAGCGTCGGGAAGCCGAAGAGCTCGCCCGGCCCGGGGATCGCGCTCGGGTGGCCGGGATGGAACGAGACGTACGGTTGCTCCAAGGCCCGAAGCGCGAGCGTGGCGCCGAAGGACAGCTGGTCGGAGACGACGACCGTCGGTCCGACGTCGGTGACGATGTCGCGCAGCCTGTTTGTCACCTCTTGCGGCTGCCAGAGGAGATCGCGCAGGCGTGACTCGGCCTGGTAGCGGAGCGTCGCGATCATCCCGGCCCGGGTCGCGGCCACGAAAGCCTCGACGCCCGCGGCCTCGCCCGCCGGTTGCTCCGAGGCCCGCAGCAGGCCGGAGTTGTTGCCTGGGCCGAGCACGAGCTCGCGATGCTCGAAGCCGTCCTCCCGCACACGGGGGGCAAGTGAAGGGCCGGTTGCGATCACGACTTCGTGGCCGCGACGTTCGAGTGCCCGGCCGAGCGCGGAGAGCGGGAAGTAGTGCGACGCGTAATCGGGGCTCAGGATGAGCGCCCTCATGCCGCCTGCTCGAGTTGGCGCGACTTTGCGAGGTCGAGGTAGAGCGACGCCAACCGCTCGGCCATCGTGTCGATCGAGAACTGACTGCGGACCTGTTCCGACGCGCGCGCCGCCCGCGCCTGGTCGTGGCGGACGGCCGCCGCCTCCGTCAGCCCACGGCGAAGCTCGCCGACCGAGGTCGTGTCGACGAGAAACCCGGTCGCCCGGTCTTCGATATACGTCGCCGGGCCGCCGGTTTGCGGGGCGACGACGGGGAGACCGGCGGCGAGCGACTCGAGCAGAGCGAGGCCGAATTCCTCCTTGTCGCTCGCGCACGCGTACACACCGTTTGCGGCTACCGCACCGTCGAGGCCGGAGCGGGCAACCCGCAGCAGCTCGGCCACCTCGTCGTGCGAGCGATGACCGAGGACGAGCAGCCCGGAGCCGGCGGCTGGATGGCGTGCCCCGACATCGGCGAGCAGCTGCAGCACGATGTGCTCCTCGTCGGTCGGCGCTTGCAGATTGCCTCCGACGATTGCGAGGTTGAACGACGCAAAGAGTGAGGGGTCCCCCGCCCAGGCCTCGAGCAGCCGGTGAAATCCCTTGACGCGGTGGAACCGCCCGACGGAGATCAGCAGCGGCAGCCCTGCGCGCTCGCGCGGGAGCGCACCGATCGCGCGGCGCAGGTCGGACCAGATCGCCGGCTCTCGGCCTTGCTCGTGCGCCCGCGCAGCCCGGTCGAGCGTCTCGAGCGAGATGCCCTCGGAGATCGTCCGCAACCGTCCGGTGCCCGTGCGGCGCGTGTCGATGCCGAGGAGCTCTGCCAGATCAGCACGTGCGTTAGGCCTGGGAAACAGTACGAGGCCTTCGGCCCGCTCGAGCATCGTCTCGACGAGGTGGGCGCGAAACAGATAGTGGTCGCGCCGGTCAGCCTCGGCAAAGGTCGCGCGATTCAACGTCCCCGCGTGCTCGGCGGCACGGATGACCGAGTGCGGGTCCGGCGCAAGCGTGAAACAGATGGGGATCCCGAGCCGGCGACAGGCGCGGGCAGCCGCAAATGTGCCGACGTCTGCGAAGCGGAGGTGGACGACGTCGAGAGGCATGAGGCGGCGGAGAGTGCGCTCGAGGGCGCGCTCGGCCTCGAGGCGGTACGCCCACATATCGGCGGTCGCCAGGTACCCGGCGGGCCCGAACGCAACCCGTTCGATCGAAGCGTGGTCGCCGAGCGGCTCGTGCAGGAGCTCGTGCGAGGCCGCCGCGTGCTCGTCGGCGAACGCGCGTGTGATCGTGACGGCATGCTCGATCTCCGGGCGGCGGCCGAGCGCTCGCGACAGGTGCACGGTGAGGGTCGCGAGCCCGCCGCCGTCTCCCGCACCCGCCTCCCGGAGCTCGCCGTCGAGCCGCCCCTGGAGGAACACCTGGCCGATTCGAAGACCGCGGCGGCTTTCGTCGCCGTCGCGGCGTGGGCCTGTGGTCAGCTCGCGATCGCGGACCTGCCTAATTGCTTCGAGCCGGCGACGGGCGTCGGGGTCCGGTTCGTGTGCGAGAGCGCGGCTGAGGAGCGGGCCCACAAGCTGCGGGGCTTCGCGGAACCATTCCTCCAGTGCGAGCTCCGCGAGCATCGCCCCGAAGCCGCCGCCGGCCACCTCGCGGCAGAGGGCTGGTATCGCAGGCGTGAAGCACGTCCGATCGGCATAGGCGAGCGCCGCTGCTTCCCGCACGCTCGACTCCTCGTCGTCCAGCAGGGCGAGTAGCGCCAGGTCGACGGAGCGATCCCTCCGGCGACCAAGCGCATGACTTGCCGCGAGCCGGCTGAGCGTGTCGCCGTGCTCCAGCAGCGCGAGCACGGGGGTGAGCTCGTCGCCCGCTGGGGCACGCCGCAGCTCGCCGGCAGCTTTGAGAGCCTCGAGGACACCGCCCGCCTCGATGCGGCGGACTAGCTCGGCTGTCCGCCGCGGCGTCCCGGTGCGCTCCGTCGTCG
Organism: Thermoleophilia bacterium; assembly: GCA_031393705.1. Lineage (GTDB taxonomy): Bacteria > Actinomycetota > Thermoleophilia > Gaiellales > Gaiellaceae > PALSA-600. Next base: position 8,994 of record JANMWB010000275.1, on the reverse strand, counting down.
TCACGCTCATCGACCGGCTGCCCGGCCTGCCCTAGGCGGCATCGACGACGCGCAACGCCTGCTGCTCGGAGAGCAGCTTGGGCGAGGGCCCGCTGTCAGCGGCGCGGCGTTCGGTCTCGTCGCGACCATCGAGAATCGCTCCCCAGACGAGGAGTGCGACCGACGAGGCGACCAGGAGCGTGACGGCCGCACCGACGGCGAAGAGACCGATGTTGCTCATGACCGGTCACTCCGCGGCAGCACGATCCCGCCGAGCGAGAGGATCGAGGGAACCCAGAGGCCGACGAAGATCCCTTGCAACTTGGACCCCGCGAACCAGAGCGAGACGGAGAGCACGAACGAGATCGCTGCTGCGGCGAAGAGAAGCATCCGTGCTGTGCCCTCACGGGATGCTGTGGTGGCGCCGATCGTTCCTACGCGTTGTGCCATGACCGATCCTCCTGTCCAGAGTTTGTCCAGGAAATGTACAGGCATATCTCCATCTGTCAAATGTTTGTCCAAAGTCTGTAGACTCATGGGATGCAGCCCGCCGACACTCCTCAGTTGCGGATCGGCGAGTTGAGCCGCCGTGTCGGTGTGAGCGCCGACTTGCTGCGTGCGTGGGAGCGGCGCTACGGCTTGCTCGTCCCAGACCGGACAGAGGGCGGCTTTCGGCTCTACGGCGAGGCTGACGAGCACCGGGTCAGGCGCATGGTCGCCCTGCTCTCCACCGGCATCTCGGCCGCCGAGGCGGCCCAACTCGCCCTCACCGAGCCCGACCAGTCGTCTGGACCGAGCGCCGGAAGTACCACGCTGCCCGCGCCGGTCGGCGACGACCTAGGTAGGGCACTCGACGGCTTCGACGAGGCGGCAGCCCACGCTGCCTTCGACCGGCTGCTCGCGACCTTCGCGCTCGACACCGTCCTCCGCGACGGCGTGCTCCCCTACCTCCACGATTTCGGCGAGCGCTGGCGGCGCGGGGACGCGTCGATCGCGCAGGAGCACTTCGCGAGCGCCTTTTTGCGGGGCAGGCTGCTCGGGCTCGCGCGCGGCTGGGGAGCGGGGCGAGGTCCGCTCGCGCTCCTCGCCTGCGTACCCGGCGACCAGCACGACCTCGGCCTGATCTGCTTTGGGCTGGCGCTGCGCAGCCACGGCTGGCGGATCACGTTCCTCGGACCCGACACGCCTGTGGCGACGATCACAGAACACACGCGCCGGTTCCAACCGGCACTCGTCGTCCTGACTGTGACGCTTCCCTCCCAGGCCGCCAAGGTGAAGGCCGGACTTGCAGAGATTGCGGGTGCAGCGCCACTTGCTATTGCGGGCGGCGGAGCGAACTCGAGCCTGGCCGCGGCGATCGGCGCGCGGTATCTCTCTGCTGACCCGGTAACGGCTGCGGCAATGGTCGCCGGAGCGAGCGGCCCCTCGATCTAGATCATCTAGGTGCGCAGGGCGACTTCGAGCGCAGTGCCCGACCCGGGCGTCGAGCGGAGCGTGAGTGTGCCGCCGATCGAGTTCGCACGTTCGCGCATGTTGCGCAGGCCCTGGCCGGCTCCTTCTTCCGTCTGCTCGAAGCCGACACCGTCGTCGCGCACGAGCACGAAGCGTTCCCCGGCACGCTCTTCGATCTGAACCCACGCGTGGGTCGCGCCGGCATGCTTGCGTGCATTCGCAAGGCCTTCCTGGACGATTCTGAATACCTCGATCTGCTCGTCCGGGCCGAGCACGATCGTCGAGTCGATCTCGAGCTCGACCTCGAGTGCGCCGTCGGCCGTCAGAAAGTCGACGTACCGGCGCAGGCCCGCGTCGAACGGTGAACGGCCTGCCGCGGACGAGAGGGCGAGGATCGCGTAGCGCGCTTCTTGCTGCGCTGCGAGCGCAGCTGCTTTCAACTGGGGGATCGTCACCGCTGGGTCGGCGCCCGCTTCGAGCATCGCCGCGTGCGTCGACACTGCGAACAGGTACTGCGCGAGGCCGTCGTGAATCTCGCGTGCAACGCGCGCTCGTTCTTCGGCGACCGCGCGGCCGAACTCGGAGCCGCGGATCGCGCGCCAGATGCCGACGAGCAGCACGCCGTAGGCGAGCAGGCGCAGGTAGTCGCCCTGTGAGACGTCGCCGGCGCGCACGAGCGGCGTGAACATGAAGTGGAGGGCTGCGAACAGCATCAGGGTCGAGCCGAGCGCGAGCCAGTAGTCGAGGTCTTCGCCCTTGAGGCGGAACCGGTTACTGAACCCGACGACCGCGAGCAGGAACAACATCGCCTGCGCGGCGAGCGCACCGTTCAGCGAGGCGGGCACCGTGTGGTCGAACGACGGGTCGAGGTTCGGCAGCGCGACGCCGAGCGAGCGCGAGAGGCCCCACACGGTGATCAGCGTTGCGACGCAAATCACGAGCCCGTTGCCGAGCGACGCGCGACGGTGTTTCGCGCGGCCCCGGGCGAACGGTGCTGCCGCGATCAGGCCCCAACCGATCATCCGCCCGCAGATCGCGGCCCACAGCTCGGTGTGGCTGCCGGCTGTGTGCGAGATCGCCGGGACGAGGGTGAAGAAGAGCCATGAGAGGGAGGTCACGGAGAACCCGCAGCAAAGGAAGAGGTCGTAACGGCGGCCTTCGACGGCGAATCGCGTCGCTGTGAGGATCGCCACAAGCGCGCCCGCAAGCATGAACAGCGTCGCGAGGACGATCTTCAGCTCGGGCAGCGAATACGGTGCGCGCAGCGAGGGAAAGCGGAGGAACAGCGCCAGAGTCGCGCCGAGCAGGCCAAAGAGGAGGACCTGGCCCCAGAGGAAACCTTCAAAGCGTTCGTGATTCACTTCCGGCCTTATCGGCAGAATCGAGCCAGCGCATGACTGAGAGGATCCTGATCGTCGATGACCATCCCCTGACCCGGGACGCCCTGGCGGGGCTTCTGGCCCAGAACGGCTTCGATGTCGTCGGCCAGGCAGGGAGCGGCGAGGAGGCGATCGTGAAGGCGGGTGAGCTCAAGCCGGACCTGGTGCTCCTCGATCTCTCGATGCCGGAGATGGATGGCCTGACTGCGCTGCCGCTCGTCCGCGCCGCTGCGCCGGATGCCGAAGTGGTCGTCCTGACGGCGTCCGAGGACGAGCACAACCTGCTCGGCGCGATTCGCAGCGGGGCTGCCGGCTATCTGCTGAAGAGCGAGCCCCCCGAGCGGATCGTCGCCTTCCTCCGCGGAGTCGCGCAGGGTGAGGCTGCACTCTCCGGGCCGATCGCGCGACGGCTGCTCGACCAAGTGCGTGAGGGCGGCGGCCGGAGCATGATCGTCCCCGAGTCGATCGCCGAGGCGCTGAGCGCCCGCGAGCTCGAGGTGCTCCTGCTCCTCGACCGCCACCTCGGCACGGACGAGATCGCGACGCGCCTCTTCATCTCCGAGCACACGGTGCGCTCACACGTGAAGAGCCTGCTCGCAAAGCTTGGCGTCTCATCGCGCCGCGAGGCGCTCGACCGCCTCGAGCGAGCCCGCTCCTAGCCTCAAGCCTCTACATCCCCCAGAGCGGGGGATGCGATTCACCAACTGCGCGTGTCCAGGCTACGCGCCTTCGGCCCGACAATGGTAGGGCGTTACCGGTTGATTTCTCCTTCCTTCTGCGGCACTCGGTCGGCTCTGTGAGCCGGCCGTTTGCGCGTTTAGGGGCTATGTCCGGTAAGGAGCGTTGTTGAAGCCGGCGAGCGCGGCGCCGACGAGGTCGGGCAGCGTCCCCAGGTTGTAACCGCCCTCGAGCACCGCGGCGACGCGAGGGGCGAGTGTCGAGGCGCGCCGCGCGAGGTCCGCGAACCCGCGCGCCGTGACCTGCATGTTGGCCAGCGGATCGTCGACGTGCGCGTCGAAGCCGGCGGAGACAAGGAGCAGGTCCGGGGCGAAGCGGAGCACCCGGCGCTCGACGTTCGACCAGGCCTCGGAATACCCCTGGTCACCGGTGCCCGGCCGCAGCGGGATGTTGAGCAGCGTGTCGCTCTGCTCGTCCTCGCCGCCAGTTCCCGGGTAGAGCGGCCACTCGTGGAGTGACGCGAAGAAGATCGTCGGATCGTCAGCGACGATGTCCTGCGTGCCGTTGCCGTGATGCACGTCCCAGTCGACGATCGCGACGCGCGCGAGCCCGAGCTCCGCTTGCGCCCACCGCGCGGCGATCGTGACGTTGTCGAAGAAGCAGAAGCCCATCGCGCGGTCCCGTTCCGCGTGGTGTCCGGGCGGCCGCGAGATCGCGAACCCGCCAAGGCGCACGGCGTCGATCGCCGCACCGGCGGAAAGGAGCGCAGCTTCGAACGTCGTTTGCGTGCAGATCGTGTCGCGGTCGATCCAGCCGCGAGTCGTTCGGACCTGCTCGAGCAGACGATCGGTGTGGCAGCGCAGGATGTCTGTCTCCGTCGCAGTCGTGCACTCGACGAACGGGAAGCGCTCGTGCAGCACTGTGACGCGTTGCTGCGATTCCGGGTGCTCGCCGGTCGGATGCAGCGTCGCGAACGCGCTGTGACTTACGAGCTCGATGCTGCGGAGGCCCCCTCGACCGCCTCGACGATCTCCGAAAGCGGGCGGTCCGTCTGCATGCGCCCGATCAGGTAACAGAGGAGCGGTGCGTTTCGGCGGTCGTCACTCTCGTGCGCCGCGATGCGCGCGATCTTGAGCAGCGCGTCCGCATCTTCGCCGGAGAGCTGCTCGTCGCTTCCCACCGCGGCAGCGACCCGCTTCAGCCAGTCGTCCATCGCGCGGCCAGCATAATCGGCCGATGGTGCCCCGCGCGATCTGGAGGAAGGCGCCCTTCGCGTTCCTTCGCCGCCCGGCGAGCTTCGCGGCCGTCGCGTCCGCCTCACTGCTTGTTGCCCTCGCGGCGTCGTCCGCGCCGCTCGGTCGCGCCGGGATCGAGAGCGAAGCGTTGAAAGGGAAGCTCGCGGCGCTGACCCCGCTTGCTGCGGGGCTGACGATCGGGCGGGCCGGCGCTCCCAGCACCCGGCCGGCCCCCGAGCTTGGCGTCGCCGATGCCGCGCGGCGCGCAGCGGCCGCCCGGCTTGCCCGCGACCTCCCGTCGACCGGCACGGCGATCGTGACGAGCTCCACCTACGCGGCACTCGGCGGCGACGGGCTCAGCGGCGGGGTTCCGGTCATCGTCATCCCGATGGCCCGCGACGGTGCGAGGGCCCACGTGCAGAGGATCGCCGGTTCAGGCGCCGGCGCCTGGGTGTCGTCCGCGCTCGCTCGGCTCCCGCACATTCGGCCCGGCGGCTCGCTCTTGTTGCTGCAGGCGAGCGTCGGACCGAGCCGCGCTCGGCCGCTCCGGGTGCCGATCGCCGCGATCTACCGGCAACTCGACGCCGACATCGGCAATCCGTACTGGATCGACTTCATCGCGCGGATCCGGTCGCCCAACGCGGATGCCGAGCTGCCGCCGACATTCGTGCTGACGGATCGCGCCACCGTCTACGCGGCTGCGGGTTCGGTCGGCTTCGGCGCCGTGTCGAACGTCTTCGAGTTTCCGGTCGAGGCGAACGCGCTGACACCTGCGGGCGCGAAGCGCGCCGTTCGTGCCTACGCAAGCGTCCGGCGCGCTTTGAACAGCTCGACCTCGCTCGCGCAGGAGCTCGGCTGCAGTCCTCCGGGGCGCTGTCATGCGACGAGCTCGCTGACCGCCGCCATCGCGCTTGCCGCGAGCAGCGCGGCGGCGTTGACTCCGCTCGTCGTCCTTCTCGCCGGGCTCGCCCTCGTGCTCGCGCTTGGAGCCTCACTCATCGCGGGCTTCTTCGGTGCGCGCCAGCGTGCGAGCGAGGGTCATCTCTCGCTCGCTGCCGGCGAGTCTCGGTTCGTCTTCGCGGCACGCGCTGCGCTCGAGGCGGCGTTGCCGGCGCTGCTCGGCGGATTCGCCGGAGTTGTCATTGCAATTGAACTGATGCGCGTCTTCACGCCCAGTGGCACCGTCGACCGCAGCGTCGTCGTGCGCGCGGTCGTCATCGCCGGAGGCGGTGTACTGGCTGCAACGACCGCGGTCGCAAGCGGTGCCACGTTCGCGCGCGGACGTCTTGGAGAACGCCGCACCTCGCGCCGGGTTCCTCGCCTCTGGTGGGAGGTGCCGGCGCTTCTCGCCGCGGCCGGTGCATACGGGGTTGTGCTTCATGGCGGAGGGCTCGTCCGAACCACGAACGCGAGCGGCGTGCATCCGCGGCTGGCCGTGTTCCTCATTCCCCTACTGCTCGCAGCGGGGATAGCCGGACTCGCCTCGCGCGTCGCGCGCGCAGCGTTGGCGCGCGTAGCGGCGCCTCGATCGACCGCCGTCTTTCTCGCGACGCGCAGACTCGCGGCGGCCCGGGGGCTCCCAGTCGTGCTGACGGTGATGGCGGCGGTTTCCGCGTGCGCGCTCGGGTTCGCGGAGATCCTCAGCACGTCGTTGCACGCAAACCGAGATGAAAAGGCATATGTCGCGAACGGCGCAGATGTGCAGGGCTTCATCGAAGCGAGCCAATCGCTACCGGCGCACTTTCCGTATCCGCTGACGAAGGTGCTCGAGACCTTCAACAGTGCGCGTCTTGATGACTCGTCCAAGCAGGTGGAGATCCTCGCGGTCGACGAGCCAACGCTGCGACGCGTGCTCCGCTGGCACTGGGCCGGTGATCCGGACGCGGCCCTGCGCACGCTGCACGAGTCACGAGCGCCGTTGCCGGCAATCGCCACCGCCGCGGTCGGCGGCGAGCATCAGTTGCTGATCGGCGGCGGACAGATTCCGCTCCGTGTGGTCGCGACGCTTCCGGCGTTCCCCGGCATGACGGCGAGCGAGCCGTTGCTCGTCGTTCCCGTCGAGCGGCTTCGGGCCGCTGCGAAGGCGTCATCGCTCGGCGACCCGCTCGAGGGCGCGAGTGCGTACGTCTGGGCGCGAGGACCGCCGCCCGCCGTCGAGCGCGCGCTCGCACGCTCGCGTTTGGCGCCGCTGTATCTGACCTCGGTGGACGACTTCCTGAACCGCGACGAGCTGACGATCGGCGAGCGGGCCTACAACTTCCTGCGCGTGATCGCGCTCGGCGCCGCCGGGCTCACCCTGGTTGCCCTCTTCCTCTACCTGCGCAGCCGATCGCGGTCGCAACTCCTCACCGCAGCGTTGCTGTCGAGGATGGGGATTCGCATGCGCCGGCAGGCGTCCGCCACGGCGGTCGAAGCGCTCGCGGTGATCGCGTTTGCGTCTGTGTTCGGCATCGCGTCCGCGATCGTCACGTCAGCGCAACTCATCAGCCGAGTCGATCCGCTCCCGGCATATCCGCCCGGCGTCCACGCGCAGGTGCCGTGGCTACTTCTTTTTGTGTCGTGCGTCGGTGTGATCGTGTTGGCTGCGGCGGTCGGCGCGTGCGCCTCGTTCACGGCCCGTGGCGACGTCGAGGAGGCGCTCCGTGTCGCGTGATCTGCTGGCAACACTCGACGTCGTCGCGAAGTCCTACACGAGCGGTGCCGGGGTGGTAGAGGCGTTGCGTCCGGTCGATGCGGCGATCCCACGGGCGGCGATCACCGCGGTCACCGGCGTCTCCGGCAGCGGGAAGTCGACCCTCCTGCGCGTGCTCGCGGGACACGAGACACCAACGACTGGACGGCTGGTCGTGAACGGCAAGGAGATCAGTGCGCTCGGTGAGGGCGGTCTCCGCCGCTACCGGCGGGACAATGTCGCGTATGTCGCGCAGCGCGCCGCCGACAACTTCTTTCCCCAGCTGACGCTGGCGGAGCACCTGCCGCGAGGCGCCTCGCTCGCTGCGTTCGAGACGCTGGGCCTCGACGGGCGGCTCGGCGCGCGTGCGTCGGAGCTTTCGGGCGGCGAACTGGCGCGCGCGGCGTTCGCGCTGGCGCTCGCGCGTCACCTGCCGGTGATCGTCGTCGACGAGCCGACCGCCGAGCTCGACCGGGACAGTGCGGCCGACGTGCTCTCGGCGCTGCAGGTTGCGACCGCTCATGGCGCGGCGTTCGTCATTGCGACCCATGACCCCGAGGTGATTGCGATCGCCGACCACGTGATTGATCTGACGCAACGATCCGAACACGCAGTGACGCCTCCGAACCGGCCTCGCGGGCTCACGCACGAGACAATGCTCGAGGCGCGCGACGTCTCCAAGTCCTACGAGGGCGTCCACGCCGTCTCCGGTGCGTCGCTCGAGGTGCGCGCCGGTGAGCTCGCCGTGGTCGTCGGTCGCTCCGGCTCCGGGAAGTCCACACTCCTCATGCTGCTCGGCGGCTGGGTCGACCCCGACGAGGGAACGATCGTCGGGGTGGTGTCCCCACGCGTCTGGTCGGAGTGCGGGTACGTGCCGCAGCGCTTCGGTCTGGTTCCCGAGTTGACCGTGTCCGAGAACGTCGAGCTGCCCGCGCGGGGACATCGAGACGATGGCGACGCGCTCCTTGCACGGCTCGCGCTCGGAGAGCTACGGGACCGCTATCCGGGCGAGATCTCGATCGGCCAGCAGCAGCGCGTGGCAGTGGCGCGCGCTCTGCGGCTGGGGCCGCGCGTGGTGCTCGTCGATGAGCCGACCTCGCATCAGGATCGTGCGTCGGCCGATCTCGTCTGGTCGGCGCTCGACGATGCTGTCTCTGCGGGGACGGCGTGCCTGGTCGCGACGCATGAGCCGGATGCGCGCCTGCGCGCCGACGTGTCGTGGGAGATCGAGGGCGGTCGTCTCAGGCGCAGTTAGCCTCTATGCGCGTGCGGCGAGCTTCGTCGCGAGCCCGCCCAGGCCGAGCTCGTCCGCATGCACGGCGGCGCGCGCCCAGTCCGGTGGCGTCGGCTTCAACACCGGCAGCGGCGCGTCGGCGTCCATCGTCGCGATGCTCTGGTAGAGCAGCAGATCCTCGGACAGCGTGGGAAAGCGGCCGTCGGCGAGCGCCTGCGCGAGCGAGCCGTGCTGCTTCAGGACGTCGGCTGCTTTCTTCGGGCCGACGCCGGGCGCGCCCGGGATCTTGTCCGAAGGGTCGCCGCGAAGCGCGATGAAGTCCGGCACCTGGCTCGGCTCGACGCCGTAGCGCTCGCGCACCTCCGC
>JANMWB010000265.1:0-14026 GCA_031393705.1 Thermoleophilia bacterium | reverse complement strand
TCGCGCGGCTTCCGGATCCTCGATCCGACCGTCGATCGCGCGCATCAGCTGCTGAACGAGCGGCCGGGATCGGTCGCGATGCGCCTCGAGGAGGCGGTCGAACTGCTGCCGAACGAAGGCGGGCCCGACCTGCTCGTGATGGAGCTCGCGACCGGCGGCGAGCGGACGATCGACGGCATCGGCGACGGCCACGAGATCGTGCTCGGCCATGCGAAGACGCGCGAGGCGATGCGCGCGGGCCTGGCGATGTACTTCGTGACGCTCGACGATCCCGAGCTGATGCGCATCGGCAACCAACTCGTCGAGGAGCTCGCGATCGAGCACTTCTTCAACATCCAACTCGTCGGCGACTGCGTGATCGAGATCAACCCGCGCATCTCGACGATCGTCTACCAGGAGGACTTCAACCTCCCGTACCTGGGCGTGAAGCGCGCCCTCGGCGAGATCTCCGACGACGAGCTGCGCACATATGCCCCCCGCATCCGCCCAGGCCGAACCGCCCTACGCTATTTCGACCAGCTCGAGTTCGACGAGTGACAGTTTCGTAACGGTGACAGCCATCGTGTCGGAACTGCAACGGACAGCCACGAAAGACCTGGTCGCGCGGCATTTCAACTGGCGGCAGCCACCGTCATGAGACTGTGACGGATCGTCCACAGCTGCGCGTCACGCACACGCCCGTCAACACTGCGGGGATTCCGTGGGAGAACGTCCAAGCGCTGCGGCGGAAGGGCGTTGATGCACGGCTCGTCGTCTTCGAACGCGGGACGTTGCACCACGAGGCGGACTGGTCGCTCGACCGCCACGGACCGTTGCCGCAGAAGCTCGCGCAGCAGTTCGCGGCGTTCGCGAAACTTGCGCCGCAGACTGACATTTTTCACTTCTACTTCGGACTGACGCTGATCCCGAAGTCGGTCCAGTTCCCGCTCCTGCACGCGCTGCGCAAGAAGAGCATTTACCACTACATGGGCTCCGACATCCGCGGTAAGACGCCCGCCGAGCTCGCCTACGGCAAACGCGCCGACGCAGAGATCGTCGGCTCCTACGACGCGCAGCGTTGGGTGCCCGAGGCGCACGTGATCCCTCCGGGACTCGACCTGCGGCCGTTCACACCCGTGCCGCCGTCCGACAACCCGCGCCCGCTCGTCGTCCACGCGCCGTCGAACCGCGCGAAGAAGGGAACCGAGCAGATCCTCGCCACGCTCGAGCAGTTGCCCGTCGACATCGATCTCGTCGAAGGTGTCCCCCACGAGGAGGCTCGCGACCGCTACGCGCGCGCCGACATCGTCGTCGACCAGCTCCACGCCGGCTGGCACGGCGTCTTCGCGCTCGAGTCGATGGCGCTCGGCAAGCCGGTCGTCACCTACCTCAAGCCGGATGTGGTCGAAAAGAGCGCCGAGGGCTACGGCATCCGCATCCCGATCGTCTCGGCCACCCCCGACACGCTCGCCGACGCGCTCCGCCCGCTGATCGAGAGCCCCGCGCTGCGCCGCGAGGTCGGGGCGGCGAGCCGCGCCTACGTCGAGCAGGTGCACGACATCGACCGCATCGCCGACCGCCTGATCGACCTCTACCGTTCTCTGTAGTTGTCCCTCGCGTTCCAGATCCGGCGGCTCGCGCGCCACTCGGCGATCTACGGCCTCGGCGGGATCCTCTCGCGCCTGCTCGCAGTCCTGCTGCTGCCGCTCTACACGTCCTACCTCGGCACAAAGGGCTTCGGCAAGATCGAGATCGTCACCGCGCTCACGACCGTGCTCGTGATCGTGCTCAGCGCCGGCATCTCGAGCGCGTTCTTCCGCTTCTACTTCGACTCGAAGGACGAGGAGCGGCGCACGCTGATCGTGCGCACCGCCTTCTGGTTCACGATGGCGATGGCGACCGTCGGGCTGGTGCTCGGCGTCGCTCTCGCCTCGCCGATTGCGCACCTACTGAAGCTCGGCAACGACCCGTGGCTGATCCGCGCCGCGGCCGTGGGGCTCTGGGCGCAGATGAATTACCAGCAGCTGACGAACCTCTTCCGCGTCGAGGAGCGCTCCGTGCAGTTCGTGATCGCAAGCGTCGCGAACATCCTGATCACCGTCGGCATGACCGTCTTGCTCGTCGTCGGTTTGCACAAGGGCCCGACCGGTGCGGTCGTCGGCAACTTCATCGGCACGCTCGCCGTGTACCTCGTGCTCCTCGGGTACCGCCGCTACCAGCTCGGCTTGCAGTTCGACCGGCAACTGCTGCGCGAGATGAACCGGTTCGGCCTACCGCTCGTCCCGTCCGCTCTCGCACTGTGGGCGATCACGTTCATCGACCGCATCTTCGTGAACGCCTACAAGGGACTGTCGGAAGCGGGCGTCTACGCGCTCGCCGTGCGCGTGTCGAGCGTGATCGTCTTCCTGATGATCGCGTTCCGGCTCGCGTGGCCGGCGTTTGCGTACTCGATCGACGACGAGTCGGCAGCGAAACGCACGTACTCCTACGTGCTCACCTACCTGCTTTTCGTCTGCTGCTGGATCTCGATCGCGCTCGGCACGCTCGCGCCGTGGCTCGTGAAGATCCTCGCGCCATCGAGCCCCGGCTTCTACCGCGCGGACGAAGCCGTCGGCCTTCTGTCGTTCGGCGCGTCGGCGTACGCGGGCTACACGGTGCTTGCGATCGGGATCGGACGCGCGCGCCAGACGCAGTTCAACTGGATCATCAGCGGCATCGCCGCGCTGCTCAACATCGGGCTCAACTTCGCGCTGATCCCGCGCTACGGGATGATGGGCGCCGCGATCTCGACCGCCGCCGCCTACGTCGCGCTGTTCGTCGGCATGGCGCTCAACTCACAACGCGTCTACCCGGTCGCCTACCAGTGGCGGCGCGTGCTCACGCTCAGCTCGGTCGCGATCGCGCTGACCGCGGTCGGCTACGAGGTGAGGTCGCTGCCGCTCGCGATCGCGCTCTCCATCGCCTATCCGCTCGTGCTGCTGCCGCTCGGCTTCTACCTGCCTGCCGAGCGCGCGCGCCTCAAGCGGCTGGTGCCGCTCCGCAACTAGCTGGGCCGGCGGCCGCGCGCGTGCCGCACGCCAACGCCGATCGCGCCGGCAGCTGCCAGCGCCAGGGCGATGCCACCAAGCACGAGGATCGGCAGCGGTGCCCCGCTCGCCGTGGCGATCACACCGGTGGAGGACGGCGTCCCCTGCACCTTCTTCGTCGCGTCGATCGAGACGAGAGCCTCCTTCACGTTGTTCGCGCCGGTGGCCTTCGGCCCGTGCCCGACCTGCAGCGGCGCGGAAAGACCCTTCGAGCGCCGGGTCGCTGCGCGCATTGCGGCGTTCACGTCGTCGCGCAAGCTCGAGTAGATGTCCGCGTCGGCCGGGATGTGCTTGAGCGCATCGCGGTAGCAACCGATCGGGTAGGTGGACGCGATCTTCCCGTCGCGATACCAGTCGCTGACGACCTTGTTCCGACAGGGCGTGCCGGCGGCATTCGCCGTGCCCGGGAGGACGACGGCGAGGAGAACGGTCAGGAGGAGCAAACGCTTCACGCAGATCCATGTTCCCGTTCGGCCATAAAGTTCCACCTGCCCGGCGGTAAGGCTTTCGTAAAGGGTCAAACAGGCGCGAAACAGGCGTCGTGACACGATGCGGCGACCTGCAGGGTCGCCAGTAATGCGCCGCGCTCGTCGAGAACGGCGAGCGTCCCGTGCGAGAGCGACGGCGTGATCACGCGCCCGTGGCCGTGCTGCACGTTGTAGGAACCGACCGGAATCGGCGTCGTGCGCACGACCTGGCCGGTCGCGCGCGCGTGCACCCGCAACGTTCCCGAGTCGCCGCTCGTCACATACGCCGCCGTGCCGCCGAACGTCACGTGCTGGGGCGCCGCATCCGCGTGCAAGGTGCTGCGCAGCGAGCGGCCCGCCCCGTAGATCGCCGTCTCGCCTGCCGCCCCCGAGGTCACCCACACCTCCGTCCCGTCCGGTGAGAAGCCGACGTCGTGCGCTCCGAACGGCGACGTGACGAGCGCCACGCGACGCGGCCGCAGCGGATCGGTGACGTCAACGACCGCGACCTGGGTCGACGACGTGCCGAGCCCCACCCAGAGTGTCTTGCCCGTCGGGTCGAGCGTGACGTGGCGGGGCCAGCCGGGCAGCTTGACCCGCCCGACGACCCGGCCGCGGAGCACGTCGACCGTCACGAGCCCGTAGGAGGAGTCGGTGACGAACGCGTGCACGCCGTCGGGGTGCGCCGCGGTGTAACGGGGCGCATCGACGTTCTCGATCACGTGCAGCACCCGGTGCGCATCGGCGATCGAGACGCGGCCGAGCGCCCAGTGCGCGACGACGGCTCGGTTGCCGACGAGCTCGATCGCACGCGGACCGGGAGGTGTGACGACCCAGCGAACGACGCGGAAGGTCCCGAGGTCGACGACGGCGAGGCGCGACTCGTCGTCGCACGTCACGAGCGCGGAGGGCGCTGCGGCCGCAGCAGCCAACGTCGCGCGCAAGGCGAACGGCGCAGCAGCGGACAGCGCGACGAATTCGCGACGGTTCACGGTGAAGGTACGGCTGCCCTTGCATCGCAGGTCCCGGTCGGTACGTTGAACCGGTGAGCCACCCGGACCTGCAGCAAGAGCAAAGCTACGTCGACCGGGCCTACGAGCACCTCGAACGAATGCGCCAGATCGTGGCCGGCGCCGGCGACAAGGTGGACGGTGAGGTCGCCCAGGCCGCGATGGATGCTTGGGCCGCGAAGCGCCTGCGCACCTACGAGGACGCCGAGCGCGGCCTCTGCTTCGGTCGGCTCGACCTGGAGACGATGCGGCGGCCGCTCTACATCGGCCGCCGGTGGGTCCACGACGAGGAGCAGCAGCAGCTCGTCGTGAACTGGCAGGCGCCGGCCGCGCGTGCGTTCTACACCGCCACGCCGCAGGACCCCCACGGCGTGACGCTCCGGCGCCGGTTCCGCACCGACGGGCGCAAGCTGCTCGACATCGCAGACGAGGCGCTCGACGGCTCGATCGTCGACGGCGCCGCCGTCGGTGACTTCCTGCTCGAGGAGCTCGAACGGACGCGCGACACTCGCATGCGCGACATCGTCGCGACGATCCAGGCCGACCAGTACCGCCTGATCACGCACGATCCGAACAGTCCGCTCGTGATTCAAGGCGGACCGGGAACGGGCAAGACGGCGGTCGGCCTCCATCGCGCGTCGTGGCTGCTCTACACGGCGCGCGAGAATCTCCACCACCGCGGCGTGCTCGTGATCGGCCCGAACCGAACGTTCATGGAGTACGTCAGCCACGTGCTCCCGGCGCTCGGTGAGGACAGCGTCGAGCAGCGCGCCGTCGGCGAGCTCGTCGACGGAGTCGTCCCCGAGCTGCGCGACCCGCCCGCCGTCGCGGCGCTGAAAGCCGACGTACGGCTGGCCGAGGTCGTGCAGCGCGCAGCAGAGCTTCGACTCAGGTCGGAGCCCGAAGAGCTCGTGATCCGACTGGAGGGCTCGTTCATCTCGGTGCGTCTGCGCGAAGTCCGCGAACTGCTCGCCGCCGCCCGCGAGACGGGCACGACTGCGGCCGCGCGCGAGCGCTTCCGCATGAGCCTGCTGCGGCGCTTCTACGAGGAGTACGGACGCATGCTCGGCGGCGCCGCGATCCGCGACTTCGACGAGGTCGAGCAGGCGCTGCGCGCGAAGGGCTTTCTCGATCGCATTCTCAAGGCTTCATGGCCGCTCGTCTCACCCGACCGGCTCGTTCGCTCGCTGCTCACGACCCGCGCAACGCTCGCCGAGGCGGCTGACGGCATTCTCGACGCGGACGAGCAGCGGCTGCTCTTCCGCCGCGGGCAGGCGTGGTCGGACGGCGACATCCCGCTGCTCGACGAAGCGCGCACGGTGCTCGCCGCGACGCCGCGCGCCTACGGGCACGTGATTGTCGACGAGGCGCAGGACTTGACACCGATGCAGTTGCGGATGGTCGCGCGGCGGGCGCGCGAGGGCGCGCTGACGATTCTCGGCGACGTTGCGCAGGCGACCGGTGCGGTCCGGTACTCGCGCTGGGACGAGGTGCTGCCGCACCTACCGCGCGGAGACGAAGCAACCACCGAGGAGCTACTCCACGCCTACCGCGTGCCGCGCGAGATCATGGAGCTCGCACTGCCGCTGCTCGACACGATCGCGCCCGACGTCGCCGCGCCGATCTCCTACCGCACAGGAGCGGATCCGCCGACAGTGCGCCGCGTCGAACAGGAGCACCTGCTCGCGGAGGCCTATCGCGAGGCCGAGCGGCTCGCCGAGTCGGAGGGATTGCTCGCGGTGATCGTCCCGGAGGAGCTCGCGGCCGAGGTGCCGCAGGACGATCTGTGGAACGGCGTGCCGGTGCTGACGCCGCGCGAGGCGAAGGGCCTCGAGTTCGACCATGTCGTCGTCGTCGAGCCGGCGCTGATCGAGCTGCGCGAGCTGTACGTCGCACTGTCACGGCCGACCAAGACGCTCGTGGTCGTGCACGCGCGCGATCTACCGGCCGAACTGCGCTACGGCTAGCGCGCGGCGAAGCACGAGCGCGCTGCGCTCGGGACGGCACACCGCACGCTCGGCAGGAGGCCGCCCGTGGACGGCGTCAGGTCCCGTTCGATCGGCCGGGCGACAACGTGTGCGGCCAGCGGGCCGGAGAAACCATCCCCGGCTGACGCTGCGGGAGCAGCGTCGGCGGGCGAGCCGACGGAGGCGCCGATCAGCGCAGCCGCCGAGAGCACGCCGAGGGCGGCCGCGCGGATTGTCCACGTCTGCATGGGGTTTGTATCGGCCCCAGACGAAAGTGGCCAATCACTGGCCTGAGGGTTCTCGCCTCACGGTTCTGGGGGAGGGCTGTACCTACCAGTAGTAGGCGGCGAGCGTGATCCCGAGCGCGAGCCCCACGATCCCGATCAGCGCCAGAGTGATGGCACCGAGCACGATCGGCAGGGTCGCGGGCGCGTAGCCGTCCTTGGCGATCTCCTCGAGATGGTGCTCCTCGGCGATCGCTTTCTGCACGAATGACGTCATGTGCCGATTGTGACGCATTGTGTAGCCGTTGTCACGAGGTGCCTTCAGGTCCGCGCGACCGCCACGGCCGAGGCGACGAGGATCCCGCCGAGCAGCCAGAAGACCGACGAGACACCGGCCGCGCCCGCGAAGACACCCGCCGCCGCCGGTGTCGCCGCCTGCCCGATGCGGTTGCCGGTCAGGCGGAGGCCGAGCGCGGCGGCGCGCGCGTTCTCGGGTACCAGCTCCGGCTACCGGCGAGTCACCGGCCCCCGGTAGGCGATACGACCGAGGGAGGCCCGCGTACGGGCCTCCCTCACAGTGCGTCAGAGCGCGGCGGCGAGCTGCTTGAGAAGCGCGGCCTGCGCGGCGGTCAACGGATTGCCGGTCTTCGCGTCGACCTGGTTGCCGAATGCGCCCAGCTTCCCGCTCTTCGCGTTGGCGTTGGGCGCTGTCACGATCGAGTGCACCTTTGCAATCAGACCGTTCGCCCCGCCCTGATCGTTACCGAAGAACTGTCGGATCAGGTTGTCGAGGCTTGCCTCCGTGACGATGACGGTGAACGTCGTCGACGCCGAACCGGTGTTGCCGGCGCGGTCGGTCGCACTCGCCGAACGAGTCGTCACGCCGAGACCGAAGCTCCAGGCCGGACCGGTGATGTTGGCGCACGTGCTCGTGTCGATGCCCGAGAGGGCATCGGTCGCGGCGCACGTGATGCTGACTGTTTGGTCAACGGTGTAGGGACTGGTGTTGCCGCTGTAGGTCACCACCGGCGCGGTCACGTCGACGTTGATGTGCGTCGCCGAAGCGCTTGCCGTGCGCCCGGCGTGGTCCGTCGCCGTGCCGGAAGCCGACTGGTCGCCCCCCTCGCCAAGCGCCACGGGGCTCGGACAGGTAGCGATGCCGGAGATCGCGTCCGCGCAGGTGAAGCTGACGACGACGGGAGCCTTGAACCACCCGTTGGCGTTCGCGGCGCTGTCCGTCGCTGCGCTGATCGTCGGGTCGGAGAGATCCACCGATACCGTCGCGGAGTCGTTGCTGACGTTGCCGGCGTTGTCGGTTGCGATGCCCGCGACCGTCTGCGCGCTCGCGTCTTCCCCGAGCGTCACCGAACCGCTGCTATCGCCGTTCGCGAGGCAACTCGCGACGCCGGAGCCGGTGTCCGAGCAAGTGAACGTCACTGTCGGCGCGGTCACATACCACCCGTTCAACCCGTCGACGGGCGGACTGACGCCGTGCCCGATCACCGGCGCGGTCGCATCTCGCTTGACCGTCACCGATTGCGCAGACGTCCCACCGCCACTGGTCGCCGTGCAGGTCAGCGTGCGACCCGCCGAGTCGGTCGTGATCGAGATGTCGTCACAGCCGGGCGACGCGGAGACGGCCGTCTCCGGATCGATCACGGTCCAGGTGACGGCAACGTCGCTCGTGTACCAGCCGTTGTTGCCGAGCGTGCCGGTCACGTGCGGGGTGATCACCGGCGGTGTCGTGTCGACAACCGGGCCCGCGAGGATCGTCAACGACGTGATCGGGTGTATTTCGTTCCAGGACTCGGCCATGTCCGCGACCCAGTGTCCGCAGACCGTGACCCGCGTTCCTCCGAGGACGAGCGCGAGGGGGAACCTGCCTCGGTCGGTGAGCGGAACCTCGACGTCGATCCCACCGGGAGGAGGCGATCCGCCCTCGCCCGACTCGTAGTTGTGGTAATTCGTGAGCGGCGCCACCGTCGGCCCGGAAGTGGGGTCGATCGTGCCGGGCGGATACGGCAGACTGGTGGTCGGGTCGATCGTGCCGGCGGGATACGGGGTGCCGTCCTGCACGTCGAACGAGATGTCGCCGTCGTAACCGATGCTGCGCCCCACAACCGTGCCCGTGGCGCACCGGGGGAAGCCCGCGATGTTGTCCGGGCCTGCCGATCCGGGGATCGTCCTTTCCGCCTCGTGGCCCGCCTGCTCACAGATCCCCTTTGCGTACTCGCCCGTGATCGGATCCTTCGCGGGCAAGACGTTGCTATGACAGGTCGGAAGCGACCAGCCGATGATGTCGCCCCAACGCGTGTCGAGAAACGGCACCGGGACGAGGAGCATCTGCTGAATGTTCTGATGCATGATGTTCGCGGTGATGTCGGAGCCGCCGCAGTAGTAGTTGACGAAACCGCAGGCGAGTGCTCCGCCGACTGCTGCGGTCGCAAACGCGTGTTGCGCTGCGAGGATGATCGTCGTGTAGGTCACGCCGGCGGGAATGCCTGTCGCCTGGGCAGCCAGATCTGCGACGGCCGCAGAGGCTTGTACCGCCGCCACGACTGCCGCGATCAGGTGCGCGTCGGCGATTGCGGGGTCGGGCTGCGGATTGCCGTCGAGGTTCGACTGAATCGTCGCCTGAGCGATGTAGAGACCCAACTCGTAGCCGATGGGCGGCACGGGACCGAACGGCGGCCCGCAGGCGATGTTCGTCAGCCCCTTCGTCGGCTGGAAGAGATCGAACAGGCCCGGAACCGAGTTGCTGAACGGGGGCGACTGGGCGCGGGCGATCGCAGCGGTCATCGCGACGCAGCCGGGCCCCGGCACGAACAGGGGATTGAGATCGTTGACTGCGGCCGCCAGGACACCGGCGCCCGCGAACCGCGGCCCGACGTCTCTAAAGTTGTAGACGCCCGTTGGGTCCGTGTAGCTCGAATCGAGGGTCTTGCAGTCGTGGATCAGGTCGCTCGGCGAGTAGCCGAGGATGCAGACGGTCAGCGCGCCGTTGATCATGCACATCTGGAACAAGCACTTTCCGATCGTGACGTCTGCTTCGGCGAAATGTGGAGTCCCGTTGGGCGGAGTCCCGGCGCGGACAATGTGGGATCCCGGGTTGCTGATCACCGTCATCGGGTCGGAGAACGCGCCCGAGGAGTCCGTGTGCACGAGATCCGATGGCTCGTGCGCCCCGAACGGTTCGGCTAACCCAGAGGCGCCGTCGCCGTTCGAGTCGAACCACACGGTCACGTCGGTGTTCGGAGCGAATCCCGTGCCCGTGATCGTGACGTGCTGCCCGCTCGGAAACTTGTCGGGGCTCACGGTGAGCGATGGTGTTGCCGATGCGGCGTGCGCCGTACCGAACATTCCGGCAAGAGCTGCAAAGACCACGACAACGAGGCGCACAGTCCGACGTTCCATCTCGACCTCCCCTGATATCGGGGAAAGGAGATCTTCCCCCGCTCCGCGCACTGCCTCGTCGCTCGACGAGGCTCATTCGCTTGCGCCGACCAGGGTCTGCGGCCGGAAGATGCCCGTCCCGATTCCTTGAGGGACGACTGTCCCGACTATATGCCTGCGCTGTCGGATCGCGAAATCGCCGAAGGGGCTCTGCTGCTAGGCGACGACGCGGTACACCTGAAAGACCTCGGCGTACTCGCGGTTCACGTTGATGCCGTGCGTGCGCGCGACGTTCCACACGTACTCGGCATTCGCGTAGCGACGGTGTTGCTGTGATGCGTACTTCTCGAGCGCAGCGACCTTGCGTTCGATGTGCGCCTTTTCGAGCGCGAAGTACGCCTGGTAGGAGAAGTCGAAGTTGTTCCACGGGATCTCGTAACCGAGGATCGTCGTGCGCTTGAACGCGCGCAGGCCCTCGTTCGCGATCGTCTGGTGGTCCTGGTGCACGTCGTGGTGGGACGGCATGAACACGCAGTCGGGCTTCCAGTCGTTCCAGATCTCGATCAGCAGCTCGAGGATCTCCTGCCGGTGATCGGGGAACGTGCGTACATCGAAGTCGTGCACGGTGAGGTTCGCCGCCGGGATCCCGATCTCCGTGGTCGCCTCCTTCACCTCCCGCGCGAGGGTGTCCGGCGCGAACCCCTCGGGCAGCGAGCGCGTCGCGATCGAGAACGCGACATAGCGAACATCGGCGCCGGCGTCGACCAGGCGCGCCATCGTCCCGCCGCAGCCGAACTCGCCGTCGTCGGTGTGCGGCGCGAGCACGAGGGCCCGCTTGACGCCGTCGATCATGCGGGCTGCTGCCCTTCGACGGTCCGCGCGCCGACGGCCACAAGGGCCAGGAGCGCCCAGAAGGTCGGGTCCTCGAAAAAGGCGTTGTAGAAGAGCGAGTGCACGGCGATCGCGACCAAGGCTAGTGCGAACGCAAGACGGGCGCTGCCGTCGAAGCCAGGCCCGAGCCGCCGGAAGGCGAGTAGGAATGCCGTTCCAAGGAGCCAGACGAAGAGCAGCAGGCCGGGGAGGCCGTTCTCCGCGGCGACGGTGATCGGCGTCGTGTGCGACGCAGCCGCCTTCGGATCCTTCCCTTTGAGGTGGGCGAGGTCGGCATACGCGCGCTTGAAGCCGCCGACGCCAACGCCGACGACGGGGTGGTGGAGCGCGACCTTCATGCCCGTCGAGACGAGGGTCGAGCGCCCGCTCGTCACGTGCGAGAGCGAGGCTTTGTGCCGGATCGAGGGCGAGCCCAGCACCCCGACGACCAGCACAACCGCGGCGACGCCGACGAGCAACAGGCTCCGCTCGCGCCAGACGACGATCGCAGCGACGAACGTCGCGACCATCAGTGCGGCGAAGCTCGACTGCGAGAACGACGGCAGCAGCCCCGCCCACGTGATCACGATCGTCAGCCCCGCGGCGATCGACCAGAGCGGGTCGCCGCGGCGGCGCAGCACGACCACGAGGCTCGCGAGGAGCGCGATCACGAGGAAGCGGCCGTAGATCGACGGGTCGTAGAAGACGGAGTTCACCCGGTAGAACCAACCGCTCGGTGCGTAGGCGTTGTCGACGCGCACCTTCGGGTTCCAGAAGATGTTCCGCGTCTCGTACTGCACGATTCCGATCACCGCGAACACGAGCGCCATCACCGCGAGTTGCACGTAAAGCGTCAACGCCCACCCACGCGACCAGACGAGGCGCGCGAGCGCGACGGCGAGCAGCCCGAACGGCAGCACGAAGAAGAGCAGCTCGATTGCGCCCTGGCGCACGTCCTTCGACCAGAAGATCGAGACGCCCTGCCACGCGACGAAAAGCGCGAGTGGCCATGAGAGCTTGCCGAGCTCGCGCGTTCGCGGCGCATCGCCGAAGAGGTCCCACGCGAGCGCGATCGCGGCCGCAGCGACGACCCCGTACAGCGGGAGCAACAAGTTCGCCTGCGTCGAACCGACGTGCACGGGAATCCGCGCTGGCACGCAGGCGAGCGTCGAGAGCGCGAGCAGCCACGGCACGCGCAGGAAGACCCAGCCACCGGCGCCCGCCGCGATCGCGCCGAAGACGACCGCTGCGGCGAGCACGCGATGGTGTCCGTGCGGTGCGAGGTAGATGGCGAGCCCGCCGCAACCGAGCGCCCACGCAATTAGACCGGCGATGCGCGCGTCCTTCCTCGGCGCAGCGATCAGCAGCGCGAGCCCGAGCGCGCCGAGGGCGCCTGCCGCCTGTGCGGCGCCACCGCTCATGCGACCACCACCGTGCACTTCGCCGCGTGCGTCCCGGCGGTGATGTACAGCCGGTATACGCCTGCCGATTGGGGCGCGGTGAAGCGGACGGTGCCGGTGCGCTGTGTGCCGGAGCGTCCGTGCAGCGTCCAGTGCACGAACGGCACATCGGTCGAGACGCGCAGCGCGAACTTCCCGCCGGGGCGCACGACGACGCGGTCGCGCGCGAGCGTGATGTACCGCACCTGCACGATCGCGAAGGGGAACGGCTTCGACTCGTTACCTGCCTCGTCGCGTGCGGCGACGGTCAGCAGGTAGCGGCTCGGCCGCACGGGTCGCGGCGGCAGACCGAGCTTCCCGTTCCAGTGCAGCTCGCCAACCTGCTTGCAGCACTTCGTGAACTCCACCTGCTTGTCGCGCACCGCGAGGATCGCGTTGCCGTGCTCGCTGATCCGGTAGGTCGTCGTGAACAAGTCGTGCCGGCCGTCGCCGTCCGGCGAGAGGATCGGGTATTGCGGGTGGCGCACGGTGATCACGGGCGGCTTCGTGTCGAGCCGGATCTCGCTCGGCAGGACGATCGTGCGGTGCGAGCGGAGGAGCTTCACGACAGGTACGTAGACGCCGTCGGGCACGAGGATGCCGCCGTCCGTGAAGCCGTCCCAGACGAGGTCGAGCCGTGACCCGCGCGTGAACGTGCGCGGCGCCTGCAGGTCGCGCACCCGGTTGCCGTGGCCGTCCTGGATCCACGCCTCGATCCGCTCCGTCGTCCGCAGGCGGAAGATCACGTCGGCGGTCTTTGGTCCGACGCCGCTCGGTGAGAAGAGGGGCGTGACCTGCGTCCCCATGATCGGAGACTTCTCGAGCTTCGCCCGTTCCGTAATCACGAAGGCGAGAGCCGTCGCCGTGAGCAGGGCGAGGACGACCGCCGTCGACATGACCCGGGCCACGAACGAGCAATTCTACGTACGCCGCCGCCCTACTCGGTGGCAGGAGCCATAAAACGTGTACGCGCGGCCCTGGCGATCACCGTGGCGAGCACGAGAGCGGCGACGCCGGCTGAGATCTCGATGATCAGCGTCGCGGCGGGAACCTCGAGCAACTTGATGCCCGAGAGCACGAGGACGATCGCGAAGCTCATGCGCAGGGCACGCTCCGGGACGCGGATCGAGTAGTGCGAGCCGAGCAGCACGCCGGGGATCGAGCCGACGAGGAGCCACCCCATCGCATGCAGATCGACGTTCCCGTGAATCAGGTGGCCCGCGCCCGCGACCCACAGCAGCAGCGCTGCATGGAGCATGTCGGTGCCGACGATGCGGCGGGCGGCGAGCGGATAGAGCAGCAGCATCGCCAGGCCGAAGAACGTGCCCGAGCCGACCGACGTCAGGCCGACGACGAACCCGCACGAGGCGCCGATCGAGATCGCGATCACCTTCTGGCGCGTCGTCAGGTGCAGCTGCTCCTCACCGACATAGCCCTTGAGGAACGCCTTGATCGCAAAGCCGATTCCGCCGATGATCAGCGCGCCGCCGACGACCTTGGTCATCGTCGACTGCGTCGCATCCGAGAACGAGCTCGCGATCTGCACACCGACGAGCGACAACGGCGCCGAGCCGACGAGCATCCAGAGCGC
>JANMWB010000199.1:0-8151 GCA_031393705.1 Thermoleophilia bacterium | reverse complement strand
CCAACTTGTATCGTAGCTCGCGACCTGTGCCCCGGCCAGCGGTGAGCCATCCGACAGCGACACCACCCCGCGCAGGATCCCTCCGGCGACGAGGTTTAATGTGACGGGTGTTTCAAGACCCGAGGGGTCCGCCATGCCGTTCACCGTGTCGTGATTGCCGGTCGCGTCCGTGAGGGTGAGAGTGACCGTGTAGGTGCCGGGTGCCGTATACGTGTGCGTCGGGCTCTGATCGCTCGACGCTGTTGGCCCGTCACCGAACGTCCACGCCCAGTCGGTGATGTCCCGGTTGGGATCGGTCGACTGGTCGGTGAACGCGACCGGCCGCCCGGCGGCTGAGGGATTGAAGGAGAAGGAGGCGTGCGGCGGTGAGCCCGCATCCGGCGTCGACAGGTCGCAGTCGTCGTCGACGCCGTTGCCCACGACCTCGACTGCATCCGGATGCACGTGCGCGTTCGCGTCGTTGCAGTCGATGTTCGCGTTGTAGCCGTCGCCGTCGCCGTCGGGTTGAAGCGAGAACACGGTCCACTCGGGGCCGGACGTCGTGCCGTGACCGTCGTCGGCAGTCACCTGCACCGTGTGCGGACCGGCGGCGGCCGAGCTGTAGGTGAACGACGGCCCTGACCCGACCAGCGCGCCGTCGACGAACCAGTTGACGGTGACCAGGTCGCCGTCGGCGTCGAGGGTGCTTGCCTGGAAGGTCTGCATCTGTCCCGCCAGCAGTTGCGTGAGCGCTCCAGCGTGCGGGGTCACGATCGTGAACGTCGGCAGGTGATTCGCGCCCGCAACCGTTGCGTGCGCGTAGGCGACCGCCGTGCGCCCGGCGGCGTTCGTCACCTGGACACCGACCGGCCCGTCGTACGGCGCGCTGTAGGTGAACGACGGGCTCAGTCCGGTCGCGTCGTCGAACACACCGTCGCCGTTCAGGTCCCAGGCGACTGTGAGCGTTCCGCCCTGCGGGTCCGTCGCGCTTGCCGAGAACGCGACGGGCTGCCCGACGGTGCCGGTGAACGGACCGGGCGCGGAGACGGTCGGCGTCACGTCGAAGCCCTGCGCTGCGAGGTTCGAGACGATCGGAGCCATGTCGCTCGTCAGCGAGCCGAGCGCGGACGCGGTGGCGCCGTTCTCCACCTTGAGAGCGTCGAGTGTCGTCTGCAGTGTCTCCCCCGGGCCGTAGACCGTAAAGTCGCCGCCGATCAGCCGTGAGGTGCCTGCAGCGATGTCTGCGTTGGTCAGGCCGAGGTTCCGCAGCGCGAGCCGTTCGCCCGAGGTCAGGCCGGTCGAGGCGAGCCGCTGCTGGAGCGAAGTGAGCTTCGCCTGCGTCGCGGCGATGTCGCGACCGCTCGAACCGATCGCCCCGAGCATCGAATCGATCAGGCCGTTCTCCTGCTGGAGCTCCGTTACGAGGAGCGTCGAGTAGGACTGGATGTTCCTTGCCTGCATGAGCGCGGCTACACCATCGCTTGCGACCGAGGCGCCCTGATAGCGCTCGAGCGCGTGCAACAGCTGCTGGCTCGCCGACTCCGTCACTTTCTGACGCGCCTCGAACGCCGCGACGGACACATCGACGGGATCACCCGACGCAGGTGCGCTCGAGGAGAAAGCCCCGAGCTGCGGCACCTCACGAAAGTTCGGATCGGGCGGGTCCGCGTTAATGCCGTACCAGTGGCGCGACGAGTCGACGGTCAGCTTGATCGTCGACATCTCGAGGCGTAAGCGGTCCTCGAGGCTGACGGTGGGGCACCACGGAGTGATCGGCGAGTTGTCGATCGACGGAGTGACGTAGTTGCACAGGTAGTTGACGTAGAGGTTGATCAGCAGCGTGCCGGTCGTCGCGTCCATGAAGTCGCTGATCGCGTTGTAGATCTCGTAACCCGCGAAGAGCGCGGCCAGCTTCTTCGCGGCGCCCTTGTCGCGGTCGCCCATCTCCTTGGCATGGTCCTTGATGCCGGAGAGACCGCCGGGGAGCGGGGGCACGTTCGTCGGCACGTCGACGGTAAAGGCGGGATCGAGCACGAAGTCCCCGGGGTCGACCTTGCCGTTCTGACAGTCGTCGTAGACAACGGCGTAGGTGCCTGGCCCGATGCTCCCCGTCGGCGCCGTGTAACCGATCGTCTCATCGATGAAGAGCCCACCGGTCAAGGAACTCTGAATGACGTTCGGGGCGCCGTTGACATCGTGCAACGTCGAGCCGACCGTCGCGGTCCCCGTCGGGACGATGTAGACGTCGGCCGAGAACGTGCCGAGCGTCAGGCAGGCGTTCTCGAGCGTGCCCATCGAAATCGTGATCGGCGAGTTCGCACCGAATGTCGTGAACGAGTCTCCGGAGTCGTTCCACTCGAGGCTGTCGGCGGCCGCCGGGCCGGCGAACGCGAGCATGGCTACGAGAACCGCCGCAATGACGGCTGGCTTCGCTAGCCGCCTGCCCCTTCCCAACAAGGTCGCCCTCCCCCGGAGACCGTACGACCCGGAGTCAGACACAGAGGGCGACAGGAGTCAATAGGCCGTCCGGCCCCGCCTCGCTATTCGAGCGTACGCAGGAACTCGTCGATCTCGAGCGCGGGGAGCGTTTCGATCCGTGAGGAACCCCGTGCGCCGAGGGCGACCGAGACCTTCGCGACGGTCGCGATGTCCGGCGCCTCGAGGACATTCACGAAGTCGAACGAGCCGAGCACCGCCCACTGGTGCAGCACGCGGCAGCCGAGCTCTTCGACGTCCTTGTTGACCTCGCGCAGCCGCTCAGGGTTCGACTTGAGCGTCGTGACGCCCTGTTGCGTCAGCGTCGACAGGAGGATGAAAATGGGCATCGCGGCGTCTCCTTCGGTCGGATGCATCGGACCCTACCCTGGCCGACTGGTCGAGATACAGCAGTGCCGCCCCGAGGAAGAGCAGCGGGCTCAGCACGAGGTCGGAGAGCGCGGATGCAATGCGCTGCCCGTTGTCTCCCTGGCTGTGCAGAAGCGCGCTCAACGTGTTGGCGGCGATTCCGACGACGAGGACGAGCGCGGCGAGCGATCCGAGCGCGTGCGCGTAGTCGGCGACGGCGAGTTGCCGGCCTCGCACGAGCGCGTCTCGGATACGCAGCCGTTCGACCATCGCCGCGGGCACCGCGAGCCCGATCAGGGCGAACCACGCGATCCCCGGCAGGATGAACAGCGCGCGGAGGGCCGGGAACGGCAGGTAGATCAGCAGGGCGAGCGCGACGGCGGTGCGATTCGGCCGTGTGTGGAGGACGAGCGAGCACGCATAGAGATACGCCGCGACGAAGAGCGGCGTCGCAGCCCACCACACCAGCATCTGAACCCCGGAGGACTCGCGCACGCTCAGCTGATCGACGACCGCGACCGGAATGCCGAGCGGCAGCACGCGCCAGAAGCGGTCGCCATAGGCGCGGATCGTCTCGGCGATCACCTGGCCCACCGTGCGCTCGCCCGGCGGTAGCGGCGGCGGCAGCTCACGCGTGCGCACGGGCGACCTCCTCGATCAGCGCAGGGAGCGCAGCAGCCAGCGCGTCCTTCGCATCGGCGAAGCGCCACTTCGCGCGGTCGGCCTCGCCGACGGCGTTCGAGAGCACGCGCACCTCGACGGCAGGAACGCCGGCGAGCGCGGCCGCGCGCAAGACGGCGTATCCCTCCATCGCCTCGACTGCGCAATCGCTCGAGCCGCCGACGTGTGCGCTCGTCCCGATCGGCTCGACGCGCGCGTCGGGGAGGGCGCGGCGCGCAGCGTCGATAAGCGCGGCGTCTGCGGGGATGCGCAGCTCGATCCACTGTGGATCGTCGGCGTCGCAGTACACGGCCTCGGTGCCGATGACGAGCACCGGCTTCTCGAACGACCGGCCGCCCGCGATCCCAACGTGCAGCACGGCATCCGGCAACTGCCCCACGAGCGCAGCCGCAGTGCGTGCGGCAGCTTCGACGGGGCCGACCCCGCAGACGAGCGTGGCGGCGCCGTCGGCGCCACGGAGCTCCTCCGGGGTCGCAGCGACGACGAGGATCACGGCGGCACCGTATCCACACGTAGGATCGTGGCGTGGGTTACCACTGGATCAGCGTCGACGACCTCGAGTACGAGGAGCGGCCCGCGAAGGAGGGCGAGGAGCCGCGGCGCGCGGCCGACCTGACGACCGCAGTCGAGCTGCAGCAATCGCGGGCGCGCCTCTGGCGCTATCCGGCCCACTCCACCGGGCGCCGCCACCAGGACCACGTCCAGGAAGAAGTCTTCGTCGTGATCTCCGGGACGCTGACGATGCTCCTCGGCGACAAGCCGGAACGCGTCGACCTCGGCCCGGGCGGCGTTGTCGCCGTCGAGCCGATGACGCCTCTGCAGATGCGCAACGAGACCGACGAGGAGCTCGTCGTCTTCGTCTACGGCGCCCCGCCGCTCCACGAAGGCGCCGACATGCTCGACGACGTCGAGCTGCCGCCGAAGTCCTCCTAGACCGCCGTCGGCTCCCGGTCGACGAGCTTCGTGAACACGAGCTCGCCGTTTTGTCCTTCGAAGTGCTGAGCGTCGACGTGGATCGTGTCGCCGTCGCCGAAGTCGCCCTCGAGCAGGCGGCGGGCAAGCGGGTTCTCGAGCAGGCGCTGGATCGCGCGCTTCAACGGCCGCGCGCCGTAGGCGGGATCCCAGCCTGCCTCGGCGATCGCCTCCTTGGCCGCCTCCGTCAACTCGATCATCAATCCGCGCTCGGCGAGGCGTGACCGCAGCCGCGTGAGCTGAAGATCGACGATGCCGGTGAGCTGCTCGCGCGACAGTGCCTTGAACTCGACGAGCTCGTCGATGCGGTTCAGAAACTCCGGCCGGAAGTGCTCGCTCATCGCCTCGATGCTCCGGATGTTCGACGTCATGATCAGCACCGCGTTGCGGAAGTCGACCGTGCGTCCCTGTCCGTCGGTGAGCCGACCGTCGTCGAGCACCTGCAGCAGCACGTCGAACACCTCCGCGTGCGCCTTCTCGATCTCGTCGAGGAGCACGACCGTGTACGGCCGCCGGCGAACCGCCTCGGTGAGCTGGCCGCCTTCGTCGTACCCGACGTAGCCCGGCGGCGCGCCGATCAGGCGCGAGACCGTATGCCGCTCCTGGTACTCGCTCATGTCGATGCGCACCATCGCGTGCTCGTCGTCGAACATGAACTCGGCGAGCGCCCGCGCGAGCTCGGTCTTGCCGACACCGGTCGGCCCGAGGAAGACGAACGAGCCGATCGGGCGATCGGGATCCTGCAGCCCCGTGCGCGCGCGTCGCAGCGCGTCGGCGACTGAGGAGACGGCCTGGTCCTGCCCGACAACGCGCTGGTGCAGCCGCTCCTCCATGTGAATCAGCTTCTGCGTCTCGCTTTCGAGGAGCCTGTCGACCGGGATGCCGGTCCAGCGTCCGATCACGGCTGCGATGTCGTCCTCGTCGACCTCTTCCTTGACCATCGGGTTCTCGACCTTCTCGCGCTCCTCGAGCTCCTTCTCGAGATCCGGGATCTCGCCGTAGCGGATCTCCGCCACGCGCTGGAGGTTCGCCTCACGCTCGGCGCGCTCGGCCTCCATGCGGAGCTCGTCGATCTTGCGCGTGATCTCGCGGACGCGTTCGAGCACGTCCTTCTCCTTCGACCAGCGCGCGGCGAGACCGTCGCGTTCTTCCTTTGCCTCGGCGAGCGGGCGCTCCACGGGATCGCGCACGCTCGCGGGCTCGTTGGTCATCGCCGCCAGCTCGATCTCGAGCTGCATGACGCGGCGGTTCGCCTCGTCGAGCTCGCGCGGGCTCGAGTCGATCTCGATCCGGAGTCGTGCGGCAGCCTCGTCGACGAGGTCGATCGCCTTGTCGGGCAGAAAACGGTCGGCGACGTAGCGGTGACTGAGCACCGCGGCCGCCACGAGCGCGGCGTCGCGGATGCGCACGCCGTGATGCGCCTCGTAGCGTTCCTTGAGACCGCGGAGGATGGCGATCGTCTCTGCGACATTCGGCTCGTCGACGCGCACCGGCGCGAAACGGCGTTCGAGAGCGGCGTCCTTCTCGATGTACTTGCGGTACTCGGTCAGCGTCGTCGCGCCGATGCAACGCAGCTCGCCGCGCGCGAGCAACGGCTTCAACAAGTTCGCGGCGTCTACCGCGCCTTCTGCCGCGCCCGCGCCGACAATCGTGTGCAGCTCGTCGATGAAGAGGATCACGCGTCCGTCGCTGTTCTTGATCTCTCCAAGCACCGCCGTGAGGCGCTCCTCGAAGTCGCCGCGATACTTCGCGCCGGCGAGCAGGAGACCGAGGTCGAGCGCCCAGACGCGCCGGTCGCGCAACGTCTCGGGGACGTCGCCCGCGACGATCCGCTGCGCGAGGCCTTCGGCGATCGCGGTCTTGCCGACGCCGGGCTCGCCGATCAGCACCGGGTTGTTCTTCGTGCGCCGGGAGAGGATCTCCATCACCCGGCGAACCTCCTCGTCGCGCCCGATCACCGGATCGAGCTTTCCCTGCTCCGCCGCTTCGGTCAGATCGCGACCAAACTTCTCGAGCGCCTGATACGTCTCCTCCGGGTTCTGCGACGTCACGCGCCTGCCGCCGCGGACCTGCTCGATCCACGCCTCGATCTCGCCGCGCGGCACTGGCTCGAGCGCAAGGAACAGGTGCTCGGTCGAGATGTACTCGTCGCCGAGCCGCTCCCGCTCCTTGTCGGCCTGATCGAAGCTGCGCGAGAGCGCCGCCGAGACACTCGGCTGCTGCTGACCGCCCTGCACACTCGGCAGCGCACCGAGCTTGCGCTCGGCTTCCGCGCGCAGGCCTTGCCAGTCGCCGAACAGTTCCTGGTCGAGCAGCGCAAGCAGAACGTGGTCGGGCGTGACGTCGGGGTTGCCGTTGCGGCGCGCGAGATCCTGCGCCGCTGCCACGGCTTCCTGGCTCTTGATCGTCATCCGGTTGAAATCCATCTACGTCCTCTTCTTCTCTTGTCGCACCGCCGGTGGCTGTGGGGGCCGATAGAGCACGAGGTCGCGCCGGTAATAGCGATGAACTTCGTCGAGCGACCGTCTCATCTCCTGCTCCATGCGCTCCATGCGCACACGCAGACGGTCGAGCTCGTCCTCCATGTGCAGGACACGCTCGACGCCTGCGAGGTTGAGGCCCCAGTCCGTGGTCAAACGCTGGATCAGCCGTAGGCGCTCGACGTCCGCATCCGAGTAGAGCCGCGTATTGCCGGCAGTGCGCCGTGGGTTGACAAGGCCCTTCTGCTCATAGATGCGCAGCGTCTGAGGGTGCATCCCCACGAGCTCCGCGGCGACGCTGATCATGTAGCGGGGACGGTCGCTGTCGTTCACGCGCCCGCCTGCTGCAAAGCCTCGAGCGCCTCGCGCTGCTTCTTGTTCATTCTCTTCGGCACCTGGATCTTGATGCGCGCGAGCACGTCGCCCCGGCCCTCGCTGTTCAAGTGCGGCACACCGCGATCCTTGATCCGCAGGAGCTTGCCGTCCTCGGTGCCGGCGGGGATCTTCAGCTGCACCGGACCGTCCGGCGTCTGCACCTCGACCTTGCCGCCGAGCGCCGCGGTCGTGTAGGGCACCGGAACGACGACGATCAGGTCGTCGCCGCGGCGCTCGTAGATCTTCGACGGCTCGACGCGCGTGAGCACGTAGAGGTCGCCTGCGGGCGCGCCGCCGTAGCCGGCCTCGCCCTTGCCCTTCAGCTTGATGCGCGTGCCGTCCTTGACACCGGCCGGAACCTTCACGGTGTAGCGCTTCGTCCGCCGCTCGCGGCCGCTGCCGCTGCACGTCGGGCACGGCTTCTCGACGATCGAACCACGTCCGCGACAACGCGGGCACGGCTCTTGCAGCGCGAACAACCCCTGGGAGGTCGCGACGACACCGCTGCCGCTGCACACGGGACACGTGATCGGCGCCGTCCCCGGAGCCGCTCCTGTGCCGTGGCACGTATGGCATGCAAGCTCGAGCTCGACGGGGATCGTCACCTGAGCGCCCTTCAGCGCATCCTCGAACGCGATGTGCACATCGACTTCGACGTCGTTGCCACGCTGGCCGCGTTGCTGCTGTTGCTGCTGCCGCCCGCCGCCGCGGTTGAACAGCCCGCCGAAGATGTCGCCGAGATCGAAGTCGGTGAAGTCGTACGTCGTGCCGCCCGGGCTGAAGCCGCCGCCGGGGCGGCCGTTCGTCGAGCCGCCGCGGT
>JANMWB010000220.1:0-7326 GCA_031393705.1 Thermoleophilia bacterium | reverse complement strand
AACCGCGGAAAGGAGGTGGTCCGGCGTTGGAGATTTCAAGTACGGGCAGTGGAGGTACCAGCTCGTAGAGGCGTGTCCCCGTGACCTGACGGGAATCGTCTAGCCAGCGTGGGGGACTCGCAAACGCGCCGCCTTAACCGGCCGGAAGCGCCTCTACGAAGTCCAAGCTGGTGACCGCATTGAAGGGCCCCCTCACCGGGGCCCTTCGTGTTTCTCGGCTCGGCCCCTCAATGCGGTTGCGCGCAGTTGTCGTGTCGCCTTCGGCGACGGTAGGCCACTGGATTTGTCTGGTCGCCTGCGGCGACGTAGGGGCCCTTCGTCTTTAATCGTTTCGTGGACCGCATCGACTGGGTGATTGCGAACTGCCGACTGCTCGCCCAGATCGGCGACGAGTTCGACCGCACGCAGCCGTTCGCGGGCCTGACGATCGGGACTGGCATCCACCTCGAACCGAAGACGGTCGCGCTGCTCCTCGCGTTGCAGCGCGGCGGCGCCGAGATCGTCGCGACGGGCAATCTCAATACGACGCAGCAGTCCGCGATCGACTACCTCACCGAACACGGCGTGCGTGTGATCGGCGCTCCGACGAGCGATCCGGTCGAGCACGACCGCTATCTCTGGGAGCTCGTGCGCACGCACCCGCAGTTGCTGCTCGACAACGGCGGCGATCTCTTCGTCCGCTACCTCGAGGAGCCCTACGACGGCCTGCTCGGCGGGACGGAGGAGACGACCTCGGGCCGAACGCGCCTCGAGCCGTTGCGCGACCGCATCGGCCTGCCCGTGCTCGTAATCAACGACAGCCCGATCAAGCAGTTCGCGGAGAACCGCCACGCCGTCGGTCAGAGCGTGCTCGAGTCGTTCATTCGCCTCACGAACAAGTCAACCAACGGAAAGCGCGTGACCGTGTTCGGCTACGGCGCGTGCGGCAAAGGCGTCGCGGCGAACTTTCGCAACGCGTACTCGGTGGTCTCTGTGGTCGAACGTGATCCCGTTCTGCGGCTCGAAGCGATGCTCGACGGTTTCCTCGTGCCCGAACGCGACGACGCGCTGCGCAGCGCAGACGTCGTGATCACGGTCACCGGTGCGAAAGGCGTCGTCACCGCCGACGACCTTCCGCTCCTGAAGAACGGTGCGATCCTCGCGAACGCCGGCCACTTTCCCTGGGAGATCGACGCCGCGGGAATCGAAGCCGCCGCCCAAGGTCGCGTCACCGTCCTCACCGACGGGCACATGGTCAACCTCGCGGGGCCGCGCCCGCTCGGCAATTCGATCGAGTCGATGGACCTCGGCTTCGCGCTGCAGTCACGCTGTCTCGAGGCCGTGGCGACCGGCGCCGTCGGCCCTGAGTCATGTGTCGTTCCTGTGCCGCGCGCGATCGACGAGGCCGTCGCGGCGCAGTTCGTCACAGCCTGAGGCTCGGAAGGACCCCACACAAGCTGCGGGCCGTGAGCTCCGGGTCGGCTGCATCGCCGATCGCGCGGACGACAGCGAGGCGTTCAGCTCCCGCAGCGACGACCTCCGCCGCGTTGTCGGTCGTGATGCCGCCGATGGCGAACCACGGCTGGCGCGCGTGGGCTGCGGCGTAGCGGACGAGCTCGAGCCCGACGGCGGCACGCCCCGGCTTGGTCGGGGTGTCGAAGATCGGGCCGACGCCGAGGTAGTCGGCCTCGGCGGCGTCGATCTGCGGGGGCGTATGCGTCGACAGACCGACGGTGGGGAAGATGCGGCGAGCATCCCGCACGCTGATGTCATCCTGGCCGACGTGCACGAAATCAGCGCCCGCCAGAAGCGCAAGATCCGGGCGGTCGTTGACGACGAGCGGCACGCGGTGTCGGGCCGTCACCGCGTGCGCGGTTGCGAGCTCCTCGAGCAGAGCGGCATCGGAGAGTCGCCTGTCGCGGATCTGAACGATGTCGACGCCACCGGCGATCGCCGCCTCGAGGAAGTCCTCGAGATCGGGCCGGCACGCCGTGATCAGGTAGAGACGGCAGCTAGCCGCCGGCCACGGGCCTCGCGACGACGATCCTGTCGCCTGCAGCAAGGTGCACCTCCTCGTAGTGCGAGCGCTCGACCGGCTCCCGGTTCCGCTCGACGAGCGCGTAGCGTCCGGGGACACCGAGGCGTTCGAGCAGCCGCGCGACGGTCTCGCCGTTTTCGAGCTCGTGCTCGCGTCCGTTGACGGTGCACCTGCTCATGGGGTGCCGAGCGAGCCCGCAAGCGGGCTCGACGCCTCGGCTTCGTCCCGTACGTCGATCAAGCCGGCGAGGAACCCTTCTCGCCCGGCCACGACTGCCTGCCGGAACGCAGCTGCCATCCGCACTGGGTGGGCGGCACGCGCGATTGCCGTGTTGACGAGCACGGCGTCGGCTCCCAGCTCCATCGACGCGGCTGCCTCGGAAGGCGCACCCAGCCCCGCGTCGATCACGACGGGCACGCGCGCTTCTTCGATGATGATCTGGATCGCCTCGCGCAGCCGCAGACCGCGGCCCGAGCCGATCGGCGCGGCCAGCGGCATCACGGTCGCGCAACCGACCTCCTCGAGTCGCTTCGCGAGCACCGGGTCCGGGAACATGTAGGGCAGCACCGTGAACCCGTCTTCGACCAGCACCTCCGCCGCCCGAAGCGTTCCGAGCGGGTCAGGAAGCAGATTGCGCGGATCGGGAATCACTTCGAGCTTGATCCAGGTCGGCAGCCCGCCGGCACGCGCGAGCTTCGCGATCCGCACCGCTTCGTCGGCAGTCTCTGCGCCGGAGGTGTTCGGCAGCAGCAGCACGTCGTCCGTCAGAAAGCTCGTGATGTCGCCGGCGCGCTCGTCGAAGTCGACGCGTCGCACCGCCACGGTCACCATTTCCGAGCCTGCGGCGTCGATCGCCTCAGCCATCTGCGCGAAGCTCGCGTACTTGCCGCTGCCCGTGATCAGCCGTGACCCGAAACGTCGCCCGGCGATCACGAGCTCGGTCTCGGTCACGTTCTCGCCCCCGCGGGGCGCCGATTCCCGGCCGCGACGAGAGCGTCCCAGTCGACGTCGCGGAAGTTGTGCATCGAGCAGAACTCGGCCTTCTTGAAGTAGTCGTCGGCAAGCGTCTCGTGGTGCATCGCCCGCGCCGTCTCGGGGTCGAGGGCGAGCTCGAACTGGCGGTTCCAGTCGCGACTCATTCGGCCCCGTGCCACCTCGTCACGGACGTGTGTCGGCTCGAGCTCCTCACGTGCAGCCAGGCGCTCCATCTCGGGCGTCAGCTCGCCGCGACGGGCGAGGTGCATCTGTGTCTTACAGGCGGCCCCTTGAGAGAAGACGGTGCGGTGCGGCATCTGTTTGCTCCCTTCGCTGGCATGACCCAGATCAGGTTCGGCGGGTCGACGCTAGGAAACGTCCTCTCAGCCCCTCGACAGGGACTCCCCGTGCAGGTATCTGACGCTCGTCAGTCTACGCGGAACGTAGGCTGGCCGGGTGAGGACAGCGGAGATCCTGCGCATCCCGGCGGCGGAGCTTCTCGGTGAGGCGCGCCGGCTCCGCGATACGCGGAGCGCACTGGTCACCTACTCGCCGAAGGTGTTCATCCCCCTGACGAAGCTTTGTCGCGACGTCTGCCACTACTGCACCTTTGCGGCGCCTCCGAAGCGGGGCGAGCGCGCGTTCCTGACGATCGATGAGGTGGTGGAGATCGCGCGCGCGGGTGCCGCTGCGGGGTGCCGGGAAGCGTTGTTCACGCTGGGAGACAAGCCGGAGTTGCGCTATCGCGCGGCTCGGGAGGAGCTCGAGGCGCTGGGGTGTTCGACGACGCTCGAGTATCTCGGCCAAGCCGCAGGCGCGGTGCTCGAAGAGACGGGGCTCCTGCCGCATCTCAATCCCGGGGTGATGAGCGCAGCCGATGTGCGGGCGCTGCGGCCGGTGTCGGTCTCGATGGGGTTGATGCTCGAGACAACGTCGGAGCGTCTGTCGGCGCGCGGCGGCCCGCATTTCGGATCGCCGGACAAGCTGCCCGCTGCCCGGCTCGCCACCCTCGACGCCGCGGGTGAGCAGCGTGTGCCGTTCACGACGGGGATCCTGATCGGGATCGGTGAGACACGGGCTGAACGTCTCGACGCATTGGTCGCGATCCGGGAGGCGCACGAACGGTACGGGCATGTCCAGGAGGTGATCGTGCAGAACTTCCGCGCCAAGCAGGGCACGAAGATGGCGGGCGCGCCGGAGCCGGACCTCGACGAACACCTCTGGACGATCGCCGCCGCGCGGGTGCTGCTGCCGGTGGAGATCCACCTGCAAGCGCCGCCCAACCTGACCGAAGACTTCGGCCGCCTGCTCGACGCAGGCATCGACGACTGGGGCGGTGTTTCGTCGGTGACGATCGATCACGTCAACCCGGAGGCGCCATGGCCCGAGGTCGAGCGTCTGGCCCAGGCGACACGTGCGCGCGGCTTCGAGCTCGCGGCGCGACTGCCCGTCTACCCCGAATGGCTCAACGCCGACTGGGTCGACGCCGGCGTGCTGCGCACGGCGCTGCGCGCATCCGACGCAGTCGGACTGGCACGCGAGGATGCCTGGGCGCCGGGCGAGCCGACGCCCGTCCCGTTCGTCCCACGCGACGCGCTGCCGCTCGACTCGAGCGACGAACTCGGCGAGGAGGAGATCACCCGGCTCTTCGCCGCACGCGGCGAGGAACGCGAACGCATCTACGCCGCCGCCGACGCGCTCCGCCGCGAGGTCTGCGGCGACGAGGTCAGCTACGTCGTCACTCGCAACATCCAGTACACGAACGTCTGCTATTTCCGCTGCGGCTTCTGCGCGTTCTCGAAGGGCAAGCTCGCGGCGAACCTCCGCGGCGCGCCCTACCTCGTTCCCCAGGAAGAGATCGCACGTCGTGTCGAAGAGGCATGGGAGCGCGGTGCGACGGAAGTCTGCCTCCAGGGTGGCATCCACCCGGCGTTCACCGGCGACTATTACGAATCGGTCGTCCGCGTGATCAAGGACGCCGTGCCGGAGATGCATGTGCACGCCTTCTCCGCGCTCGAGATCTGGCAGGGAGCAGCGACGCTCGCACTGCCGCTCACCGACTATCTCGCGCGTCTGCGCGACGCCGGGCTCAGCTCGCTGCCCGGCACAGCGGCGGAAGTGCTCGACGATCGAGTGCGTCGAATCATCTGTCCTGACAAGATCACCTCGTCGCAATGGCTCGAGGTGCACGACACCGCGCATCGTGTCGGGCTCCGCTCCAACAACACGATCATGTTCGGTCACGTCGACGGCCCCGATCACTGGGCCCGGCATCTCGTCGCGGTTCGCGATCAGCAACGAGCAAGCGGCGGCTTCACCGAGTTCGTCCCGCTGCCGTTCGTGCCGATGGAAGCGCCCATGTACCTCCAGGGCCGCTCGCGGCGCGGCCCCACCTTCGCCGAAGCGCTGCTCATGCACGCGGTCGGACGACTGGCGCTCCACCCGTTCATCACAAACATCCAGGCATCGTGGGTGAAGCTCGGCCGCGCCGGCGTCGCCGCCGCGCTACGAGCAGGCGTGAACGACCTCGGCGGCACGCTCATGAACGAGTCGATCTCACGCTCAGCCGGCTCCGAACACGGTCAGGAGATGACACCCGAGCAACTCGAGGCGCTCATCCGCGCCAACGGCCGGACGCCGCGACAGCGAACGACCCTTTACGCGGACGCACCCGAAGAACGCCGCCGCGCCAGCTTCGGTGCGCCCGCCTGCGTCGAGCCGAACAATCCGCCTGTCAAGGACGCAGGTCTGAAGCCGCCCGCACGTCTGATTCGTCCCGGCTTCGCCGCTTCGGGCGCTCGCTGAGGCCGAAGCGGTTCGGGCGGCCGTTCAGGCCGCGCGGCGAAGCTGCTCGTCGAGCGCGACGAGCGGGAGCCGGAAGGTGTCCACGGCATCGGACCTCGTGGCGACGTTGTCGCCCGCTTCGATCATCGCGATCTGGTCGGTAGTCAGGGGCGCGCCGGGCGCCCACTGCGTCAGCTTCGCGCCGGTGCGCGCGAGCGCCGGCGGCACGTGCACAAGCGCACGCCGTTTGCCGAGCGCCTTAGCGATCTTCGCGTAGAGCTCATTCCAGGTCACGACATCCGGGCCGCCGATCTCGAACGTGCGGTTCGCCGCTTGCGGATGGTCGACGCCGTGGGAGAAATACTCGGCCACGTCGTCCACCCAGATCGGCTGGATGCGTTGCAGGCCCGACCCGATCACCGTCACGACCGGCGAGTACTTGACCTGCTTGATGAAGAGCGGCAGCGCACCGCCGTCCCCGAAGACGAAGCTCGGGCGGAAGATCGTGTACTCGAGGCCCGACCGCGCCGTCTCCTGCTCCATTCGCCACTTCGACGCGAAGTACGGGACGATGTCTTTCGTCGTCTCTGTCGTACCGAGTGCGCTCATCAGGACGAACCGCTCGACGCCGGCATCCTTCGCGGCTGCCAGGAGGTCAATGGTGCCCTGCGTCATGATGCGCTCGAACGCTGCGGGGCTGCCTTTGAGGATCGACACGAGGTGGACGACGTGCGTGCAACCGTCGACCGCGGCGCGCAGGCTCGCGGGTTCGGTGACATCGCCGGTGACGAGCTCCGCGCCCCACGAAGTGAGCTGCGTCGCCTGCTCGGGCCGCCGGACAAGCGCGCGAACGTCACGTCCCTGCGTGCGCAGCGCATGCACCACCTTCGGCCCGATGAAGCCGGTGCTGCCGGTGACGAGGACTTTCACTGTTCGAAGTTCTTCCAGTAGCGGGACGGTGTCGGCCCGCGCTGTCCCTGGTACTTCGACCCGAGTGAGGCTGTGCCGTACGGCGTCGAGGTTGGTTCAGTGAGCTGCATGAAGGAGATCTGCCCGATCTTCATCTCGTGGTAGATCGTAATCGGGAGGTTCGCGACGTTCGAGAGCTCGAGCGTCACGTGACCGTCCCAGCCGGGATCGATGAAGCCGGCGGTCGAGTGGATCAGGAGACCGAGCCGGCCGAGCGAGCTCTTGCCCTCGAGCCGCGCCACGAGGTCGTCGGGCAGAGACACGCGCTCGAGCGTCGAGCCGAGGACGAACTCGCCGGGGTGAAGGATGAACGGCTGGTCGCCCTGGATCTCGACCTCCTCCGTCAGCTCCTCCTGTGGCTGCTTCACATCGATGTACGGGTAGCGCGCGTTGTGGAAGACGCGGAAGTACTTGTCGACGCGCACGTCGACGCTCGACGGCTGCAGCAGCGCGTCGTCATACGGGTCGATCCCGATGCGCCCCTCGGCGATGAGCCTTGCGATGGTGATGTCGCTCAGAACCACAAAGCTGATTCTTCCATTAGCGCGTCACCGAGCGTGCGGAGTACCTGGTGTCTGACA
>JANMWB010000214.1:0-3414 GCA_031393705.1 Thermoleophilia bacterium | reverse complement strand
GAAGGAAAGCTGCTCGACGTACGTGGGCTGACCGTCCGCTTCCCGACGTCGGACGGCGTCGTGCAGGCGGTCTCCGACGTGACGTTCTCACTCAGTCGCGGCGAGACGCTCGGCGTCGTCGGCGAGTCGGGCTCGGGCAAGAGCGTCTCGAACCTCGCGGTGATGGGACTGCTGAACCGGCAGCGCACTGCGATCACGGGCGAGGTGGAGTTCATGGGACGCGACCTGCTGACCCTGCCCCAGGACGAGTTGCGGCACATCCGCGGCAAGGACATCGCGATGGTGTTCCAGGACCCGTTCGCCTGCCTGCACCCGATGTACCGCGTCGGCGCCCAGATCGCGGAGGCCGTGACGGCGCACCAGGACGTCAGCAAGGACGCCGCGTGGGCGCGGGCCACAGAACTGCTCGACCACGTCGGCATCCCGAACGCGAAGTCGCGCGCGCGCGACTACCCACACCAGTTCTCGGGTGGCATGCGCCAGCGCGCGATGATCGCGATGGCGCTCGTGCACAACCCGTCGATCCTGATCTGCGACGAGCCGACGACGGCGCTCGACGTGACGGTGCAGGCGCAGATCATCGAACTGATCGAGGAAGTGAAGCGCGAGTTCGACATCGGCGTCATCCTCGTCACCCACGATCTCGGCGTGGTCGCAGAGACCGCGAACTCCGTGATGGTCATGTACGCGGGCCGGATCATGGAATACGGGCCTGCGCGCCAGATCTTCGAGCAGCCGCAGCACCCGTACACCTGGGGCCTCCTCGACTCGATGCCGTCGATCGAACGACGGCTGACCGCGCTCGTGCCGATCGAGGGCTCGCCGCCGTCGCTGCTCGCGCCGCCCTCCGGCTGCCCATTCCATCCGCGCTGCCGCTACCGCTTCGAGCCGTGCCCGGTCGATCGCCCGCCGCTTGTCGCAACCATGCCCGACGCGCATCCGGACGCCTGCCACCTCGCGTGGGACGACAAGGTGCGTGAGGGCGCGAAGCGCTCGGTCAACCGGGTGGATGACGCGGCATGAGCTCGAACGGCAACCTCGTCGAAGTCGAGAACCTGACGAAGCGGTTCGCGGTCAGGCAGGGCGTGTTCGCACGCGGCAAGGCCGAGGTGCACGCGGTCGAGGGCATCAACCTGACGGTGCGCCGCGGCGAGACGCTCGGCATCGTCGGCGAGTCGGGCTGCGGCAAGTCGACGACCGCACGCTTGATGCTGCGACTGCTCGATCTCACGGCGGGCACGATTCGCTTCGACGGCACCGACATCTCGCACCTGAGCCAGCGTTCGCTGCGCCCGCTGCGGCGTGAGATGCAGATGATCTTCCAGGATCCATACTCGTCGCTGAACCCGCGCAAGACCGTCGGCCAGATCGTCGGCGCGCCGTTCGCGATCCACGGGCAGAAGGGCGCGAAGACGCGCGTGCAAGAACTGCTCGAGACGGTCGGCCTGAGCCCCGAGCACTACAACCGCTACCCACACGAGTTCTCCGGCGGGCAGCGCCAGCGGATCGGCGTCGCGCGCGCGCTCGCGCTCTCGCCGAAGTTGATCGTGTGCGACGAACCGGTGTCGGCGCTCGACGTGTCGATCCAGGCGCAGATCCTGAACCTGCTCCGGAACCTGCAGCGCGATTTCAATCTGACCTACGTGTTCATCTCGCACGACCTGTCGGTGATCAGGCAGATCGCCGACCGGATCGCCGTCATGTACCTCGGGAAGATCGTCGAGATCGGCGACAGCGAGTCGATCTACGAACACCCGAAGCATCCCTACACCGCGGCGCTGCTCTCGGCGGTGCCGCGCGCAACGACCGGCGGCCGCGAGCGGATCGTGCTGAGCGGCGACGTGCCGTCACCCGTCGACCCGCCGTCCGCGTGCGTGTTCCACCCGCGCTGCCCGCGCTTCCACGAGGGGCACTGCGACGTCGAGACCCCGCAACTCCGCGAGCTCTCACCGGGCCAGTCGGCCGCGTGCCACTACCCGCTCGAGAAGTGGCCGATGACCGACGACGAGATCCGCCAGGCCGAAGGCGCGAACCGTGTCGACCGGCCGCACCTCGAGGGCACGGCGCACAAGATCTAGCGTCGACTTGGCCCGTCCCAACCAGACGTGCCCATGATGCGAAGCGCACTTCACGGCGGCTGCCGCCGGACATGACGGAAGCGCCATGTCCTAGCTGCGAAGCCCACTTCGCGGTGCCTGGCACCGAACGTTGACGAGATTCGCGAGGGCGCAGTAACGCCGGTCAGGCGGGGACGGCGGCGAAGTGCTCGTGCACGAAGCGGACGACCATCGCTCCCTCGCCGACGGCGGTCGCGCAGCGCTTGACCGAGCCTGAGCGGACGTCGCC
This sequence comes from Thermoleophilia bacterium, assembly GCA_031393705.1. GTDB lineage: Bacteria > Actinomycetota > Thermoleophilia > Gaiellales > Gaiellaceae > PALSA-600. The sequence goes on along the minus strand of JANMWB010000214.1, from coordinate 1,068 downwards.
GGCCGCGTAGATCCCCGGCACGCTCGTCGCAAGCAGGTGGTCCGCGCCCGCTTCGGCGCCCGTCAGGATGAAGCCCTTTTCGTCCCGTGCGACCACATCGCCGAGCCATTCGGTGCACGGCGTTGCGCCGAGGAAGAGGAACAAGAACGGCAGCCGGACGCCGTCTTTCAGCGTCACCGCCTCCAGCTCGCCGTCGGTGCCGTGCAGCTCCGCGACCTCGCTGCGGTCACGCACGACCACGCCGTAGCGCTCGACGTCCTGCACGAGATAGTCCGACATCGTCTCGCTCAGGTCGGCACGGCGGTGAAGCAGCGTGACGAGCGCCCCGCCGCGCGCGAGCCAGACGGCTGCCTGCCCGGCGGAGTTGCCGCCGCCGACCACACCCACGCGCTGCGCGCCGCAACGCTGCGCCTCGGGCGGCCCCGCCGCCGGCAGACGCCGAGCCGGGCTCAGATGTCAGTCAGTTAGGCAGCGAGGCCGGCGAGCTCACGCAGCGCGGCGAGCCGCGACAGCGCCTGGCCCTCGAGCTGCCGGACGCGCTCGCGCGTCAGGTCGAGCTCGTGGCCGATCGCCTCGAGCGTCCACGGCTCACCCTCGAAGCCGAACCGCAGCTCCAGGATCCGCCGCTCCCGCTCGGGAAGCGCATCAAGTGCCTTGCGGATGTTCTGGCGACGCAGCGATTCCTCTGCCTCCTCAAACGGGTCCGCGGCCTCGCGGTCGGCGAAGAGATCGCCGAGCTCGCCTTCGTCGTCCGCGCCGACCGTCTGGTTCAGCGAGACCGACGCGGAAGCGGCAGAGAGCGCCTCCTCGACGTGCTGGAGCGGGAGACCGGTCGCCTCCGCCAGTTCTTCCTTGGTTGCCTCACGGCCGAGCTCCACCTCGAGCCGGCGAGCCGCGCGCGACAGCTTCTGCTGGCGCTCGACGACATGCACCGGAACGCGGATCGTGCGCGCGTGGTTTGCGACCGCGCGCTGCACGCTCTGGCGGATCCACCAGGTTGCGTACGTGGAGAACTTGTAGCCGCGACGCCAATCGAACTTCTCGACCGCACGGTTCAGGCCGAGCGTC
>JANMWB010000200.1:0-9173 GCA_031393705.1 Thermoleophilia bacterium | reverse complement strand
CCCCCCGGCGTTTTCCCGCCCCCCGCTTACCCCTAACCCACCGGGTGGGGGGGGGGCGCGCCCCCCCCCTCGACCCGTTTCTGCCTGCTCGGAGCGGCCCTTTCGAGACCCGTCTGGACCCGGGCGTACTATGGCCTCCTCGATGGCCGCCGCAGCTAAAACCGCCGATTTCGTCCACCTGCACGTCCACTCCGAGTACTCGATTTTGGACGGTGCGTGCCGCATTCCCGACCTCGTGGCGCGGGCCGCGGAGCTCGAGATGCCGGCGGTCAGCCTCACCGATCACGGCTCGATGGCAGGCGCCGTTCAGCTCTGGCAGAAGACGCGCAACACAGGCGTGAAGCCGGTGATCGGCTGCGAGGTCTACGTCGCCGACGATCGCAAGGCGCACACCAAGGGCAACGCGCACCTCACGCTCCTCGCTGCCGACAACGTCGGCTACAGCAACCTGATCAAGCTCTCGTCGCTCGGATACCTCGTGGGCTACTACTACAAGCCGCGCGTCGACTGGGAGCTCCTCGAGCGGCACTCGTCCGGGCTGATCGCGTTGTCCGGTTGCCTGTCGGGGCGCGTCTGTAAGGCGCTCGAGGAGAACCGCGTCAGCGACGCAAGCGCCGAGCTCGACCGCCTCTCGAGCGTGTTCGGCAAGGACAACATCTACGTCGAGCTGCAGAACGCGCACCTCGACGTGCAAGCGCGCCTGCTGCCGCAACTTGCGCAGCTCGCGACGGCCGCGAACATCCCGACCGTTGCGACCGGCGACGTGCACTACCTCCGCGACACCGATGCGCGCGCACACGAGGCGCTGCTCTGCATCCAGTCCGGCGACTCGCTCAAGAACCCGAACCACTGGAAGTTCGAGACCGACCACTTCTACTTCAAGTCGCCGGCCGAGATGGCGCTCGACTTCCCGAACGACGCGGAAGCGATGCGGCGCACGCTCGAGATCGCCGAGCGCTGCAACGTCGAGATCGACCTCAGCCAGATTCACCTGCCGCGCTTCGACGTGCCGGAAGGCCGCGACGCGTTCGACTACCTCGTCGAGCAGTGCGAGCGAGGCCTCGAGAAGCGCTACGACAAGGTCACCTCGGAGCTCCAGGAGCGCCTCAAGTACGAGCTGAAGACGATCAAGGAGATGGGCTTCACCGACTACTTCCTGATCGTCTGGGACTTCATCCGCTTCGCAAAGACGAACGGTGTCTCGGTCGGCCCCGGCCGCGGCTCGTCGGCCGGCTCGCTCGTCGCCTACACGCTCGCGATCACCGACATCGATCCGATCCGCTACGACCTGATGTTCGAGCGCTTCCTCAACCCGGGCCGCAAGTCGATGCCCGACATCGACATCGACTTCGCCGTTGAGGGCCGCGAGCGCGTCATCAACTATGTGCGCGAGAAGTACGGCAACGATCGCGTCGCGCAAATCATCACGTTCTCGACGATGGCCGCGCGCGCAGCGGTCCGCGACGCCGGCCGCGTGCTCGAGGTTCCCTACGGCGTCGTCGACAAGATCGCGAAGCTGATCCCGGAAGGTCCCGGCCAAACGCTCGAGGAGCAGATGAAGCCAGGGGGCGAGCTGCGCAAGCTCGTCGACACCGATCCTGTTGCGCGCGAGATCGTCGACCTCGCTCTGCCGCTCGAAGGACTGACGCGCGCGGACTCGATCCACGCTGCAGGCGTCGTGATCGGCGCCGAGCCGCTGATCAACGTCGTGCCGCTGCAGCAGAAGGGCGCAGACCAGGAGCTCGTGACGCAGTTCTCGATGAAGGACATCGAAGCGCTCGGCCTCTTGAAGATGGACTTCCTCGGCCTGCGCAACCTCGACGTGATCGACAAGGCGTGCAAGCTCATCGGCAATCTCGACATCTCGACGATCCCGCTCGACGACAAGAAGACCTACGCAATGCTCGCGAAGGGCGACGCGGCCGGCGTCTTCCAATTCGAGTCGTCCGGCATGCGCGAATCGCTGCGCCAGGTGAAGCCGACCGTGTTCGAAGATCTGATCGCACTCGTCGCGCTGTATCGCCCAGGCCCGATGAGCTACATCCCGAGCTACGGCAAGCGCAAGGCGGGCCAGGAGCAGGTGACGTACGTCGACAGGCGGCTCGAGCCGATCCTCAAGGACACCTATGGCATCTGCCTGACCGGAGACACTCTCGTCTTCGACGCGGCGTCGGGGCGGCGCTTGCGGATCGATTCGCTCGAGTCGCACCACAATGTGCTCGTCCAGGGAGTCGACGATGACCTCAATTCGACTCACGCGCGGATTACTCGTTGGTTCGACAACGGCGTTCGTCCCGTCTTCAAGCTCAAGCTTCGGAACGGTGTTGAGATCCGTGCGACCGGGAACCACGAGTTCCTGACCGAGGATGGCTGGCGGACCCTCGATTCACTTAAGGCCGGCGACTATCTTGGGACGCCCAAGAAGCTGACGACGACGGGGTCGAGGCGCAGCGCGCCGCATGAGCGCGCGCGGCACCGGGCGCTTGCATACTTGTTGGCAGACGGGTCGATCTCGACGGCAACTCCCTCGTTCTACTCCTCGGACGAGTGGCTGCTGACCGATTTCGAGCAGTCGTGCACGGTGGGCTTCGGCGAGCTTTCGTTTGCGCGGCGGTCGCAGGAGCGGGGCGTCACGCGTATCACCCCCAGCAAGAGCAAGCGGGTCGTCTCCGGCTATCACGACTCCTCTCCGCTCGAGGCGTGGCTTCGCCATTTGGGCTTGCGCTGGAAGCTCAGCGATCCGCGGGCGAAGGGCACGCTTCGGCGAGGACCGACGAGCGCCGAGAAGTGGATTCCGGAAACAATCTTCGAGCTGCCCGAAGGGGAGATTGCAGAGTTCATCGCGACGCTCTGGGAGTGCGACGGGCACGTCGGCCGAGGCGTAGCGTTCTACAAGACGATCTCGAAGCGGCTCGCCGGCGAAGTCCAGTCACTGCTCCTTCGGCTTGGCATTCGGTCATCAATCTGCGAGTCGCGCTACGCAGCCGGAGACGGTTCGGAACGGATTGCGTATCAGGTGACCGTGCACGGTGCGAAACGGTTCGGCGCCCTGGTGCAGGAGCACATGGTCAGTCGAAAGGGCGACGTCGAGGTCAGCGCCGAGGAGGGATCCCTGACTCTGTCTAGGGACCGTGTACTGGCCGAGGTAATCACAGCGACCCGAGAGCTCGAACCGGTCGGCACGCAGCGCCGTCGCAATGGTCGAGCATCGAATCGCGCAATTGAGGCGCAGACCGGATTTGGCCACCAGCACTTCAGGAGTGCATACAGTCGGATCTCTGTCGAGAGCCTCAGGACGATCGAACGTGTCGTGCCATTGCCGGAGAGCGAACGGGCGCAGCGCGTCGCTTGGGTGGAGATCGAGTCGATCGCGCCGGCGGGCGAGGAGCATGTCTACGACATCGAAGTCGAGGGCATCCACAACTTCGTCGCGAACAATCTGCTCGCGCATAATTGCGTGTACCAAGAGTCCTATATGCGCATCGCGCGCGATCTGGCCGGCTTCTCGATCACCGAGGCGGACGATCTGCGCAAGGCGATCGGCAAGAAGATTCGCTCCCTCATGGAGTCGCTCAAGGACCGCTTCATGGAGGGCACCGCAGAGCACGGAGTGACGCCCGCCGCCGCGAAGCAGCTCTGGGAAGACGTCGAGAAGGCCGCCGACTACTCGTTCCCGAAGGCGCACGCTGCCTGTTACGCGCTGATCGCCTACCAGACTGCGTGGCTGCGCAAGAACCATCCGTGCGAGTACATGGCGGCGTTGATCAGCTCGGTGATGTCGACGAAGGACCGCGTGCCGATCTACGTCAACGCGTGCCACGAGCTCGGCATCGAAGTGCTGCCGCCCGACGTGAACGAGTCGATGACCGACTTCGCCGTGCGCGCGGGGAAGATCCGCTTCGGGCTCAACGCGGTCAAGGGCGTGGGGGAGGGTGCGGCGAACGCGATCATCGCGGAGCGCGCGAACGGCCCCTACGAATCGATCTGGGACTTCGCCGAGCGCGTCGACCAGTCCGCGTCGAACAAGCGCGTGTTGGAGGCGCTGGTGAAGTGTGGTGCGCTACCCGGCTCACGCATGGGGATGCTCCAGGTGCTCGAGCAGGCCGTCGGCTGGGGACAGAAGCAGCAGGCCGACCGGCTCGCGGGCCAGGGCTCGATCTTCGACCTCGGCCCGGTCGGTGGGGTTGAAGACAGCGCCGAGAAGGCGAAGCACCATCCTGCGGTACCGGCGGAGGAGTTCGAGAAGAGCGACCTCCTGAAGATGGAGAAAGAGGTGCTCGGCCTCTACGTCAGCGAGCATCCGCTGCAGGGCATCCGCGACCAGTTGCGCCGCAAGGCCGACTGCACCGTCGGTGAGCTCGAGCGCAGGCGCGACGGCGAAGTGATCACGATCGGCGGCATCGTCTCGTCGCTGCGGCACATGACGACCAAGCGCGGCGACGCGATGGTGTTCCTGCGCATCGAAGACGTCACGGGCGGCGTCGAGACTGTCGTCTTCAACACGATCTACGAGAAGGCACGCGAACTGTGCACGACCGACCGCATCCTGATCGTCAAGGGTCGCATCGACCGCAAGGAAGGCGAGACGAAGCTCGTCGCGCTCGAGCTAGCCGCATTCGAGTCAGTGCCGGAGAAGCGCGAGGTGCGTCTGAAGATCGACGCGACGAAGGCCGCGGCGGGAACGATCCACGAGCTTCGCCGTCTGATCGAGGACTTCCCGGGCGAGTCGCCGGTCTATGCCGACCTGACGACGTCGCAGGGAAAGAAGGTCTACGCGTTCGGGCCGAACTACAAGGTCGCGCCGGCACCGGACTTCTACGCCGAGGTGAAGATGCTGCTCGGCGAATCCGCGATCGGCTAGACCGAAGGTTCGTCGCGGCGTACGCTCGCCGAAGACGTATGAACGCGGTGTGGATGTAAAGACGCTGTATTGGTCGCCGCGGCAGCCGATGCCGCCTCTATACCTTGGCACCAACGCGGTTTGGCGTCCTTGCGGTCGCTGTCTGGATCGGTCAGCCCGCCCGTAGCGGCTTTGATTCAGATTCCGTTAAATGTCAAGATCCCCCAGCATGGGGACAACCGATTCGCTCGTTTTACCGAACACATGACCAGGGAGATGACCACCTAGATGCCGACCACCGAGACACCCGTCCGCCTCACCGAGCAAGAGCTCGTGGAGCAGTGGCGCGCGGAAGCACTCGAGCGGGCCGGCTACCCGCCGCCGGCCGCGGTCGAGATCGCAGCCCGCACCGACGTCGACCTGCACCGCGCTGCCGAGCTCCTCAAGAACGGCTGCTCGCCCGAGCTCGCGCTCCAGATCCTGCTTTAAGCCCGAAACGCGCGAACCTGGTTCAAGGAGCGAACCAGGTTGGGTTCGGAGTGCGATAGGTTCGCGTCGTGCTGCTCCTCTCGATCCCGTCGCCGCACACCGGCGTCGTCCACATCGGGCCGCTGCAGCTCCACATGTACGGGCTGACGCTGCTCGTCGCGATCCTCGCGTGCATCTGGCTGACCGGCCGCCGCTGGACGGCGCTCGGCGGCGACTGGGACCTCGTCACGCGCGTCGCGGTCTGGGGCGTCGGCTTCGGTGTGCTCGGCGCACGGCTCTACCACGACGCAACCTCGTGGAGCGAAGTCCCGAGCCCGAAATGGCAGGGGATGTGGGAGGTCTGGAAGGGCGGCCTCGGGATCTGGGGCGGCATCCTGCTCGGCGCGCTCGTCGGCGCCGTCGTAATCCGCCGCGCCGGCGCGAACGTTCCGGTGTTCCTCGATGTGGCCGCACCCGGGCTGCTGCTAGCGCAGGGCATCGGGCGCGTCGGCAACTGGTGGAACCAGGAGCTCTACGGCAAGCCGACCAAGCTTCCGTGGGGGCTCGAGATCTCGCCCGATCATCGGCCGCTCGCGTACTTCCAGAACGCGACGTTCCACCCGACCTTTCTCTACGAGCTGATCTGGGATCTGCTCGGCGTGCTCGTGCTGCTCTGGGTCGCGCGCCGCTTCACGATCCGGCCGCCGGGGCTCTTCGCGCTCTACATCGCGTGGTACTGCTTCGGCCGCTTCTTCGAGGAGCTTCTGCGCATCGATCCGGCGCACCACATCGCCGGCTTGCGGCTGAACGCATGGGTCTCCGTGATCCTCTTCATCGCCTCTGTCGTCTACTTCGTCCTCCGCCAGAGACGGGCGCCCGGGCCTGGCGTACGAGAGCCGCGCCGCGAGCCGCCCAAGGGGCCGGCGATGGCAATTCCGAAGGGTCGCCGCGTCCGGTAGCCCCAGTACCCTGGCGCGGATGCCGGTGGCCGTCCGTGAACTGGAGCTGGACCTCGACGCGTTCGAGGGGCCCTTCGATCTGTTGCTGTCGCTTGTTCTCCGTGACGAGCTGCCGCTCCGCGAGCTCGACCTCGCGGAGATCGTGATCTCGTTCATCGAGCACCTCCATGCAAAGGGCGAGCTCGACCTCGACGCTTGCGGCGAGTTCCTGATCCTCATCTCCGCGCTGCTCGAGCTGAAAGCCCGCGCGATGTTCCCCGAGGAAGAGGCCGAGCTTGCCGAGCTCGAGCCCGAGGAAGCGGCCGAGGAGCTTGCGCGTCGCCTCGCCGAGTACCGCCGCGCAAAGGAAGCGGCCAACTGGCTACGCGAGCGCCTCGACGAGCGGCGCGACTACTTCTTCCGGCTCGGCCCGGCGCCGCTCGCGCCGAAAATGGAGCGCAAGCTCGCGCCTCAGTCGCCGCTCAAGCTGGTCGAGGCCCTGCGCGGGCTGGCCGTCGAGCCACCCGAGCCGTCGGTCGCGCACATGGCGTTGCGGTTTCCGCCGACCTCCCAGTTCATCGACCGCTGGCGTGCCCTGCTGCGCCGCCGCACCCGCTTCGATTTCGACCAGGAGGTGGCCGGCCTTTCGCGCGTCGAGATCGCCGTCGCGTTCCTGGCGTTGCTCGAGCTGCGCAAGCAGAACGAGATCGCGATCGCCCAGGCTGGGCCGTTCGCTCCGATAAGGATTTCCCGTGCCGACGCTGAAAGGAGTCTTTCGTGGAAAGCCCACTCCGCCTGATCACCACCGAGGTCAAGCCCGCTTCCGAGCTGGCCAAAACCGTCGAGGCGCTGCTCGTTGTGGCCTCGCAGCCGCTGCCGGTCGAAGACCTCGCTGCGGCTGCCGACGTCGACGTCCTGCACGTCGCCGAGGCGCTGGAGATTCTCTCCGAGCGCTACTGCGAAGAGAACAGCGGGATCGTGCTCGAGCTGGTCGCAGGCGGCTGGGCGTTCCGCGCCTCCGGCGCCGCGTCCGAGGCCTGTGCACGCCTGTTCGAGAAGCCGGTTGAGAAGGGCCTGTCGCAAGCTGCACTCGAGACGTTGGCGATCGTCGCCTACCTCGGCCCGATGACCCGTCCCGAAGTAGCGCGCATCCGCGGCGTCAACGTCGACGGTGTGATCGCCGGCCTCGTCGAGCGCGGCCTGATCGCCGAAGGCGGCCGCGAGAACGAGTTCGGTGCGATTCGCTACCGGACGACCCCGCTCTTCGAGCGCATCTTCGGTCTCGAGTCACTCGCCGCGCTCCCGCGCGTCGACGATCTGGGTGCAGACGTCGCCGAGATCCGCGAGCGGCTCGAAGCCGTTGCTGAAAAGCGCCCCGCGTAACTCTTGAATCTGGTTCGGCTGACACCGAATCAGGTTCAGACCCTGGATCCGAACCTGGTTCGCTCTTTAACCAGGTTCGAGCGTTTCTGGTCTCGCCATCCGTGATGCGGTAGGCAAGATGGACACCGTGGACGTCACCGACCAGACCTTCCAGACCGAGGTGATCGAGCGCTCGAAGCGCGAGCCGGTCGTGGTCGACTTCTGGGCCGACTGGTGCGGCCCGTGCAAGATGCTCACGCCCGTTCTCGAGCAGGAGACGAGCGAGCACGGCGTCACGCTCGCGAAGATCGACGTCGATGCGAACCAGGAGGTCGCTCGGGAGTACGGGATCAGCGGCATACCGGCAGTCAAGGCGTTCCGGAACGGCCAGGTCGTCGCCGAGTTCGTCGGCGCGCAGCCACCCGAGCGCGTCAAGGCGTTCCTCGACGACCTGACGAAGCCCTCGCTCGCCGAGACGATCGACGATCCCGAGATCGCCGAGGCACTCAAGGCGAACGACTACGAACGCGCGCTGCAGAGGTTGCTGGCGCGCGTCGAGACAGTGAAGACGCCGGAGGAGCGCAACGCGGCGCGCGAGCTGATGGTGCAGATCTTCCAGGAGCTCGGCCAGGAGCACCCGCTCGCGAGCGCCTACCGCAAGCAGCTCGCGGCCGCGATCTTCTGATGCGCCTGAACGCCTGGCTCGCCCGCGCGGGCGTCGCCTCACGCCGCAAGGCGGACGAACTGATCAAGGACGGCCGTGTGACGGTGAACGGCGAGCCGGGCCAGCTCAACACGTTCGTTCAGCGCACCGACGACGTTCGGCTCGACGGCGAGTCACTGTCGAAGCAGGAGCTCACCTACGTGCTCCTGCACAAGCCCGCCGGCGTCGTCACCACCGCGAGCGATCCGCAGGGCCGAACAACGGTCGTCGACCTGGTCGAGCTGCCCACGCGCGTCGTTCCTATCGGCCGCCTCGACGCCGACACGACCGGCGCGCTGCTGCTCACAAACGACGGCGACCTCGCCCACCAGCTCGCGCATCCCAAATACGAGATCGACAAGGTCTACGTCGTCCAGTTGTGGAAGCAGCCGAGCGACGGCACGCTGCGCAAGCTCGCCGAAGGGGTCAACCTCGACGATGGCAAGACCGCTCCCGCCGAGGTGCGGCGGCTCGCCGGCTCGACGATCGAGCTGACGATCCACGAAGGGCGCAACCGGCAGGTCAAGCGCATGTTCGAGGCCGTGGGCTATCGCGTGAAGGCGCTGCACCGCTCCCGCTACGCGCACCTGACGCTCCGAGGGCTCGAGCCCGGCCAGTGGCGCGAGCTCGAGCCCTCCGAAGTGGAGCGCCTCCGGACCGTTAAGCGGGATACGCCGAAGCGCGGCCGAGCGCGCACCGGCTCGCGGCGTGCCTGATTAAGGGCGGACGAAACCCATGCGCTCGTACATCGTTTCGAGTGTCGGGGCCGATGCGGCACGCGCCTTGTCTGCGCCGATCGCGAGCATGCGCCGCAGCTCTCCTTCGTCGGCGCGGAGCGCGTTGTAGCGCTCCTGAATCGGCG
>JANMWB010000147.1:0-21361 GCA_031393705.1 Thermoleophilia bacterium | reverse complement strand
CGCTCGCCGCGGCCGCGTCACTGCAGAGCGGGCTGCCGTTCCTGATCGTGCGCAAGGCCGCCAAGGACTACGGCACGGCAAACCGGCTCGAAGGCGTGCACGAGGAGGGCGAGTCCGTGTGCCTGATCGAGGACGTCGTGACCTCCGGCGGCGCCGCGATCGACGCCGTGCAGGCGCTCCGCGAGGTCGGGTTGCGTGTATCGACCGCGATCTGCGTCGTCGACCGGGAAGAGGGCGGCGTCGACGAGCTCGCCCGCCACGCCGTGCGGCTCCGGCCGCTGTTTCGGGCGTCAGAGCTGTTAGAAATGCCCGCAAATCCGCATGGTTGAGCGATATCCGACAACGTTGTTAGGGTTCAAGCCAAGGTCTGAACCCCAGCACCCGACGCAGGAGGATTCGTTTCTTGACCAAACAGGATTTCATCAACCAGGTCGGCCAGAAGAGCGGTCTCTCTGCACGTGACGCCGGCAAGGCCGTCGACGCGTTCCTCGAGGCCATCACGGAGACGCTGAAGACCGGCGACTCGGTGAACTTCACCGGCTTCGGCAAGTTCTCGGCCGCACCCCGCGCGGCGCGCCAGGGCGTCAACCCACGTACCGGTGAGCGCGTCCAGATCGCCGCGACGATCGTGCCGAAGTTCTCTGCCGGCAGCCAGCTCAAGGCTGCGCTCAAGCCTTCCGCCTGAGCGCACGAGCACGAGTACCTGAACAGCAGGTGGTTTCCGGAGGGCGGCGAAAGCCGCCCTCCGCCGTTCTCGTTACCTTTCTCTCTCGATGGCCGTCGCAACGCTGACCTTTGCCGACCGCCTCGCCGCCGAGGTCGAGCGAAAGCGCTCGCAGCTCGTAGTCGGGCTCGATCCGCAGGTCGACCTGCTGCCCATCGAGCTCAGAGGCGACGTCTCGCGCTTCTGCTGCGGGATCATCGATGCCGTCGCGCCCCACGTGGTCGCCGTCAAGCCGCAGCTCGCGTTCTTCGAGGCGCTCGGATCGGCGGGGATGGCGGCGTTCGAGCAGGTGTGCCAATACGCAAAGCGTGCAGGGCTGCTCGTGATCGCCGACGGCAAGCGCGGCGACATCGGGTCGACCGCGCGCGCCTATTCGGAGGCGTACATAGAGGGTGAGCCGCCGATGGCGGATGCGCTCACCGTCAACCCGTGGCTCGGGCGTGACGCGATCGAGCCCTTCCTCGGCGCGGTGCGTCGCGGTGGCGTCGGCATCTTCGTGATCGTGCGCACCTCGAACGCGAGTGGCGACCTGCAGGACGCGGTGCTGAAAGACGGCCGCCCGATGTGGCACCACGTCGCGGAGCTCGTCGCCGAGTGGGGCGCAGACATGGCCGGCGAAGGCGGACTGTCGTCGGTCGGCGCCGTGATCGGCGCGACGCATCCGCGCGCGGTCGCGGAGGCGCGCCGTCTGATGCCGCGCTCGATCCTGCTGCTGCCCGGTGTCGGTGTGCAAGGGGGCTCGATCTCCGACCTGACGCGCGCGTTCCAGAGCGGCCCTGCAAGCGCGATCGTTCCCGTTTCGCGTTCCCTGATCTACGCATTCCGCGATGCCGGCTCCGACTACCGCGAAGCAGCGGGCGCCGAGGCTGCCCGGCTCAAGCGGGAGATCTGGACCGCATCCGGCTGGTAGTGCTGCGCGAGGACTGGCGCCGGTACGTCGCCCCCGCGGCGTTCCTGCTCGCGGCGACGATTGCCATCCTGCTGATCCGCTCGGGCCTGCAGGCCGGCAACGCCCGGCCGGCCGCGACCTCCGCCGTCAGCACGCAGCCGCGCAAGACCGTCTCATCGTCCACGACGACGGCTGGAACGACGACGGCCGCAGCCGGTTCGCGATTCTGGATCGTGAAAGCGGGGGATACCTTCGGCGTCATCTCGACAACGTCCGGCGTTCCCGTCGCGACGATCCAGCAGCTGAACCCGAATGTGAAGTCCACCTCGTTGTTCATCGGTCAAAAGCTCCGACTGCGATGAGACGTCTCACAGTCTTTGTTGCCGCGCTCGCGTTTGCATCGCCCGCGGCGGCTGCCCCGCCGCCCGTCCATGCGGCCGCGTACGTCGTGGAGGACGCGCGCACGGGGGAAGTGCTCGCGTCATCGCGTGCGCACGCCCACCTACCGATCGCGTCGCTCACGAAGATGATGACGGTGCTGCTTGCGCTCGAGCAGCACAAGTTGACCGACGTCGTCACCGTCGACAAGCGCGCCTCGATCGTGGGGGAGTCGACGATCAATCTGCGCCCCGGTGAGCGGCTGACCGTTCGCGACCTGATCAAGGGCGCGCTCATCCAGTCGGCGAATGACGCTGCCGCGGCCCTCGCGCTTTCGATGGCGCCGGACTTCGCGTCGTTCGCAGTCCTGATGAACGCGAAGGCCGTGGAGCTCGGGCTCCGCGACACGCACTTCGTGCGGCCCGACGGTCTCGACGTACCGGACCACTATTCGAGCGCTGCCGACATGACGAAGCTCGCCCGCGTCCTGATGCGGACGCGCTTCGTGCGCGACACGGTCGACGAGGAAACAGACACGATCGCCGGCGGGCGGACGCTCTACACCTGGGACGACCTGTTGTCGTTGTTCCCGCGGACGATCGGCGTCAAGACGGGGCACACGGCGCAAGCGGGCTGGTGTCAGGTGGCGGCGGCGCGGGGCGCGGGTGTGACCATCTACGCGACGCTGCTCGGCGGGCCTTCGCGCTCCGTTCGCAACGTCGACCTCGAGTCGCTTCTGATCTGGGGGCTCGCGCAGTTCCGGGTCGTGCCCGTGATTCAGCCCGGACGCGCCTACGCGACGGCGGAGGTGCCCTACGGCAAGCGGCCGCTCGAGCTCGTCGCAGCGAAGCCGTTGAACGCGGTCGCCCGACTGGGCCGGCCGCTGACGGAGAAAGTGGTCGCCGCAAGCGCCGTCGCGCTTCCGGTCGAGGCGGGCGCCGTGCTCGGCCGGGTCGAGGTCTGGGGGGACGGCAAGCTCCGTGGGAGCAGCGACCTGGTGGCTTCCCGGACAATTAACAAACCCGGCCTCGGAAGCCGTCTAGGGTGGTACGCCGGCAGGACGCTCCACCACCTCGGGGGTCTGCTCTAACTCCTCATGATCGTCACCGTCACCCTCAATGCGGCGATCGACCGGACGCTGACCGTGCCGAACTTCCAGCGGGGACAGCGCCATCGCGCAAGCGCCGGCGTCACTCTCGCGGGCGGCAAGGGCATCAACGTTGCGCGTGCGCTGAAGATGCTCGGCGTCCCCGTCGTCGCGACGGGGCTCGTCGGCGGAACGACCGGCACTCGCATCGTCGAAGGGCTGACGAGTGAGGCGATCCTCAACGACTTCGTCCACATCGAAGGCGAGTCGCGTACCTCGACCGCTGTCGTGGATTCGACCGGCGGGACCTACACCGAGATCAACGAGTGGGGACCGGCCGTGCGCGCGGAAGAGCTCGACATGTTGCTCGAGAAGTTGCGCTACCTGACACAGGGCGCGGCGCTCGTCGTGTTCGCCGGCTCGCTGCCGCGTGACGTGGCCGACGACTTCTACGCCGAGGCGACGCGCGAGTTGACGCGGCGTCACATCCAGGTCGCACTCGACACCGAAGGCGAGCCGTTGGTGCTCGGCGTCGAGGCCGAGCCGTTCCTCGTCACGCCGAACCAGGCGGAGGCGGAGTCGCTCGTCGGTCAGGAGTTTCACGACGACGAGGACTTTCGGATCGCGCTCGACAGCATCGCGGAGATGGGCCCGCGCAACGTCCTGATTACGACGGACGAGGGCTGCGTCGCGCTGCTGCGCGAGGAGAAGGGCGAGCCTGTGCGCTACCGCGCCCGCGCACCGAAGGTCGATCCGGTGTCGACCGTCGGCTCCGGCGATGTACTGCTCGCGGCGTTCATTGCCGCCCGCCACGTTGGCCGGCCGTACGAGGAGGCGTTGCGTGCCGCCGTCGCGGCGGGTGCCGCCTCGACGCTCGAGATCGGAGCGGGGCAGTTCGACCCGCGGCAGGCGGGACGGCTGCAGGCCGGCGTCACGATCACCGAGCTCCAGCCCGTCGAGGCGTAGACGCTGTAGGCGGCTAGCTCTCATCCGTCGCCCCCGGTACCATTCCGCAATGGACGTCGAGAAACTCGGGCTCGACCCGTCTGAATCGACTCTTCCGGCGAAGTTCGCGAAGGAAGGGCTCACCTTTGACGACGTCCTGCTCGTCCCCGCCGAGTCGTCCGTTCTGCCGAACGCGGTCTCGACCGCGACGCGGCTGACGCGCACGATCGTGCTCGAGGTGCCGATCGTCTCCGCGGCGATGGACACGGTCACCGAGGCGCGGATGGCGATCGCCCTCGCGCGCGAGGGAGGCATCGGTGTCGTGCAGCGCAACATGTCGATCGCGGCTCAGGTCGCGGAGATCGACAAGGTCAAGCGCTCCGAGGCCGGGATGATCGTCGAGCCCGTCACGCTGCCGCCCGGCGCGCTCGTTTCCGACGCGCTCGCGCTGATGGAGCGCTACCACATCTCCGGTGTCCCGATCACCGACGGCGACAAGCTCGTCGGGATCCTGACGAACCGCGATCTACGCTTCGAGAGGAACCACTCGCAGCCCGTGTCGGAGCTGATGACGTCGCGCGATCTCGTGACCGCGCCCGTCGGCACGACGCTGGCCGAAGCGGAGAAGCTATTGCACCGTCATCGCATCGAGAAGCTGCCGATCGTCGACGGCGAGGGGCGAATCAAGGGCCTGATCACCGTCAAGGACATCCAGAAGCGCGTCGAGTTCCCGCAGTCGACGAAGGACACGCACGGGCGGCTACGCGTTGGCGCTGCTGTCGGTGTCGGGCCTGACGCCTTCGAGCGCGCCCAGGAGCTGATCGCTGCCGGCGCCGACGTGCTTGTCGTCGACACCGCGCACGGCCATTCGCGCGGCGTGGTCGAGATGGTCGCGCGCATCGCAGGCCTCTCCGGCGAGTTCGAGGTGATCGCGGGCAACATCGCGACCGGCGAGGCCGCCGAGGCGTTGATCGACGCCGGCGCCGACGGCGTCAAGGTTGGGATAGGGCCCGGGTCGATCTGTACGACGCGTGTCGTCGCGGGCGTCGGCGTGCCGCAAGTCACCGCGATTTACGACGTCGCCGAGGCGGCATCGCGCCACGGCGTGCCCGTGATCGCGGACGGCGGCATGACCTCGTCTGGTGACGTTGCGAAGGCGATCGCCGCTGGGGCGGACACGGTGATGCTTGGTTCGATGCTCGCCGGCACCGAAGAGTCACCGGGCGATGTCGTGCTCTCGCACGGCGAGCGGTTCAAGGAGTACCGCGGCATGGGCTCGATCGGCGCGATGAAAGCCCGCGGCTTCTCGAAGGACCGTTACTTCCAGGATGACGTCGAGGACGTGCAGAAGCTGGTCGCCGAAGGCATCGAAGGCCGTGTCGCATACAAAGGCCCGCTGAACGGGGTGCTGCACCAGATCGTCGGCGGCCTGCGCCAGGCGATGGGCTACTGCGGCGCCGAGACGATCGAGGCGATGAAGCAGGCGCGCTTCGTGCGCATCACGGGTGCCGGGCTCCGCGAGTCGCACCCCCACGACATCACGATCACGAAGGACGCTCCCAATTACCGGCGCGGCTGAGGTCCTTCAGCTCCACTCGGAGCCGCTTCATGCCGGCGTAGGCTCGACGGAGCCGGATAACACCGAGCATCCGGTGCTCGTGGTCGATCTCGGGGGGCAGTACTCCCAGCTGATCGCGCGCCGAGTACGCGAGGCGCGCGTCTACTCGGAGATCGTCTCGCACCGCTCGACGGTCGACGACATCCGGCGCAAGAATCCGATCGCGCTGATCCTCTCGGGCGGTCCCGCGTCGGTGTACGTCGACGGCGCGCCGAAGCTGGACACAGCGATCTTCGAGCTCGGGATCCCCACGCTCGGCATCTGTTACGGCGCGCAGCTCCTCGCCCTCGAGCTTGGTGGCCGCGTCGACCGGACGGACGCGGGCGAGTACGGGAAGGTCGAGATGCACACCTCGGGTGGCTCACTCTTCACCTCGCTTCCCGCCGAGCAGACCGCCTGGATGTCGCATCGCGACACCGTGGTCGCGCCGCCCGACGGCGCCAAGATCGTTGCGACGTCGGAGCACACACCCGTGGCCGCGTTCGAGGACGCCGCGCGCAAGCTCTACGGCGTCCAGTTCCATCCCGAGGTCGTGCACACGCCGCACGGTCAGGACATCCTGAAGAACTTCCTCTACGAGATCGCGGGCGCAGCCCCCGTGTGGACGCCTGCAGCCGTGATCGAGGAGCAGGTGGAGCGCATTCGCGCCCAGGTCGGCAACGAGCGCGTGCTGTGCGCACTCTCCGGAGGCGTCGACTCCGCAGTCGCAGCGCTCCTCGTGCACAAAGCCGTCGGCGAGCAGCTCACCTGTGTCTTCGTCGACCACGGCCTGCTGCGCAAAGGCGAGGCCGAACAGGTCGTCGAGACCTTCGACGGGCTCTACCACGTACCGCTCGTGCACGTGCAGGCGCAGGAGCGGTTCATCTCGAAGCTTGCCGGTGTCACCGACCCGGAGCACAAGCGGAAGATCATCGGCGAGGAGTTCATCCGCGTCTTCGAGGACGAAGCGCGGAAGATCGGGAACCCGCCGTGGCTCGTGCAGGGGACGCTGTATTCCGATGTGATCGAGTCGGGCGGCACCGATGGCGTCGCCGAGACGATCAAGTCGCATCACAACGTCGGTGGGCTGCCGAAGGACATGACGATGAAGCTCGTCGAGCCGCTGCGGCTGCTCTTCAAGGACGAGGTGCGCCGCGTGGGCGAGGAGCTCGGCATGCCGGAGCGCATGGTCTGGCGCCAGCCGTTCCCAGGCCCGGGGCTCGCGATCCGGATCATCGGCGATGTGACCGAGGAGCGGCTCGCGATTCTCCGCGAAGCCGACTCGGTCCTCCAGGAGGAAGTCCGCAAGGCAGGCCTCTACCGCGAGCTGTGGCAGTCGTTCTGCGTGCTGCCCGCAATCCGCTCGGTGGGCGTGCAGGGTGACTCGCGCACCTACGGCTACCCGATCGCGATCCGCGCGGTCACCTCCGAGGACGCGATGACCGCCGACTGGGCGCGCCTGCCCTATGACCTGATCGAGCTCGTCTCGTCGCGGATCATCAACGAGATCCCCGCCGTGAACCGCGTCGTGCTCGACGTGACGTCGAAGCCGCCCGCGACGATCGAGTGGGAGTAACGCTTCATCTCAAGACCCCGCCGTACCGGATCGAGACCGAGCGTCTCGTGATCCGGTGCTACGAGCCCGAGGACGCGCCGCTCCTGAAGGCCGCGGTCGACTCGAGCATCGAGCACCTCCTCCCGTGGATGCCGTGGGCGCGGTTCGAGCCGCAGTCAGTCGAGGACAAGATCGAGCTCTGCCGCATGTTCCGAGGGCAGTTCGATCTCGACCAGAACTACGTCTACGGGATCTTCTCGCCGGACGAGACGGAACAGCTCGGCGGCGGTGGGCTGCACCCGCGCGCCAACGAGGGCTCGCTCGAGATCGGGTACTGGATCGCGGAGGGCGAGATCGGTCGGGGCTATGCAACGGAGGTGACCGCCGCACTGACGCGTGTTGGCTTCGAGCTCTGCGCGCTCGACCGGATCGACATCCAGGTCGAGCCGACAAACGAGCGGAGCCTTGCGATCCCCCGCAAGCTCGGGTTCACCGAGGAAGGCACCTTACGTCGCAGGCTCGAGGCGATCGAAGACGAGCCGCGCCGTGACTCGGTCGTGTTCACGATGCTGCGCGAGGAGCTCGCCGGCTCGTCCTGCATGAGCCACGCGTACGTCGCCTACGACGTGCTTGGCGCTGAGATGGTTGACGCCACCAGCTAGCTCGCGTAGCCGAGCACCCACTCGCGCAGAAACGGCTCCGCGAGCTCGTACAGGCCGTCGGGCGTCTTGCGCACGAGCTCGTTGTCGACGAGGGGTCCGAGCGCGCGCTGCACCCCGGACACCGGCGGCAGATCGTGCGCGACGCGGTAGCCGTTGCTAAACGGCCGCCCGGGCTCTGCTGCGAGCGCCTGGAGCAGCAGCTTCTGCGGCTGCGTTGCGTTTTCCCAGACCAGGGTGAAACGGGCGTTCTCGGAGCGGAGCACGGCGGCGAGCGCTTGTTCGAAGTCGGCCACCGTGCCGGTGAAGCCTTCGGGCACCTCGTCCCACAGTGCGAAGGCGATCTCTTGCGTCGCGTACGGGTGCCCGCGCGTGACGTCGAGCAGCCGGTCGACGGCCTCGTCGCTGACGCCGCGGTTCGTGCGGTCGAACTGCGCCTTGATGAACTCGGCGAAGAGCGGGGGCGGGATCGTTCCGATCTCCATCGTCTTCGCGCTGCGGAAGAACGGCTCGTTCTCATCGTTGAAGAGCGTGTGCATCATCTCGCGCTTGCTGCCCGCGTAGAGGTGCGCGACGTTCGCCTGCGTCTGGAAGATCGCCCGCATGAGCGCCGGCAGGTGTGGGTCGATCGCTGTCACTTCCTGGAACTCGTCGAAGAAGACCACGAGCTCGCGCTTCTGCTCCGCCGCAAGTTCCGCGGGGAGCTCGAGCAGCCGCTCGAGCGTCGCGTCGATGTCCGCCGAGCTACGTGACGCGGAGAACGAGAAGCGCACCGATCCGTCGAGGTCGACGGTCATGCTCGGCACGACCCGCAGGGTGCTGAAGAAGCGAAGCGCGTCCTTCGCTTTCACGAGCACCGAGGTGACGTCGTCGTGGATCGACTTCGCGAGCTTCGCCGCGAAGCGCTCCTTCGTCGGCGTCGTCATCAGGTCGACCGCGACGACCAGGACGCCTTCGGCATGGAGGCGGCTGAGCGCCGCCTGGACGAGCGAGGACTTGCCGTAGCGGCGCGGGGCGATCAGCGCGACGTTCTGCCCGTTGCGCAGGTCGCTCGTCAGCTGATCGAGCTCCGCCTCACGGTCGGTGAAGGCCTCGTCGGAGACGAGGTCGCCATAGGTGAAGGGGTTCCGGGCTCGGGGCATCGTCTATACCTACTTGTGTTATACACGAGTGTGTAACACAGTGGCGCATAGTCTTCAGTCGCGCGGCCCTCCTGCGACGTAGATCACCTGGCCCGAGACGTACGAGGCGTCTTCGGAGCACAGGTAGGCGATCGTGCCGGCAACGTCCTCGGGCTGGCCGACGCGCTTCAACGGCACCTGCTCGGAGACGGCCGCCATGAACTGCTCGAACGGGACGCCCATGCGCTCGGCTGTCTGTTGCGTCATCGCCGTCGCGATGAAGCCCGGTGCGACGCAGTTGACGTTCACGTTGAACGGGCCGAGCTCGATCGCCAGTGTCTTCGTCATCCCCTGCAGGCCGGCTTTCGCCGTCGAGTAGTTGACCTGGCCGCGGTTGCCGAGCGCCGAGGTCGAGGAGATCAGCACCATCTTCCCGCTCTTCTGCTCGACCATGTGCTTCTGCGCTGCGCGCACTGCGAAGAACGTGCCCTTGAGATGCGTGTCGATCACCGCGTCCCAGTCCTCGTCGCTCATCTTGAAGAGCATGTTGTCGCGGATGATCCCCGCGCACGTCACGAGCACGTCGAGCGAGCCGCCGTGGGAGACCGCGGCTTCGACCGCTGCCTCCACGTCTTCGCGATTCGTGACGTCGCATCGCACTGCGTGGCCGCCGATCGCCTGCGCCGTCTCCTGCGCGGCCGCTTCGTCGAAGTCTGCGACGACGACCGTCGCACCTTCGGAGGCGAACCGCTTCGCCGTCGCGGCGCCGATGCCCTTCGCGCCGCCGGTCACCAGAACTGTCTTCTCTTGGAATCTCGTCATGGCGGCGACGATACCTCTACTAGACCGGCGGCAGCTCGACCGGCTTGTACTTCGCGCGAACGACGTCGACGAACGAAGCGAGCTGCTCTGCAATGTGTGTGTCCTGGATCTCGAGCACGTTCTCCGCGTTCCGTTCCCCGCTGCGCGACAGGTTGAATGAGCCGACGAACACGGTGTCGTCGCAAACACAGATCTTGGCGTGCATGAAGTCGTGGACGGTGCCGTCGCCGTAGGGCGTCGACACCTTGCCGGTGAACGGGCCGGCCATCACCTGTTGCAGGAGGGGGAGCTTCCAGGAAACGTTGCGATTCGTTCGCCACTGCTGGATCACCTCGCGCACCTGGGTGGCGTCGACGCAGCCCGCGACGTCCACCGTCCCGTCGGCGATCACCTGTGCGAGCGTCCCGAGCACCGGCCCCGTCGTGATCACCGGTGAGCAGATACGCACGCGTTTGCGTGCACGCCGGATCAGCTTTGCGATGCGTGCGCTGAGGTCGTCGCCGTGGCCGGGCGTGAACCAGACGCGCACATTGTCGTCCCACCGTGGGTCGACGAAGCCCGTCTGTTCGACTCGCTCTTTCGTCCACAGTTGGTCGAAGTCGAGGTCGAAGGCCTTCGCGATTGCGAGGGATTGGACGATCACGATCACGTTCTCCTGCCGTGACCACGAATCGTCGGTCCAGTTCATCGATCCCGTCCACACGGTTTCGCTGTCGCGGATCACGTACTTGTGGTGCATCAGGTCGGGGACGCCCGCGACCGCCTTCCCTTCGACCGGGAGCGTCGCGATCAGTTGCACATCGGGCTCAGGCGGCGGCGGAACGGGGATCGGGTTGGCGTGGTCGACGTTGAACGCAAACCGCACCCGCACGCCGCGTCCGGCGGCGCGGCGAATCGCGTCGCCGACGATCGCGGCAGTCTCCTCGCCGAGCTTGAAGTCGTACTGCGCGAGGTCGAGCGTCCGCTCCGCCCCGTCGAGGAAGGCCGCGACCGCGTGAGCGATCTCCGCCGGCTGCTGGCCGCCGTCCGTCAGAGTACGGATCTCGATGCGCTCGCTCATGTCGCTCTGAGAGCCAAAATACGCTCACCTGGCCTTAGACGGAGGATTGGCCGGCCTGCTACGATTCCGACCCGGCGGACGCCCTTGTCCGCCCTTTTCCCTGTGATGAAGACTTACAGCGCCAAGCCCGGCGAAATCACGCGCGACTGGTATCTCGTGGATGCCGAGGGGAAGACCCTGGGCCGGATCGCGACGCAGATCGCCGACCGCCTGCGCGGCAAGGGCAAGACCAGCTTCACGCCGCACGTCGACACGGGCGACTTCGTCGTCGTGATCAACGCGGAGAAGATTGCCGTCACCGGCAAGAAGCTCGAGCAGAAGATGTACTACAAGCATTCCGGCTATCCCGGTGGCCTCCACGAGCGCACGCTCCAGGAGCAGCTCAACCGGCAGCCCACCGAAGTGCTGCGGAAGGCCGTTAAGGGGATGCTCCCCCGGAACAAGCTCGGCGCCGCCCAACTGACCAAGCTGAAGATCTACGCGGGCCCTGAGCATCCGCACGTTGCCCAGGAACCGACTACCCTTGAGGTGTAAATGGCGACTCCTGCTCAGTATCTCGGCACCGGCAAGCGCAAGACCTCGGTCGCGCGCGTGATCCTGCGTCCCGGCGACGGCGACACCTGGATCAACGGCAAGAAGATCGAGGAGTACTTCCCGCGCCAGGTGCACCGCATGCTCGCGACCGCACCGCTCAAGACGGCCGGGCTCGAGGGCCAGTACGACCTGCGTGTCCGCCTGCACGGCGGCGGCCCTTCGGGCCAGGCAGGCGCGATGCGCCACGGGATCGCCCGGGCGCTTGTCGAGGTCGATCCCGAGCTTCGCGTGCCGCTGAAGCGCGCCGGCTTCCTGACGCGTGATGCACGCATCGTGGAGCGCAAGAAGGCCGGCCTGCACAAGGCGCGCAAGGCGCCGCAGTTCAGCAAGCGGTAACTCCGCTTCATGGCAAGGAAGTACTTCGGCACCGACGGGGTGCGCGGCGTCGTGGGCGAGTTTCTGACACCGGAGCTCGTCGAGCGACTCGGCCGGGCGGCGGCGACCTGGACGGGTGCAGCCAAAGTCTTCATCGGCCGCGACACGCGCGCATCCGGGCCTGAGCTCGAAGAGGCGTTCGCGCGCGGCGTGATCTCGGTCGGCGGCGACGCGATTCTCGGCGGCGTCCTTCCGACGCCGGCGGTTGCACTGCTCGCGCTCGACCTCGGAGTCGTCATCTCGGCGTCGCACAACCCGCCGGAATACAACGGCGTCAAGTTCTTCGACGCGCGGGGCCACAAGCTCTCCGACGCGTCCGAGGAGCAAATCGAGGAGCTCCTGATCGCCTCGCCGGGTATCGACCAGGGAAAGATCGAACGGATCGAGGTCGCAACCGACTCGTACCTCCAGCACATTCTCGAGCGCTTCGGCTCGGACCTGAAAGGCTTGCGCATCGTCGTCGACTGCGCGAACGGCGCCTACTCGGGCCTCGCTCCGCACGCGTTCGAGCAGTGCGGGGCAGAGGTGCACGCAATCGGCGACGAGCCCGACGGCAACAACATCAACGTCGGCTGCGGTGCGACCGACCTCGGTCTGTTGCAGCGCACCGTGGTCGAGCGCGGTTACGACCTCGGCATCGCCTTCGACGGTGACGGTGACCGCATGCTTGCGGTCGACGAGACCGGCGCTGCGATCGACGGTGACCAGATCATCGCGATCCTCGCGCTCGACCAGCAGGTCGACCAGGTTGCCGTCACGGTGATGACGAACCTCGGCTTCCACGCGCTGATGCGCGAGCACGGGATCACGGTGCACACGACCGACGTTGGCGACCGCTACGTCCTCGAGGCACTCCTGCGCGAAGGCGCGCTGCTCGGCGGCGAGCAGTCCGGGCACGTGATCTACCTCGGCGACCACGTAACCGGCGACGGCCTCGCGGCGGGGCTCCTGCTCTGCGCCGCCCTCAAGGGCCGCAAGCTCAGCGACGTGGCGGCCGTCATGTCGCGCTGGCCACAGTCCAAGGAGAACGTCCACGTCGAGGACCGGCAGTTGCCCCAGGCCGTTCTGGACGAGGTGGAGCGGCTGAACCTGGCCTGGGACGGCCAGGGCCGCGTGCTCGTGCGCCCGTCGGGCACCGAGCCCCTGATTCGGGTGCTCGCAGAGGCCGAAAACGCGGAGGTCGCGGCGGAGGCCTGTGCTAGCATCGCAGCGCTCGTCCGACGAGAGCTCGGCTAGTTCGCCGCCCCGACGCAGGGGCGGGCCCGCAGCCGGGCTTTGGCGTTTCCGGGAGACATTTCGGGGGCAATTTCCGGTAAATCGCCGGTCAGAGAAGGAGGCTCCGAATGTGCGGGATTATCGGATACGTCGGGAGTCGGGCCTCGAGGCCGCTGCTCCTCCAGGGGCTCAAGCGCTTGGAATACCGCGGCTATGACTCGGCCGGGATCGCCCTCCTCGAAGACGGGGGGCTCGAGTACGTGCGGGCGGTCGGGAACCTCCAGTTCCTGAAGGACGCCGCGGAGTCGAATGTCTCGCAGTCGACGACCGGCCTCGGGCACACACGCTGGGCAACGCACGGCGGCGTCACCGAGGAGAACGCGCACCCGCTGACCGCCTGCGACGACCGCCAACTTTCGATCGTGCTCAACGGGATCGTCGAGAACTACCGCGAACTGCGCGAGGAACTGCAGAAGGCCGGCCACCAGTTCACCTCCGAGACGGACGCGGAGGTCGTGGCGCACCTGCTCGAGGATGCCTACGACGGCGACCTCGTGACCGCGATGCGCACGGTGTATGGCCAGCTCGAAGGTCACTTCACGTTTGTCGTCATTCATCGCGACCACCCGAACCACCTCGTCGGCGTTCGGCACCAGACGCCGATGGTCGTCGGCCTCGGCGAAGGCGAGAATTTCCTTGCGTCGAACCTCGCTGCGTTCCTCGCGGAGACGCGCCGTGTGCAGTTCCCCGACGACGGTGACGTCGCCTCGATC
This sequence comes from Thermoleophilia bacterium, assembly GCA_031393705.1. Taxonomy (GTDB): domain Bacteria; phylum Actinomycetota; class Thermoleophilia; order Gaiellales; family Gaiellaceae; genus PALSA-600. The sequence continues at coordinate 7,567 of JANMWB010000147.1, read as the reverse complement.
ACGCCGGAGGGTGTGACGTTCGTCCGCGCCGACACGGGCGAGGCCGTCGAGCACGACGTCGTCGAGGTTGACTGGGACGACGACGCAGCAGAGCGCTCGGGCTACGAGACGTTCATGCTCAAGGAGATCTTCGAGCAGCCGGAGGGCGTCGCCGAGACGATCGGCGACCGCGTTCGGCACGGCAACCTCGTGCTGGACGGCCTCGGCATGACCGAGGAGGAGCTCCGTGACCTGAAGCGCATCGTGATCGTCGCCTGCGGCACCTCGTACCACGCCGGTGTCGTCGGCCGTTACGCGATCGAGGAATGGGCGCGGGTGCCGGTCGAGCCGGACGTTGCGAGCGAGTGGATCTACCGCAACCCGGTCGTCGATCCCGGCACGCTCGTGATCGGCATCTCCCAGTCGGGCGAATCGCGCGACACGATCCAGGCGATGAAGCTCGCGCGCAAGCTGGGGGCACGCACCGTCGCGATCACGAACATGATGGGCTCGCAGATCACGCGCGAGGTCGACTCCGTCCTCTACACGCGCACCGGGCTCGAGGTCGGCGTCGCCGCATCGAAGACATTCACCGCGCAGATCGCCTTGCTGTTCCTCGTCGGTCTCAAGCTCGCGCAGTGCCGCGGCACGATGCCGAAGGACGAGCAGGAGTTCATCATGGACGAGCTCTACGACCTGCCGAACAAGATGCAGCGCTTCCTCGACGACGACCACCCGATCGAGGACGTCGCGCAGCGGTACTACAACGAGCCGTTCTTCCTCTACCTCGGGCGCCACATCGGCCTGCCCGTCGCGCTCGAGGGCGCACTGAAGCTCAAGGAGATTTCGTACATCCCGACCGAGGCGTACTCCGCCGGCGAGATGAAGCACGGCCCGATCGCGTTGCTCGAGGAGGGCACGCCGGTCGTCGTCGTGGCGACGGCGACGCATGTCTACGACAAAATCGTCTCGAACATTCAGGAGACCCGGGCGCGCGGCGCGCACGTGATCGCGATCGCGACCGACGGCAACGAGGACATCCAGCATCACGCCGACGACGTGATCTACGTGCCGCAATCACCTGCATTCCTGCAGGCGGCGCTCGCGATCCTCCCGCTGCAACTCCTCGCCTATCGCATCGCCCGGCTGCGCGGCCTGAACGTCGACCAGCCGCGCAACCTCGCGAAGACCGTCACGGTCGAGTAAGCGGGGGTAGCTGACCAGGGCACAAGGCGCCACCCGAAACGGGGATGGCGTCTGTTGTCTGGGCTGCCAGCATGCAAACTGGAACGCCACTTACTGCGTGCGTTGCCCTCTCCTGTGACGGGGCGGCCGACCCGGGTGCCGCAGCCCTGGTAAGGCCGCCCCGTTTCAGCGACTACGCCGCGAGTTGCTCGACGGAGACGACCTCGAGCGCCGTCTCGACGAACGCGCGCGCGGCAGACGAGTGGTAGCGGTCACGGTGCCGCGCGATCGAGATCATCCGCGGCGGGACACGATTCCCGAGCTCGATCACCGTGATCCGTGGATCGGAGGCATCGACCGTCAGTCGCGGCATCACGGCGCTGCCGATGCCGGCGGCGATCAATCCCTGGACGGTGCCGTTGTCGTCGGTGCGAAACGCAAATTTCGGTTCACAGCCGGCTGCGCGCAGCGCGGACTCGAACGGGTCCATCGAGCGGCACGCGCGGAAGCCGATTAGCGGCTCCGCGGCGATCTCGGCCAGCGTCGGCGGGGTCTTCGCCTTCGAGAGCGGCGTGCCGTTCGCGACGACGAGGACGTACGGATCGCGCAGCAACTGAATCGTCTCGAGCGGCTTGTCGCCGAACGGCGGCAGGACGAAGGCAACGTCGAGCTCGCCGCGTTCCACCATGTCCGCGAGTTCCGCGTCGCTGTCGCGCTCCTCGAGCATCACCTCGATCTGCGGCCACTGGTCACGGAACCGCCGCATGATCTCCGGGAGCAGCCGCGCGCCGGCGGATTGGAACGTTCCGACGCGCAGGACGCCCGCCTCGCCGCTGCGCAGCGCGTGCAGGTCGGCCTGCGCCGCCTGGAGGCGCGCAACGATCGAGTCCGCGTGGCGCAGGAGCAAGCGGCCGGCCTCGGTCAGCGACACGGGGCGCGGGCCGCCGGGGCGCTCGACGAGCTTCTCGCCGACGATCTTCTCGAGCATCTGGATCTGCTGGCTGATCGCCGACTGCGTATAGCCGAGCTTTTCGGCGGCACGCCCGAAGGAGCCCTCCGTGGCGACGGCCTGCAGGGCGGCGAAATGACGGAGCTCGACGCCATGCCAGGGACTTCCGTGCCAGCTATCAGGTTCCATGATCGATACCAATGCTATCACGATTTGTGCTGATAGTCCCTGCAGGGCACACTGTCTCTATGACCGCTTTCTTCGCATTCCTCGTGATCGTTGCGATCCTCGGCCTGTCGGTGCGCTACGGCGCCGACTCGCGCGTCGATCGCCCCGGCCGCCAGTTCTAGCCCCCGCCGGGCGCTTATCGCCTGCTAGACGGCCGCGGAATCGGCGGTCGGTACGGTGAACGTGAAACTCGTTCCGGTCCCGAGCTCGCTCTCGACGCTGATCGACCCGTGATGGGCGTCGACGATCGCCTTCGTGATCGAGAGGCCAAGCCCCGTTCCCGGGATCTTGGCGGCGGCCTTCGTGCGAAAGAAGCGTGTGAACAGCCGCTGCTGATCCTCCGCGGTCATGCCCATGCCCGAGTCGGTGACGACGACGATCGCTTCGTCTCCGACCATCGAGATCGTGAGGCGGACGACGCCGCCGGGTGGAGTGAACTTGATCGCGTTCGAGATCAGGTTGTCGAACACCTGCCCGAGCCTGATGCGATCGGCTTTGACGGTCGGTGTCAGGTTGGACTCGAACTCGAGTGAGACCTCGGCGGTCGCGGCGCGTGGGCGCGCGTCCGCGATCGCCTCGCTGGCGACGGATGCGAGATCGACCTCCTCGATCGCGACGCTGAGCTTCCCGGCGTTCACCTGGGCGACGAACAGCAAGTCGTTGATCACCCGGAACAGGCGTGCGCTGCTGCGGTCGACCGCCGTGAGCATCGCGCGTTGCTCGTCGTTCACCTCGCCCGCGGTTCCGTCGAGCACGAGCTCGGTGTAGCCCTGGATCGCGGTCAGGGGCGTGCGCAGCTCATGCGAGACGAGCGCCACAAACTCGTCTTTCATCACGTCGAGCTCGCGTAGCTTCTCGTTCTGCTCGCGCTCGAGCTCGAGCACGCGCGCGTGCTCGGCGTCGAGGCTCGCTTCGGTCGCCTTGCGCTCGGTGACGTCCGCCATGTAGCCCTGGATGTACAGCGGGGCGCCGTCTTCGTCGTAGGCGATTCCGGCGTCGTCGTTCACCCAGACGGTGGTCCCGTCGGCGCGGACGATCCGGTACTCGCAGACGACGGCCTCGAGGCGTTTACGCGCCTCGGCGAAGGTCCTCCGCACGCGCACGCGATCGTCGGGGTGGATGACGCGCTCAAAGAAGTTGTCGTCGGCTGTCCACTCCTCGGCCGTGTAGCCCGTGAGGTACTCGATGCGCGGGCTGATGTACATCGCGCTGGTCGCCTGCAGGTCTTCGACGTACACGACGCCCGGCAGCTGGTCTGCGAGAACGGGGTGCTGCCGTTCGTCCTGGACGTCGATGCTCATACAGGTGCATCGGCAGGATCGGGGCCGTCCGCCGTCCCCGTTTCAGGTGGCGCCCGACACCCCGATGGGGTTCGAGCCACTAGATCGACTAAGACGCACTGGCGCGGCGCTGCCAGCGCTCGCCCCAGCCCTCGCGTGTGAGGGCCGAGATGATCGCCCGGCGCACGAGCCGCCCGTCCCGGCCACGGCCGAGCAGGTGCACACGCGACGGCACATCGCCGAGCTCGAGCTCGAAGCTCGTCTCCGGCCCCGGCAGGCTGCGCTCCTCGCGGACGACGTACTCGCCGCGGGCATCCGGGCGCTCGCTCAGCCGCACATCCCAGGCGACGACCTTCGACTCCGCCGTCCACGCGAGCACGAACGAGTCCCCACGCCGCTCCCGGCGCACCTCCATGTTCCCGGTGATCGTCGGCTTCGTCCGCAGCGCGAGCGGCCGGTGCAGAGGCGCCGGGGGCGGCACGGGCGCGCGTGCCGGCGGCCCCGCGATCAGCGTCCGCGCCCGCTGCACGGAGACGATGCGCGCCAGTTGCCCGAGCGCGCGCTCCGTCTCCCCGCCGGCCGCGCGGAGCCGGGCCTCGAAGGCCGCCGCGTCGAGCGTCTTCCCGCTCGCCACGCGCTTCCGGGCCTCGTCGATGATCTTCGTGTGCTCGTCCATCACGCGGAGCGTAGCCCGACCGCTCATCCATCCCCAGGGCGCTGCCGATAGAACGGGGGTGACCAGAGGATTCGGACTCGTGCTCGCCTTGATCTCGCTCGCGATCGTGGGTGGGCTGATGGCGATGCAGAGCAAGACCCAGGGGCCGACGTCCGCCGCCGTCGACCAGGCGGAATCGCAGGCCACCGCCACCGCGGCTTCGGCCGTCTTCTCCCCCGTCGACCAGGTGCTCCAGGTCGCCGCGTCCCAGAGCGGCACGTACGTCGGCGCCGAACTCCCCGTCGGGTCGGGCGTGACGCTTGCGCGCGCGACACCGACGTCCTACTGCCTCGCGGCGAACCTCAACGGCACGCCGGTGTACGAGAACGGCCCCGGCGGTTCGCCCGCCGTCGGCCACTGTTAGCCCCCTAGATCTAGTCGTCGGTCGAGCGGCGCAGCTGCTTGGTGCGTCCGCGGCGCTTCTTCTCGTCGAGCCGCCGTTCCTTCGCCGCCTTGGTCGGCTTCGTTGCCGTGCGTTTCCGCTGCACCTTGACGGCCGCACGCAGCTGCTCGATCACCCGGTCGGTCGCGAGCTCGCGGTTGCGTAGCTGCGAGCGCTCGTCCTGCGCGGCCGCGCGCACGACCGGGCCGAGCTTCGCAAGCACACGCTGTTTCTCCGCAGGCGACAGCGCCTCCGACTCCTCGACGTCGAACAGCGCTTCCGCCCGCGTCGAGCTCTTCTGCGCGTGTTGACCGCCGGGGCCGCTCGAGCGGGAGAACCGGAAGGCGATCTCGGACCGAATAGACTCGACGTTCATGGCGGCAATTCTCCTGGACGTGGACGGCGTCCTGCACGTTTCAGGCGCGCCGATCGCAGGAGCGGCCGCCGCGGTGCGCCGTTTGCGGGCCGACGGGCACCGGATTCGCTTCGTATCGAACACCACAACCCGCTCGCGGGCCCAGATCGGTGACCAGTTGCGGGCGATGGGGATCGAGGTCGAGAATGACGAGCTTCAGACCACCGGAGCGGTCGCAGCGCGCGTCCTCAACGGGAAGCGCGTGCTCGCGCTGACCATGCCCGGGATCCTCGACGACCTCGAGGGATTGCAGCTGGTCGGGATGAACGTCGACGCGGTTCTGCTCGGCGGCGCTGACGAAGGTGAGGAGACCGGCCGGATCTTCTCGTACCTCAACCTGAACCGCGCGTTCCACGAGCTCGACGCCGGCGCTGCCCTGTACTGCCTGCACAAGAACCGCTGGTGGCAGACCGCTGAAGGCGCGCGGCTCGACGCCGGAGCGTTCGTCGCCGGTCTTGAATACGCGGCGGACATCGAGGCGATGGTCCTCGGCAAGCCGAGCAACGCGTACTTCGCTGCGGCGCTCGAGGCGCTCGACGCGGAAGCGGGGCTCACATGGATGGTTGGGGACGACCTGGAGACCGACATCGTCGGAGCGCACAAGCACGGGATGAAGACGCTGCTCGTGCGGACCGGCAAGTTCCGGCCCGACGACGTCGAGCGCTCGCCGGTGCAACCCGACGGGATCGTCTCCTCGATTGCGCAGCTCCCGGACTGGCTGGAGAACAACGCTTAGCCTTGCGTGTCGGCGTTGACCTGATCGAGATCGAGCGGATCCGCCGCGCACTCGCCCGTCATGGTGAGAGCTTCAAGGAGCGCTGCTTCACCGACGCAGAGCGCGCCTACTGCGACTCCAAGCCGAACCCGCCGCAGCACTACGCAGGTCGCTTCGCCGCCAAGGAAGCGGTCGGGAAAGCGCTCGGCTCGGGTGTCTACTTCACCTGGAAGGAGATCGAGGTACGCGGGCGTCCGAAGCCGGGCGTCTTCCTCTCGGGTCGCACCGCCACGTGGGCGGCGAAGGTCGGTGCGGGGAAGATCGAGCTCTCGATGACGCACTCGCGCGAGCTCGCCGCCGCGGTCGCCGTCGTTTTGGAGGCCGAATGAGGCTCGAACCGCTCTTGACGGCAGAAGAAACGCGTCGTGCGGAAGAAGCGCACCAGGGCCCGCTCGAGGAACTGATGGAGCGCGCCGGCGCAGCCGTCGCGGAGGTCGTCCTGCGTCAGTTCCCCGGCAGTGTCACGGTCGTCTGTGGGAAAGGGAACAACGGCGGCGACGGCAAGGTCTGCGCACGCGTGCTGCAGGAGGCGGGCCGCGACGTGCGCGTCGTCGACGGTGTCGGCGACCTGGGCGAGCCCGACGTGATCGTCGACGCGCTGCTCGGCATCGGCCTGCGCGACGCGCCACAGGAGGACGCGGCTCGCATGATCGAGCTGATCAACGCGGGCGGCCGTCCCGTGGTCGCCGTCGACGTGCCCTCGGGCGTGAATGCGTCGACCGGCGAAGTCCCGGGCGTCGCCGTGCGCGCGACCACGACCGTGACGTTCGGCGCCGCGAAGGTCGGCCTCGCAATCGCGCCCGGTTTCTTCCACGCGGGCTCGGTGCACATTGCGCCGATCGGGCTGCGACCGCGCGAGCACGAGCACGCGCTTGTCCCCGCTTCGGCGCTGCTCGAGGTGCCGCGCAAGCACCGCGGTTCAACGAAATACACCGCCGGGTCGGTGCTGGTGGTCGGCGGTTCGCGCGGCCTGACAGGAGCGCCGATGCTCACGGCGCGCGCCGCCTTCCGGGCCGACGCCGGTTACGTCGCTGTCGCCGCACCGGAGTCGACGCTGCCGGTTCTCGAGACCTCGCTGCTCGAGGTCGTGAAGCGTCCGCTACCCGAGGACTCCGCGGGGCGGCTGCTCCCGCGTTCCGCCGATGCGATCCTCGAAGCGGCCCAGAAGGCGAGCGCCGTCGCGATCGGGCCCGGCCTCGGCCGCAGTGAAGGCACCGTCGAGCTCGTCCGCATCCTGCTCGAGCAGTTGACCCTTCCTGTGGTGCTCGACGCGGATGCGCTGTGGGAGCTCGAGCCGTTCGCGCGACAGGCGCCGACGGTCTTGACGCCGCACTCCGGGGAGCTTGCCCGCCTGCTTGGTATCGAGAGCCGCGAGATCGACGCCCACAGGCTCGAGTCTGTCCGCCGTGCCGCCTCGCGTTTCGGCGCGGTCGTGCTGCTGAAAGGGGCCGACACGATCGTGGCCGCACCGCGCGAGGGCGTGCTTGTCGCCACCTACGGCACCCCGGCGCTCGCGACTGCCGGCACCGGCGACGTTCTGACGGGGATCGTTGCGGCGTTCCTTGCCAAGGGAATGGACGCGCGCCTGGCGGCCGGCACTGCCGCCGTCGCGCATGGCGTTGCTGCGGAGCTCGTCGAGGAGCAACCGGGGCTGATCGC
>JANMWB010000110.1:0-1806 GCA_031393705.1 Thermoleophilia bacterium | reverse complement strand
GGTGCGCGGGGACTGTCGCCGGTCCCGCCGCTGGGCCGTGCGCGCGCCGCCCGCGCCCCCCACGGCGCGCTGCCCAAGGAGCGCCGCGCCGGAGCGGAGTTCGTCGCGTGGTCATCCGTGCACGGCCTCGCGATGCTGCTGATCGACGGGCCATTGCGCACGCTCGAAAAGAAGAGCCGACACGCGATCATCGAGCGGCTGCTCGACATGGTCGAGCAGGGTCTCTGAGTCTCACCTCCGCCGCTAGTGCTGCGTGGAGCAGAACTTGTCGCCGGCGATCACCTGTGTGAAGAGCACGTCCTGCTTCTTCTCGACCTGGGGGTCGTAGGGGCCGAGGTCAGGTGTGTCAACAGTGACGTCCGGGGTGACGCCCGGGCCGACGACGCTGAGGCGGTACTTCGCGCCGTTCCCGGCGGGCCGCGCGGGCTTGCCCGGCAGCGAGACGTCGTGAGTCGGCCAGAACGAGTAACAGAACGCGCCGCTCGGTTTACGGAAGACGATCGACGTCTCGCGCTCCCAGCCGAGGCCGTAGGCCGACCCGAAGGTGTCGATGTAGAGGCTGCGGCCATAGGAGTCGGTCGGTTCCCCGTTCGCGGTCGTGGCGAAGCCGTGCACCGGCACGCCGCCGTAGGTCATCCGCCCGAAGATGTCGTGCGCGTCGCCGTGGAACGCCCAGTCGGCGTAGAGCTCCACGTGCGCCAGCTCACCGCTCCAGTGCGAGACGTGCAGTTCCCAGGCGTGCTGTTCGAACGTCCAGGGAGCCCAGCCACGATGCGGCAAGTTGCGCTGCCAGCTCTGCAGCGCCCAGTACGAGCCGTCGGGCGCCTTGCAGGCCGTTACGAGATACGCGAGCGGCGGCCCGTCATACGGTCGGCACTGATTCTTGAACTTCACCCACATCGCGCGATGCTCGAGCGCGAGGCCGCCCGAGTAGTCGTGTTTGAACCGCACTTGGGGAAGCCCGGAGTCCGGCGTGCGCGCGTTGATCGCTCCCCAGACAAGCACGTGACGTGCGCGGCCTTTCGCCTGATACTCGACGAGCGCGCGAGAGCCCTGGACCTTCAGCGTGATCGACGACGCGTTGAACTCGAGCAGATCCGACGCTGTAGCCGGGAGCGCGGCAACTAGCATCGCGGCGATGGCCAGAACAATCGCAGCCGCACTGACACCCCTCCGCGCAAACGGGGCTGAGCTCGACGACGACGCTCTGCAGCCGTACCTCATCTTTCTCAGAGACGCCGGCGTCGAGGGAGTCTTGCTCCTCGGATCGACAGGCGAAGGCATTCTCTTAGCTCTTTCTGAGCGTAAAAGGGCTCTTTCAAACGCCGTCAGCGGACCACTGCCCGTGCTCGCGCACTGTGGCGCGCAGTCAACGGCCGACACGGCTGCGCTGGCCGCGCACGCGGCCGAGGTAGGGGCAGAGGCGGTCGCGGTGATCGCACCGCCGTATTTCCAATTCGACGACGACGCGCTGCTCGCTCATTTTGTGGCCGCCGCGCGCGCCTGCGCGCCGCTGCCGTTTTACGTCTATGAGCTCGAGAAGGCCTCCGGGTACGCGATCCCCGTCGCGGTCGTCGAACGGCTGCGCGACACGGTCGACAATGTTGCGGGGATGAAGGTGAGCGACGCGCCGTTCGCGAAGGTTGCTCCCTACCTGCTCGAAGGGCTTGACGTCTTCATCGGCGCCGAGGCACTGATCGGCGAAGGCCTTGCGGCAGGCGCCGCGGGCGCCGTGTCCGGGCTCGCCTCCGCGTTCCCGGAGGTGGTCGTCGAGGCGGTCCGCAGCGGTGACTCCACGGCGGCCGG
>JANMWB010000083.1:0-8102 GCA_031393705.1 Thermoleophilia bacterium | reverse complement strand
CGAATCGACGAGTCGTTCAGAGGATCCAGGCGCAGCCGTTCCAGTACGCCTCGATGCGGCGCGGGAACCGACGTGCCTCGACATGGAGCTCATCGGGTAGCCGCCCCAGCGTCGCCGGAACGTAGAGCTCGAAGCCGGCGCTCTCGTCCACGCGCCGAAACTCCGTCTTCGCAGGAGCCTCGGTGGACGCGCCGAGTGTGCTGAAGGCGCCACCACAACAGCGAGTGCGCTTCGTCCAGACGTACAGGCGGCCGCCACGCTCCTGAATGAAGTCGACAGCCGAATCGGGCGCAACGAGCTTCATCACCGCGAAGCGTACTTCCGGGCGGAGCCTGTAGTCGTCAGGCCGCGAGCAGTCGCTCGAACTCGGGCGTCCCAGGGACGATGTGCGGGAGGCGCGAGACGGACGAGAACGCACCGTCAACCGAGACGAGCGCGTCGGCGTTGCTCGCGATCGCAGTCGCGGCGAGGAACGAGTCGAAAGCCCCGAGCGACTTCGAGCGCTCGAAGATTCGCAATCCCGCCTCGACGGTCGCCTCTTGGCTGACGAGCAGGGGCGCGAGCAGGTCGGCGAAGCTGCGGGCCGACTTCGCAGCCTCGGCCCTGCCCTGCCGACGAGCCCGGACGTGGACGAACTCCTGGATCACCTCGACCGTCGTCGTACCCTCGATGCGACCATGGGCGATCGCCTCGAGCAACCTCAGGCTGTCGTTCCGAACAGGGTGCACGTCCCCGGTGGCATACACAAGGATGGTCGTGTCGAGGACGATCACAATCCGCCGGAGCGAATCTCGTCGAGTTCGGCTTTGAGGTCTTCCACGTGCTCCGGAACCGACATAGGTGGCGCGGCCATGATCGCCGCAAGAGCACGTCGCTTCTTGTCGAGATCGACAGGGAGCGCAGCGTCGATCGCATCACGAATGACCGCCGCCACCGAAAGCCGCCGCTCCCGGGCCACGGCCTCGAGCCTGCGGTAGCGCGCGTCGTCGATCAGGATTTGGAGCCGACGATCCAACATACACATACAGTAGCATGTGTAGCTCCACGTCAGGACTCCCCAAGGCTCTCGACGATCGCGATCCCGAAGCACGTCTCCACCCACAGCGGGTCGTCGCCCGGATCTGCCGGTGGAGGTGCAGCGGCCAGGCGGCGGAGCTCTTCCGAGAGCAGCGGGAACGGCTCAGCATGAACCGCCGCCATCTCGGCGACCCACCCTCGAGCCGCCTCCCGGCGCTCCGCGCTGGCGAGGAGCCGGGCAAGCTGCCGGGTGCTCTCGTCGAGGGCATCCGGGCGATCCAACCCGCGCTTGTTCGCCGTACGGGAGACGCGCACGATCGCCGCTCGAATGTCGTTCCTTGGAATGCGCGTCCAGGTCCCTGCCCCGCGGACGGCACGGCGAGCTCGATCCGGACGCTCGCCGATCGGGACAGCCCGGAGCTCGGCCTCCAGCGCCTCAAGAGCAGCGGTGTTCCGGTCGTGATCTTCGAGTAACTCGAACAGCACTCGGTCGACCACCGCATTCGCGATTCGACTCGCTCGCGCGCCTCGAGCGAGATCCGCTTCCGCCGCATCCACCAAGGCCCGTAGCCGTGCGACGCCGTCGACAACGGCCCGTCGAAGGCGATCGTCCCACACGTCTGGCACGACGCGCTCACGCGCCCTGTCGATCTTGCTCCTGGACGAACCGCTCAACGTCGCTTGCGCGAGCGGCGCTAGGCGCTCTCGGTACGGCTCGAGGGCCAGATCGAGCCGGATCGCGGACGCGAGCTCGTGCGCGCTGCGGAGGTCGAGGTTCACTCAACGAATGAATCACACGGCACGCGAGTTGTCATCGGCCCTTTTGGACAGTCACTGTGACAATTCGCGCACTGAGCTGCGCCGCGTTCGACCCTGCGCCACGTGACTGTCGCGAGCTACTGTCGCAGGGTGAGCACCACCGTTCCTTTCGCAGTCGCTCGCGGCGGACGCCATCTCTTTGCGGTGCTGTCGGCGTTCTGCATCTTCGCTGTCGGCTGAACGGTCGACCGCGCCCCCGTGCGGGGCGCCGCCACCGAATCGACATCGTTCTCTCGACGCGGATCGGGCCGCTGATGAGCAACGACGATAAGGCGACGTTCGCGGCCGGCTGTTTCTGGGGCGTCGAGGCTGCGTTCCGAAAGCTCGAGGGCGTGACAGCGACGCGTGTCGGCTACACCGGCGGTACAGCGAGCAACCCGACCTACAAGCAGGTGTGCAGCGGACGAACCGGTCACGCCGAGGCCGTTGAGGTGACGTTCGACCCGGCGGTCGTCTCGTACGAGGAACTGCTCGCCGTGTTCTGGTCGAGCCACAACCCGGCGACCCGCAACCGACAGGGGCTGAACATCGGTTCGCAGTACCGCTCGGCGATCTTCACTCACTCCCAGGCGCAGGAAGCGGCGGCCGAGGCGACGCGCGAGCAAGCCAAGGGCTCGCTGCGCTGGCCACGCAAGACGATCGCAACCCAAATCGAAGCGGCTGGACGGTTCTACGCGGCCGAGGAGTACCACCAGCAGTACTTCGAGAAGTCGGGCCGATCGAGTTGCACTGCATTGCTGCGCGCCGGCTAGCTGCGCACGATCTGACTGCCGCCGACAATCGCGTCGCGGCCGTCCGCGTAACGCACCCACGCCTTGTGCGTGCCGTCGTAGTCGGGCCCGAAGAGGATGAGCGTCGCTTCCTCCCCGCGCACGAGGCATTGCTCTGTGCCCTCGGCGTCGAGCCCGCGCCAGATGCGGATGAACGGGTTGTGCTCCCACTCCTCGCCGATCGTCGAGGGGAGCGTGTGTCCCGGATGGATGCGCGTCTCGTGTGGAAGGCTCATCAGCCGGTTCATGATCGAGTTGACCTGGTCGACGTAGCCGGTCGGGCCGCCGCCACCGCTCCCGCCGACCGTGCCCTTGAAGAGGCAGTCGGCGGTCAGGCAGTCGGTGCCGTTCACGAGCAGCGCGAAATGGTCGGGGCAGTGGCCGGGCGTCGCAATCGCCTCGATCGCGAGCTCGCCGGAGCGCACCACGTCGCCGTCGGCGAACGTCTCGTCGATCGGCACGCCCGCCTGCTTCGTCAGTTCGCTGCCGACGACCTTGACGCCGAAGCGCTTCGCGAGGCCGGTGACGTCGACGACGTGGTCGCCGTGTTGGTGCGTGACGAGGACGTGCGTGATCGTGATGTCGTGCTGGTCGATGAGCGCGAGCAACGGCTCCTCGACGCCGTTCGAGTCGACGAGCACGCCGTGTCCGCCGTCACCCTCCGCGACGAGGTAGGCATTCGACGTCCACTCCGGATGTTCTGCACGCTCGAGGATCATGAGAACTGGATCACGCTACGGATTCCGTCTTGGGCTTCCATCAACTCGAAGCCGCGATTGACTTCGTCGAGGGTGATGCGGTGCGAGATGAACGACTCGGCGTCGATGTCGCCGGCGAGCCAGCGTTCGACGAGCGCCGGGACGCCGTCGCGTCCCTTGACGCCGCCAAAGGACGAGCCGGCGACACGACGTCCGGTGATCAGGTAACGCGGGACGATGTCGAGCGTCTCGCCCTTGCCGGCGACGCCCGCGACCGTGCAGAGCCCCCAGCCCATGCGCGCGGACTCGACTGCCTGCCGCATCACGTTGACGTTGCCCGTCGCCTCGAAGGTGTAATCGGCGCCGAAGCCGCCGGTCTCTTCGAGGATCCGCTCAACCGTGTCAGGCCCACCGAGCATCGTCTCGGTCGCACCGTGCTGGGATGCGAGCGTCAACCGATCCTCGGAGAGGTCGACGCAGATGATGCGCTCCGCGCCCTGCAACCGGCAGCCGATCACGGCGCCGAGCCCGACCATGCCTGCGCCAAAGACGACGCACGTCGATCCCGCTTCGACCTTCGCCGTGTTCATCGCCGCGCCGAGCCCCGTCGTGAGCCCGCACGCAAAGAGCGCCGCACCCTCAAGTGGCGCTTCAGGGTTGATCCTCGCGAGCGCAATCTCGGGCATCACCGTGTACTCGGCGAAGGTCGACGTGCCCATGAAGTGACGCACGGGCTCCCCGTCGAGCGAGAGCCGCGTCGTGCCGTCGGGGAGGTAGCCCTTGTTCTGCTGCTCACGGATCGCGAGGCAGAGGTTCGTGCGGTCGCTCTCGCAGTGGATGCACTCGCGGCACTGCGGCGAGAAGAGCGTGACGACGTGATCGCCGACCGCGAGCGAGGTGACACCGTCGCCGATCTTCTCGACCACCCCGGCGCCCTCGTGGCCCAGCACGGTCGGCGCGTACCCAGACGGGTCGGCGCCGGAGGCGGTGTAGAGATCGGTGTGGCAGACGCCGCAGGCGACGAGACGGACGAGGACTTCGCCGGCGCGCGGCTCGGCGAGCGCGACGAGCTGCACCGACAGCGGCGCTCCGAATGCCTCCAGGATGGCGGCGCGAATCTCCATGCCGGCGATCCTAAGGAATGAAGGTTCTTCCGAGCCCCGCGCGCGAGGCTTAGCGCCGCAGCCAACCGACGAGCGTCTGGAGGAAACGGCTCTTCGGGTAGGGCGCGCAGAGTGGGTCGCTGTGCTTCATCGCCAAGTCCTGGGCGAGCCGCGACGTGGCTCGCGGCGCACGTGACCGCGCGATCAGGGTGCGCGCTGCGGTCAGCGATCCGGGGTAGCCGCTCGTGGCGAAGGCGTAGACCGGCACGTCGATCTCGTGCAGGTGCGTCAGGCGGAGACCGAGCAGCCGGGTGACCGGGTCGGGGCCGAGGCTCGACGCGCCGAGCAGGTCGATCCGCAGGCGGGTCGGGAAGTACCACTCGACGGCGTCCGGGCCGGCGATCAGCGACGCAACGTTCGCGAGTCCGCAGCGGTTGGTGTCGAACCCGTCTGCGGTGGCGGCGAAGGCGAAGAACTGGGCGTTCGTCGGGTTCCCGGGCGGCCTGAGCGCAGACGGTACGAGCGGGCTCTGCGCAAGCGTCGAGGGGGCATCGGGGGCGACCTGCGCCGAGAGTGCCGCGAGCTGGGCGAACACGCCGAAGAGCCACGGGACGCCGGCTCGGAGCTGATCTTCGAACGGATTCGCGTTCGCCGCGAGCTGCGCGAGATCGGCCTTCACCTTGCTCGCAGTCTGCGTCGCAAAGGTCCCGAGCTCGCCACCGTCGACCAAGACGAGCCCGGAGAGATCTCGGTACCCGGGGTGGCCGCCGAAGTCCCAGGCAGCGTAGGTCGCCGCGGTCGCGGCCCCGAACGAGTGCCCGCCGAGGATCACCTTGCGCTTGCCGCCCGCACGCGCACGGAGCACGACTCGCCGGAGGTCCCCGAGCGTGGTGGCGAGCCCCCAACTCTTTGCCCGCGGCAGCTTCGGCGCGAGGTTCGCGTCGAAGTGACGCCCGCTCACCTGCTGCTCGCCGAGGTAGTACCCGTACGCGGCCGCGGGATCCCCGGTCGCGAAACCCGTCCGGTCCTCGAGCGCGACGCCACGCCGGTCGACCGTCCAGACCTGGAGGTTCGGGACGCGTTCGACCAGGACCGGCGCGACCTGTGCGAACGTCCCGCCGCCCCCGCCATACCCCGGCACGAGCACGAGCACCCGCGTGGCCGACGACGGCCCGTAGACCGTCACCCCGGCGCGCGCGCCACCCGCGAGCACAAGCGAAAATAGGGCGGCAGCGACGAGAGCCTTACGCACCGCACGAGTCTACGCGGCTCTGACGTGCATGCTGCGATCCTACGGTCACCCAGACGGAAGGCAGAGAGATGAGCAGCGTCCCCGCGATCGAACTGAACGACGGCCACACGATCCCACAGCTCGGGTTCGGGGTGTTCCAGATCCCGCCGAAGGACACCGCAGAGGCGGTGGCGGTCGCGCTGGAGGCCGGCTACCGGCACATCGACACGGCCGAGATGTACGGCAACGAGCAGGGCGTCGGCGAGGCGGTGCGCTCGTCCGGGATCGACCGCGGCGAGGTGTTCATCACGAGCAAGCTGAACAACGGCTTCCACGAGCCGGACGAGGCTCGTCGCGCATTCGCGCAGACGCTCACCGAGCTCGGAACGGACTACGTCGATCTGTTTCTCATTCACTGGCCGCTGCCGACGTTGTACGACGGTGACTTCGTCTCGACGTGGCAGACGCTCGAGGAGTTCAAGGCCGACGGCCGTGCGCGTTCGATCGGTGTGTCGAACTTCCAGGTCGACCATCTCGAGCGCCTCGCCGCGGAGACCGACACGGTGCCGGCGGTCAACCAGATCGAGTTGCACCCGTACTTCCACAACGCGGACGTCGACGCCTACGGTCGCGCGCACGGCATCCACACCGAGGCCTGGGCGCCGATCGCGCAGGGCAAGGTGCTGGACGACCCGACGCTGATCGAGATCGGCGCGCGGATCGGCAAGTCACCGGCGCAGGTCGCCCTGCGCTGGCACATCCAGCGCGGCAACATCGTCTTTCCGAAGTCGACGACGCCGGCGCGGATCACGGAAAACTTCGCGCTCTTCGACTTCGAGCTCGACGCGAGTGACATCGCGAAGATCGACGCGCTCGATCAGGGTGAAGCGGGCCGCGACGGCCCGGATCCGAGCGTGTTCGCCTACGTCCCGAGCTGAGCGGCGGGTCAGTCGGCGAGCGGCACGGGCTCGATCGCATGCCGGGCCCGTGCCGCGGGTGCCGGCAGGCGTAGGCAGATGACGACGCCGAGCGCCGGTGCGAGTGCGCAGATCGTGAGCGCGGTCTTCAGGTCGACCGCGTCGGCTACCGCACCGAGGATGACGGCCGCGACCCCGCCCACTCCCATCGCGAGCCCGACGGACAGGCCGGAGGCCATGCCGACGTGCCGCGGCAGATAGAGCTGGCTGAGCACCATCGTCACGCCGAAGGTGCCGACGATGCAGACGCCGACGAACATCAACGCGATCGCACCGGGGATTCCTCCGACATAGACGAAGACAAGTACGAGCGGCGTCACGAGCGCCTGCGTGATCACGAGCGTCGTGCGCAAGCCGATCCGGTCGGCGACCGGCCCGAGTAGCAGCGTGCCGACGGCGCCCGCGAGCAGCATGAGAAACAGCAGGCGGTTGCCCTCCGCCTTTGAGTGCCCGAGGGAGACGAGCCAGAGCGGGACGAACGCGAGCAGCGTGAACCACGAGACGCTCCGCAGCGCGATCACGATGCCGAGGAGCGCCATCGCCCGCCGCCGGTCGTCGCCGCGCACGTAGGCGGTGTCACCGTCCACCGGCTGGAGCGTCGAGAGGTGTCGCATCACGCGCGCAAGCCCCAACGCGGCGAACACGACGGGAATCATCGCCACGAGTCCGCCGACAAGACCGAGCCAAACGACGAGCTGTCCTGTCGCAAATGCACCGAGTGCGTAGCCCGCGTTGCCGCCGCTGTTGAAGTACGCCATCCCGGTCGCGCGCTTCTCGCCGCTCGCGTACGAGGCGAACTTGGACCCTTCGGGATGGAAGGCGGCAACGCCGAGACCGCCCACAAAAACGAGCAGCAAGACGAGCGGGTAGACGGGTGAGACAGCCGCGCCACCGACGCCGAGCGCGGCCAGCAATGCTCCGCCGGGGATCAGCCACAGCGCGCCGCGCCGATCGGACAACAGCCCGAAAAGCGGCTGCACGAGCGAAGAAGAGGCGGTCGCTGCAAGCAGGAGCATCGCCGACAGCGCGTAGCCCAAGTGGAACTTGTCGGTCATGAACGGGATCAGTGCCGGCACGCTTCCCGACGCGAAATCGACCGCGAGGTGGCCGCCCGAGAGCGCCCCCATCGCACGCCTGTCGATCCCGGGCCTCATCCCCCGATGCTAGCCCGGCCTGGCGCGGTCCCCGTCTGGCAAGGTCTGCAGATGAGCACGCCGCCACCGCCGCCTCCCTCCACTCCTGCCAAACCGCGCTTCCGTCCGGGGTGGCGCTGGGTCGCGTTCTTCGTGGCGCTCCTCGCGCTCAATTACTACACCGCGAGCCGCGCGACGAAGCCCGAGCCGCGGGTGCGGGTTCCCTACAGCCCGTTCTTCCTGCAGCAGATCTCCGCGGGCCACGTGACGTCGATCACGTCGAAGGGCACGGCGATCCAGGGGACGTTCAAGAACGCGGAGAGCTACGCGGGCTCGAAGAAGACACAGCGCTTC
>JANMWB010000045.1:0-3822 GCA_031393705.1 Thermoleophilia bacterium | reverse complement strand
CGCTCGTCCGTCGTGTTCCAGCCCCAGTCTGCTCCGCCGGGCTGCGTGCTCTCCGTGAAGTCGCCCGTGCGCGCGCCCCAGAGAACGGCGGTGTACGCCTTGCCGACGGCGAGCTGCATCGCGCCGAGCGCGGCGCCGTCCATCCGCTGGCTCGCGATCACGTGACCACTGGCATCGACGACGCACATCGCGAGCTGGAGCGAGCGCGCTTCCGCCTCGGCGCGCACGACCGCGAGCAGCTCGAGTGCCAGCGTGAGTGACGGGTGCCGGTGTTCGATCAGGCCGTCCATGCTTTCGCCAACCCTACGAGGTTAGACTCGGCCATGCCCGAAAACAACCGCGTCGCGATTGCGCTCGACGGTGTCAGCAAGCGCTTCGGCAGCCACACCGCCGTCGACGACGTGACGCTCGAGATCCGCGAAGGGGAGTTCTTCTCGATGCTCGGGCCTTCGGGCTGCGGCAAGACGACGAGCCTGAGGATGATCGCCGGATTCGAAGTGCCGGACAGCGGCCGGGTGGTGCTGCAGGGCGCGGATGTGACCACGGTCTCGGCCAACCGGCGGCCCGTCAACATGGTCTTCCAGCAGTACGCGCTCTTCCCGCACATGTCGATCTACGACAACGTCGCGTTCGGGTTGAAGATGAAGCGCGTCCCGCGCGGCGAGCACCGCGACCGGGTGCACGAGTTGCTCCGTGTCGTCGACCTCGCGGGGCTGGAGAACCGCCGGCCACGGCAGCTCTCCGGCGGGCAGCAGCAGCGCGTCGCGCTCGCGCGCGCGCTCGTCAACCATCCGGCCGCGCTTCTGCTCGACGAGCCGCTCGGCGCGCTCGACGTGAAGCTGCGCAAGCACATGCAGCTCGAGCTGAAGCGGATCCAACACGAGCTCGGCACCACCTTCGTCTACGTCACGCACGACCAGGAGGAGGCGCTCGCAATGAGTGACCGGATCGCGGTCATGAACCGCGGCCGCGTTGAGCAGCTCGGAACCCCGCGCGAGATCTACGACCACCCGAGCACAGCGTTCGTCGCCGACTTCATCGGCTCGCTGAACGCGATCGAACTGACGATCGACGAGCTCGTCGGCGAGTACTCGGTGACGCGGCTCGGCGAAGACGAACGCGTTGTGTCTCCCGCCGCCGGCCACCGACCAGGCGACACCGTGCGGGTCGCAGTGCGCCCCGAGCACGTGCAGCTGGGCTCCGACGGCACCGGGCAAGGCTCGCGGCTCACCGGCACGATTGCGCAGGTCGTCTACCTCGGGATGTACACACAGTTCCACGTCGACACCCGCGCAGGGCGGATCGTCAGCCACCGGATTGCCGACGAATCGACCGCCGGGCTTGAAGCCGGGTCGCCGGTGACGCTCACCTGGTCGCCCGAGCACGCATCGTTTCTCTAGATCGAACCGACCCGGCGCTCCGCGATCCGCCGCCCCGCCTCCGCCGCAACGACGACCGTCAGCGAGACGACGAGCACGACCACGGCGACGGCGATCACCTGAGGCAACTGGCTCGGGAAGCGCAGCGCGGAGTAGAGGTAGATCGGGAACGTCGTGCTAGGCCCGACGAGGAACGACGCAACTGCGTACTCGTCGAACGACGTCGTGAACGCGATCAATAACGCCGAGACGACCGCCGGCAGGATCAGCGGGAGCGTGATCGAACGGAACGTTCGCAAGCGGCTCGCGCCGAGGTCGTACGCCGCCTCCGCAAGCGATGCGTCGATCTGCTCGAGCCGCGGCACGAGCACGAGAATCGTGTACGGCAGCGTAATCACGATGTGCCCGATCACGACCGCCGGCGCGCCGTTCGGGACCCCGAGCGTGTGAAAGAGGAGCAGCAAGGCGATCCCGAAGACGAGGTACGGGATCACGAGCGGGCTGAGCAGGAGCGCGGACACGAGCGGCTTACCGCGGAACGCGCTGCGCACGAGCGCGAGTGACGAGAGCACGCCGAGAATCACAGCGCCGACGCTCGTCGCGGCCGCAATCACAGCGCTCCTCTGCAGCGCAAGCCGGAGATCACCGTTGACGAGAAACTCGTGGTACCAGTGCAGCGTGAACCCGCTGAGCGGGAACGTCGGCACCGCCGAGTTGTTGAACGAGAAGATCAGCAGGATCACGATGGGCGCGTAGAGAAACGCGATCACGAGCGCGAAGAAGCCCCGCAGCACGAGCGCGCCGTTCCGCGAGAGCGCGACGTTCGTCATTCCGCCACCACCTGCCTGGGCTGGAGGAAGCGCGAGAAGGTGACCGTCAGGACCGCGACGACCCCGATCAGGAATAGCGCCAGCACCGAGCCCGTCTCCCAGTCCGGGAACCCGGTCCCGAAGAGGTCGACGATCTGGTTGCCGTACATGTAACCGGTGGCGCCGCCGACGAGCGACGGCGTCACGAACTCGCCGAGCGTCGGGATGAACACGAAGAAGAACGCCGCGATCACGCCGGGCAGCGAGAGCGGCAGCGTCACCGCCCGGAACGCCCGCAGCCGGCTCGCGCCCAGGTCGCTGGCCGCCTCGAGCAGCCGACGGTCGAGGCTCTCGAGCGAGACGAAGATCGGCAGCGCGACGAACGGCAGCCAGATGTAGCCGAGCACGAGCATGACCGCGAACCGGCTGTAGAGGAGCTGCGAGAGCGGATGCTCCGGTGCGCGGAGGTGCGTCCAGAAGAGGAACGAGTTCACGACTCCCTGGTCGCCGAGGATCACTTTCCACGCGAGCACGCGCAGGAGGTAGCTCGTCAGGAACGGCGCGATCAGGAGCAGGAGCAGGATGTACTTCCGCTTCGTTCCGGAAAGCGCGAGGTAGTACGCGACGGGGTAGGCGAGCAGCACGATCACCACCGAGACGATCAGCGACATCTGCGTCGACTTCCAAAAGAGCCGCAGGTAGACGTGGTTGTGCCCGGTCGCGCGCCACGCGTCGAGCGTGAATCCGTGCGGGCCTGGGAGCAGCGCGTAGACGTTGAAGCTGTAGAGCGCGACGATCACGATCGGTGCGACGAAGAAGACGCCGAGCCACGCGAGCGGAAGGCCCAGGAGGCTCGGCGTCGTCAGGTCGCGCCGTCTCGTCAGGAGGCCTTCACCTCTTCCCAGGCCTTCGCGTAGACGGCCCGCCGCGGGATGTCGCGGTCGAGGTGCGCGTTCGGCTCCGTTACCGCCTTCGGGTTCGTCAACTGCAGTGCGTTCAGGAGGTCGCTCGACGCCGGCCGAGCCTGCAGGTTCGCATGCCCGTAGCCGTAGTTGTCCTCGAGCCACTTCGCCGACGCCTTCGAGCTCCACGCATCGACGTAGGAGTGCGCGAGCTTCGGACGCGGCGAGTCCTTCAGCAGCATGAACATCCCGACCCACGCGATCGGCTTCTCCTTCGGCCGCATGTAGACGACCTTCAACCCCTTCTTCTTCATCTGGACCCAGTCGTTCGGCCAGGCGTACGCGATCCAGATGTCGCCCGATCCGAACGCCTCCCACAGGTTCGTTTCCGACGACCAGATCAACCGCACGTTCTTCTTCTTCTCCATCAGCAGCTTCTGCGACTGCTTCAGCTCCGCGTCGCTCTGGTTCCACGCATCCTTGAACCCGAGGTAGAGCCCGGCGACCGTGAGCATGTTCAGATCGTCGAACCACGAGATCTTGCCCTTGTAGCGGTCGTCGAAGATCAGGCTCCACGAACGCGCCTTTGGCGTCACCTTGTCCGAGCGGTAGAGGATCGCGTCGAAGCCCCAGTCGTCCGGGATCCCGTACTGCTTGCCGCCGTACTGGCCCGCCTTGACCATGAATGGGTTCAGGTGCTTGAGATTCGAGATCAGTGACGGATCCCACGGC
>JANMWB010000027.1:0-4987 GCA_031393705.1 Thermoleophilia bacterium | reverse complement strand
CGGGCAAGCAGGACGGCGATCGCCGACGAGATCGCCGCCGCCTCCGATCTCGTCCGGGGCAAGGCGGAAGGCGTCCCGGCCGTGATCGTCCGTGGCCTGAAGCTCGAAGGCGACGGAACAGCCCAGGAGATCGTGATCGAGCCCGAGTTCGACCTGTTCGCCTAGCCAGGTCAAAATCGTTGACCCGGGGGACGTAGGGCGAACTCCACAAGTCAAAAATGGGGAACCTGCGTTCCTAACGGCCCGATGGCTCGACGCGGCCGCCGAGGCTCCTGCAGCTTCTAAACCCGGCTTTACGGATTCTTTAGACGTTCTCCAGGCGGCACCCACCGGTCGCCTGGGTACCGTCCCGCGGTCGTCGGGTGCGGATACGCCCAGGCCTCGCCCGGCTTACCCCCTCGAAGCCAACTGCGGACTTTCGGGCCAAAGGAGGACAACCTGTCTTGCGTTTCACCCTGCCGCTAGGCCTTGCGGCGCTAGCGGCCATCCTGGCGTTTGCGCTCGTCGGATCGGCGTTCGCCCGCGAGAGCGTGCGAGTTGACCAACCCGTCCCGATCAGCGCGATGCGGTCGATCGTCGACCATTACCGGACCCTCACGTGGACCTACGAGCGTGCGGCCGACCGGAAGAAGAGCCGAACGTCGTTCAGCGACCGCCGCAGCACCGACCGCGGGTACCTTCAGTGGTCGATCGACGCCTGGACGCGCCGGGCCGACCAGGCCCGCAGCGAGGCCCTCGCAAGGATCCAGCAGCGGCTCGCCGTCCACCTGCCGCGGTCTCCGAGCCTGTACGCGCGGCTGTACGCCCGCCTGACGTACACCCGCCGGCTGACGTTGAGCCTGCGCAGGATTTACCCGGGGAAGGTGACGCGCAGCTTCGCGAGCGCCACGGCGCACACGGGCCGCGACACGCTCCGGCTCTGGCAGCGGCGCAGTGCCCTTGCGGCCCTTGCGGTCTCCGAGCACAGCGTGAACGGCCTGGCCATCCCACCGTTTCTGAGCGCCTCGTTCCTGTGTATCCACCACTACGAGGGCGCCTGGAACGCGAACAGCGGCAACGGCTACTACGGCGGCCTCCAGATGGACCTGACCTTCCAGGGGCTCTACGGGGCCGATTTCCAGCGCCGGTGGGGAACCGCCGACAACTGGCCGGTCTGGGCCCAGCTCCAGACGGCAGTCCGGGCCTACCAGTCCGGCCGCGGGTTCTACCCCTGGCCGAACACGGCGCGGGCCTGCGGCCTGATCTGACGCCCGTAACAAAGGCCTCAAGCCCAAGGGGCTTCCGGCCGATGAATCCCTGATGGTGCGGCAGATTGCGGCGCGCGACCCCCTGCCCGGGGCGCCTGAGAACACCGGCAGCGGGCGCCCTGAGGCGCTCGTCGAGTCCTACCGCCGACTGGCGGAGGTCTTTCACCACGTCCTCTCCGCAGAGAGCCTCGACACGCTCCTCGACCGCATCGCCGACACGCTGCGCGACCTGATGCCGTATGAGGCGCTGCACGTCTACGAGGCCGACGAGGAAGCCCGCGAGCTCGTCCCGGTCCTCGCGCGTGGCGAGTACGAGGACGAGATCATGCAGAGCCGTTCGATCTTCGGCGAGGGAATCACCGGCTGGGCCGTCGAGAACCGCCGCCCGGTCTGGACGAACCGTGCGCACCTCGATCCGCGCGTGCAGCACGTCCCGGGTACGCCGATCGAGCCCGAGGCACTGATCACCGTGCCGCTGATCGCCCGAGGCGCCTTGAAGGGCGCGCTCAACATCTACCGCATCGGTGAGGACGCTACGTTCTACGAGCACGAGTTCGAGCTCGCGAAGTGGTTCGGCGACGCCGCCGCGCTTGCGCTCGACAACGCGCAGGTCAAAGCGCGCCTCGAGCACCTCGCGCAGACCGACTCACTGACCGGCCTCTACAACCACCGCTTTTTCCACGAACGCCTCCGGTCGGAGCTGACGCGCGCCTCGCGCTCACACGATCCGGTCGCGGTGCTCATGTTCGACCTCGACGACTTCAAGCGCGTCAACGACGTCTACGGGCACGGCGCGGGCGACCAGCTGCTCGTGCAGATCTCGCGGCTCGCGCTCGAGACCGTACGCGGCTCCGACGTCGTCTGCCGGATCGGAGGCGAGGAGTTCGGCGTGATCATGCCATCGTGCGATGCGGGCGACGCGCTCGCGCTCGCGGCGCGCCTCACCGAGCGGCTGCGCGAGGTGGAATTCGAGCCCGCTGGTCACATGACCGTCTCGATCGGGATCTCGCAGGGGCCCCAGCATGCGATGAACCCACGAGAGCTCGTCACCTGCGCAGAGGCCGCCATGATGACCGCCAAGGCGCGCGGCAAGGATCAGACCGTCCTCTTCGACGACGGCGAGACCGAGCGCCCGGAGCCCGGCTCGGCGCGCGATGTGCGCTCGATCGCACACCTCAAGATGCTGCAGTCGCTCGCCGGCAAGCTGAACCGCTTGAACGACGTGCAGCAGATCGGAGCAACGATCGCGACCGAGCTACGGCTGCTGATCGATTACCACAACTGCCGCGTTTCCCTGCGCGACGGCGACGAGCTCCGGCCCATCACCTTCGTCGGCGATCACGACCCCGGTCTCGACAACGCCGAAGCCGCGTACACGACGAAGGTCGGCGTCGGCATCACCGGCCGCGTCGCGGAGACGGGCGAGTCGCTGCTCGTGCCGAACGCGCTCGAGTGCGAGTTCGCGATCAGGATTCCCGGCACACAAGAGCTCGAGGAGTCGATGGCGGTCGTGCCGCTCCGGTACGGGACACGCGTCACCGGTGTGATCGTGATCTCGAAGCTCGGGATCAACCAGTTCGACGACGACGACGTTCGCCTGCTCGAAGTGCTGGCCGGCCAGGCTTCAGTCGCACTCGAGAACGCGCGCCTCTACGAACAGCAGCGCCTCGAGGCGGAGGCTGCGAAGGAAGCCGCCGAGATCGCGAACTCTTTGCTCGAGGCGAGCCGCGAGCTCGCGACCGCGGAGACACCGGAGGACGTCCTCGGCCGCAGTGTCGAGGTGACGACCCGGGTGCTCGGGACCGAGCGCGCGGCCCTGTGGATCGAGGAGGAGACCGAGCCGCATGACCTCGTCGCACGCGCATCGTTCGGCTACGCGAGTGAGCTCGATCCCACCGGCCGGCACCGCTGCCCGCGGAAGCTAGCCCACGAGTGGTTCGAGCGCAGCGAGCCGTTCATGCTCGAGCCGAGTGACCTCGCCCAGATCGAAGGCTTTAGCGGCGAAGGGGTGTCGCGGCTCGTGGTCGCCCCGTTGAAGCTCGAGCACAATCGCGTTGGCGCGTTGACCGCGACGATCGGCGACCGGGTTCTCGACGATCGCCAGATGAGGCTGCTCGCGGGCCTTGCGCACCAGGCGAAGCTCGCGATCGAGAGCGCGGAGCACTACCTCAGTCTCGAGCGCACGTTCGTCTCGACGGTCGCGGCGCTCGCCAACGCGCTCGAGGCGAAGGATGACTACACGGCCTCGCACGCGCGGTGGATCACCGATATGTCGATGCTCGTCGGTCAGGAGCTGGGCTTCGACCGTGAAGCGATGAAGCGTCTCGAGCTCGGTGCGCTCTTCCACGACATCGGCAAGATCGGGATCCCTTCCGAGATCCTGCAGAAGCCTGGCCCGCTGACGGACGCGGAGTTCGAGATCGTGAAGGAGCATCCCGAGCTCGGCGAGAGGATCCTGGCGCCGATCGAACGGCTCGAGGACGTGCGCCCGATCGTGCGCTCCTGCCACGAGCGCTGGGATGGCCTCGGCTATCCCGACGGCAAGTCGGGCACCGACATCCCCGTCGAGTCCCGTGTGGTGCTCGTCTGCGACGCGTTCCACGCGATGGTCACCGACCGGCCCTACCGCGGTGCGCTGCCGCACGAAGAAGCGGTTCGCCGCCTGAAGGAAGCGTCGGGCACACAGTTCGACCCGACGGCCGTCGCCGCGTTCGTTCGCCTCTACGAGGCCGACAAGATCCTCGCGCTCGACAACTAGACGCCTTCCTGGAGACGACGGATCGTGCAGACCTCGGCGAATCCGAGGCGCTGCAGGATCGGGTACGACGTGTCGATCAACGCTTCTGTGACGAGAGCCGGAGTTCCGCGCTCAACCGCGTAGTCCCAGCGCGCACGGACAAGCGCGCGGTAGAGGCCGTGCCCGCGCGCCCAGGTCGCAGTCGAGCCTGCAATCAGGAAGACGCCGCGGTCGGACGGGATCGCGAGGCCGGTGGCTCCCGGCTTGCCGTCGAGCAGCGCGAGAAAGCCGACAGGTGTCCCGTGCTCCAGCGATTCGTCGAAGTCGGTTCGCAGATGTGCGCGTTGCTGCTCGCGCCGCTCTTCCGGTATCTCGAACGCATCCCACTGCACCTCGCGTGAGGCGATGAAGTCGTCGTAGGTCTCGACGCGGTGCACTTCAATCCCGGGCTCAGGCTCGGGCGGGGGCACTGTTAGCGCAAGTGCGCGCAGCTCAGGGCCGTCCTCGGCCGGCTGGAACCCACGCGCCACGAGCAGCTCGAAGAGATTCTCGGGCTGCGCCGACGGGCCGATCCACCACACCGTCCGTTTCTCCGGCGGGACGAGCTCGTGCACGAGCGAGATCACGTTGTCGAGCTCATCCTCGTGCATCCGCGGCCCGCTGATCCCGGCCCAGGTCGGGCCCTGGATGATGCAGATGCGCTCGTCGGCGAAGCGGGTGACGGACGACCCTTCGGGAATCGGGGCGAAGCGGTCAGGTGTCTCCGCGTACTCGCGCAATGCAGCGTCGATCATCGGAGGTGATCCTCCCACTCGCCTGCGAGCAGCCGCGGCACGACGTCGTCGAGTAGACGCAGTGTCATGCCCCACAGCACCCGGTCGCCGACCGGGATGCCGTCGACGAGCAGGCCCTCGGGCCAGTGCGCCGATGTGAACAGCAACTCGCGCCGGATCGCGGGCTGCCACAGCTCGTCGACTGCCGGCGTCAACACCTCGGTGACCTC
>JANMWB010000018.1:0-4461 GCA_031393705.1 Thermoleophilia bacterium | reverse complement strand
GAGCGGGCTGTCGACCTCGGGGGTCTCCGTTGCCTCGCCGGCTTCGTGCGACGTCGCCGACTCTGCGCCCGGCTCGCCGCCGAAGCTCAGGTCGAGCGTGCCGAAGTCGATCGCGGCACCGCCGTCCTGGCCGATCTCCTCAAGCGCCTGCAGCAGCGTGTCCCGCTCGTACGCCTCGCGCACGATCGGCTCGCTGGGCGAGATCTCGATGTTCCGGTACCGCTTCAGGCCGGTGGCCGCCGGGATGAGCTTCCCGATGATCACGTTCTCCTTCAGCCCGAGCAGGCGGTCGATCTTGCCCTCGATCGCTGCGTCCGTCAGCACCTTCGTCGTCTCCTGGAACGAGGCGGCGGACAGGAACGACTCCGTCGCGAGTGACGCCTTGGTGATGCCGAGGATCAGCGGCTCGAACGTCGCCTTCTCACCCTTGGCCTTCACCTTTGCGTTCTCGCGCTCGAAAATCGCCTTGTCGACGAGCTGGCCTGGCAGCAGGTCGGTGTCGCCGTTCGACTCCACACGAACCTTCTTCAGCATCTGCCGAAGAATGATCTCGATGTGCTTGTCGTGGATCTCGACGCCCTGGCTCTTGTAGACCTTCTGCACCTCACCGACGAGGTACAGCTCGGTCTCGGTCGGGCCCTTGAGCGCCAGCTTCTCGGCGGGGTTCTGCGACCCCTCGTTCAGCGGGTCACCCTGCTCGAGCACCTGGCCGTTCGTGACGAGTAGGCGCGTGCGGCGCGGGAGCTGGTACTCGACCGGCTCCGGCAGTTCGCCGTCCTTGCCGACCGTCTCGGCCGGGTGGATGGTGATCTTCGGCCCACGCTCCGTCGGCTCGAGCTCAACGCGACCGCCGACCTCGACGAGCACCGCGGCACCCTTCGGGTTACGCGCCTCGAAGATCTCGACGACACGCGGAAGACCGTGCGTGATGTCCGCGCCGGCGACGCCGCCGGTGTGGAACGTCCGCATCGTCAGCTGCGTGCCCGGCTCACCGATCGACTGGGCGGCGATGATGCCGACCGCGTCGCCGATCTCGCACATCTCGCCCGTCGCCGGGAAGATGCCGTAGCAGGTCTTGCACACGCCGCTCTCGGCGCGGCACTTGAGCACCGAGCGCACGCTGACCCCGAAGTCCGGACCGAGCTCGGTCTCGAGCACTTCCAGCTTCTCGAGCGTCAGCACAGCGCCGTTCTCCTCGAGCAACTGCTTGCCCGGCTTGCCGGTAGCAAGCGGCTTGTACAGATCGCCAACGACAACACGGCCGAGCAAGGACTTGTTCAGCCCGTCTGGCGTGCGGATCGGCAAGTCGATGTGATCTTCGGTACCGCAGTCGTGCTCGCGCACGATCACGTCCTGCGAGACGTCGACGAGACGCCGCGTCAGGTAGCCCGAGTCCGCGGTGCGGAGAGCGGTGTCGGCGAGACCCTTGCGGGCGCCGTGGGTCGAGATGAAGTACTCGAGCACCGTCAGGCCTTCCATGAAGTTGGCCTTGATCGGGCGCTCGATGATCTCGCCCTTCGGGTTTGCCATCAGACCGCGCATACCGGCGAGCTGACGGATCTGCTTGAACGAACCGCGTGCACCCGAGTTGGCCATCATGAACACCGGGTTCAGCTCGTCGAAGTTCTCCTCCATGGCGGCGGCGACTTCGTCCGTAGCTTCAGTCCAGATGTTGACGATCGTCTCGTGGCGCTCGTCTTCGGTGATCAGGCCCATGTCGTACTGGCCGTGAACCTCCTCGACGCGCTTCTCGTACCCGCTGAGGATCTGTTCCTTGTTCGGCGGGATGATGATGTCGTTCTTCGAGATCGTCACGCCGGCCTTCGTGGCGTAACGGAACCCGAGCGTCTTGATCGTGTCGAGCACCGGCGCCAGCGTGTGCGCGCCGTAGTTGTCCGACAGCGACAGGACATAGCGATCCGTGTCCGGCTTCGCGAGCGTCTGGTTCATGAACTCGAACTGGAGCTCCTCGTCCGGCGGCAGCAGCTCGTCGAGCGCGCGGTACACGGCCGAGTTGAACAGCACGCGGCCGGCGGTCGTGAGGTGCAGCTCTCCGTTGAAACGGAACTCGATCGGCTCCTGCAGCCCGACGGCCTTCATCTCGAGCGCGACCTCGATCTCGTCGGCTGAGTCGAAGCGCCGCGGGTGCGGCTTGAGCTTCGACGCCTCCATCGAGCGAAGGTCGAGATTCGAGTAGGTCAGGTAGTAGATGCCGAGCACCATGTCCTGCGTCGGAGTCGCCAGCGGGCGGCCCGAAGCCGGGGACAGGATGTTGTTCGACGACAGCATCAGGATGCGTGCCTCGGCCTGCGCCTCCGCGGAAAGCGGAAGGTGCACGGCCATCTGGTCACCGTCGAAGTCAGCGTTGAACGCGTGACACACGAGCGGATGCACCTGAATCGCCTTGCCTTCGACAAGCACCGGCTCGAACGCCTGGATGCCCAGACGATGGAGCGTCGGCGCGCGGTTCAGCAGCACCGGATGCTCGGCGATGACCTCCTCGAGAACGTCCCAGACCTCGGGCGTCATCGAGTCGACGTACTTCTTGGCCGCCTTGATGTTCTGGACGGACTTCCGCTCGACGAGCCGGCTCATGATGAACGGCTTGAAGAGCTCGAGCGCCATCAGCTTCGGCAGGCCGCACTGGTGCAGCTTCAGGCTCGGCCCGGCGACGATCACCGAGCGGCCCGAGTAGTCGACGCGCTTGCCGAGCAGGTTCTGACGGAACCGGCCCTGCTTGCCCTTCAGCATGTCGCTGAGTGACTTCAGCGGGCGGTTGCCCGGGCCGGTGACGGCGCGGCCGCGGCGGCCGTTGTCGAACAGTGCGTCGACGGCTTCCTGCAGCATGCGCTTCTCGTTGTTGACGATGATCTCCGGCGCGCCGAGATCGAGCAGCCGCTTGAGGCGGTTGTTCCGGTTGATCACACGGCGGTAAAGGTCGTTCAGGTCCGAGGTGGCGAAGCGCCCACCGTCGAGCTGCACCATCGGGCGCAGCTCCGGCGGGATCACCGGGACGGCCTCGAGGATCATCCACTCGGGGCGGTTCTGCGAGCGGATGAAGGCCGAGACGACCTTCAGGCGCTTGATCGAGCGCTGCTGCTTCTGACCCTTGGACGTCTTGATCGTGTCGCGGAGCGACATCGCCTCCTGCTCGAGGTCGAGGTCGCGGAGCAGGTCACGGATCGACTCCGCACCCATGCCGCCGCGGAAGTAGACGCCGAACCCGTACGGCGAGCCGAAGCGATCCTTGAGCTCGCGGAACAGCTGCTCGTCGTTGACGACCATCTTCGGCTCGAGATCGCGGAAGAGCTGCCACGTCTGCTCGAGGCGACGCACCGAGACGACGGCGGCCTCGCGCGTGTCCTCACGGCGAGACTCGATGTCGAGGTACATCTCGCGCACCTTCAGTGCCCACTGGATCAGCGAGTCGAGGTCTTCCTTCTGGATCTTCCCGTCCGTCCGGAGACAGAGGTCATTCGTCAGCTCGCGGATGTCCTGGCCTTCTTCCCAGGTGTCGACAGCGTCCTTCAGCAGACCGTTGCCGAGCTCGCGTGCCTTGTCCAGGTTCTTCTTCTCGACGGTGCCGACGAGACCCTGATCGTCCTCGTGGACGTCCTCGCCCGTGAGCAGTGCGTCGACGACGCGGTGGATGCGCTTCGTGATCGCGCCCTTCTTCGCGCCGGCGGCCTTCTCCAGCTCCTTCTCGAGCGGCAGGATCGCGGCGAGGATCTGCTCGGCGGCCGCAGCCACCTGCTCGAGCTCGCGCGGCGTGAGCTTCCGGTCGTCGCGGATCGCGGCGTTGCGGACGAGTTCACGGATCTTCTTCGCGTCCTCGGTCGTGATCTGCGGGACGAGCTCGAGGAAGAGCCCACCGACGAGCTTGCGCGCGTCTTCGAGCGGAGGCAGCACGGACTCCTCGGCCCACGTGGCGAGGCCACGCGTCCAGAAGTCGTCGTCCTCGTCGAAGCCCTTCTCCTTGCTCTCGGAGAAGAACGCGCGACGGCGGGCAAGCCTCTTCTCGAGCTCGGCAAGCTGCTCGTCACGGTCGACGTAGATGCGCTCGCCCTCGGCCTTGACCTTGTCTTCCAGGTCGTTCAGGTCCTTCGCGCGCGCCTCGTTGTCGACGAACGTGACGATCGAGGCTGCGAAGTACAGGACCTTCTCGAGCTCGCGCGGGGCGATGTCGAGGAGATAGCCGATGCGGCTCGGCACACCCTTGAAGAACCAGATGTGCGAGACCGGCGCGGCCAGGTCGATGTGACCCATGCGCTCGCGGCGCACCTTCTGCCGCGTCACCTCGACGCCGCAGCGCTCGCAGATGATGCCCTTGTACCGAACGCGCTTGTACTTACCGCAATAGCACTCCCAGTCCTTGGTCGGGCCGAAAATGCGTTCGCAGAACAGACCGTCACGCTCAGGCTTGAGCGTGCGGTAGTTGATCGTCTCCGGCTTCGTGACCTC
>JANMWB010000279.1:0-12342 GCA_031393705.1 Thermoleophilia bacterium | reverse complement strand
GCTTGTAGGTGCCGTTGCAGATGTCGGACTTCGCCATGAAGCCAGACGTGTAGAGCACCTTCCAGTTCGCCTTCGTGATCGAGACAGGCGGGATGATGAAGGCGGCTTCACGCTTGCTGCCGTTCTTCACCGAGCCGGTCGTCGTCAGCTTCGACCCCTTGAGGAGCTCCACTGCCGACTTCGCGGCGGCCTTCGCGAGGACACGCGTGTCATTCCAGACCGTCATGGACTGCCAGCCGGAGATGATGTTCTGCACACCCTGCGGCGTAGCGTCCTGACCGCTGAGCGGGACCGGCTTCAGGCCGTGAGCCTTCAGCGCGACGACGACAGAGTTCGCGAGGCCGTCGTTGGCCGCTGCGACTGCGTCGATCTTGTTCCCGGTCTTGACGAGCATCTGCTCGAAGATCGTGCCGGCCTTCTGGTTGTCCCAGCCGGGCACGAACTGGTCAGGTCCCTTCGTGAACGTCTTGTTCTTGTAGAGCGGCTTGAGGATCGAGTCGTAGCCGCCCTTGAACAGGAACGCGTTCGGATCCGTGCTGCCGCCGTTGAGCTCGGCAACAACCGGATGCTGCGAGTACTTGCCGTTCGCCTTCAGGCCGGCGACAACGCCCTTGCCCTGAAGCACGCCGACTGCGCCACCGTCGAAGGAGACGTAGATCGACGCGACGCCGCCCGGAACCTGCCGGTCGTAGTCGATCGACGGAACGCCCTTCGCCTTGGCGGCCTTCTCGATCGAGGAGGCCGAGCCCGCATCGAGCATGACGACGATCATGACCTTCGCGCCGTTACCGAGGCACTGGTCGGCCTGCGTCTTCTGCTTCTGCGGGTCGTTGTCGGCGTTCGTGATCTGGTAGCTCACGCCAGCAGCCTTGAAGGCACTGACGAGCGCCGGCTTGTCGAACTTGACCCAGCGGATTGACGATGCTGTGTCGGGGAGCAGGACGCAGACGTCGCCGCCCGCGGCCTTCTTGCTCGAACTGGCGGTCGCAACGGCGACAGCCATCGCCGCGAGCACGACGACACCCGCAACGATCAGCAGCGTCGACGTGCGAAAGACTTTCTTCACTTGATTCCTCCTGACGGGGGGACAGCTTGATGCGCGCAGATGACCCCGCTCGTCGAGCAGGCCACCTTCACAACAGGGAAACTCCCCGAAAAACCCGCTCCCGTCAAGGGGCATCGGCCGATTCAGCTATCAAAAGGAAAGGACGGCCGTCCCGTTCACGTCGCGTTCAGGTGTCAGACACCCGTCAGCGGTCGCCGATTGCCCGCATGACGTAGCCGCCCTCCAGCATCGCGGGCGCGCGCTGCTGGAGGCGGTCCCACGTCGGCACATCCCAGCCGAGCGAGTCGGCGAGCCGGACGATCATGTTGAACAGGCCGCAGACGGCCGCGGCGTCGCGGAGCGCCTGACGAGAAACGCCTGCCGCGTAGACCGCCTCTGCGTCGGCAGGCTCGAGCTCGTCGGGGCGAAGCGTCAGCTTCTCGAGGAAGCCGAGCGTCGCGGCGAGCTCCGGCGAGAGCGGCGCGGTCCGCCAGTCGTCAACGACCGCTTGCCAGACTTCCTCACCGAGCGCGTACGACGCAACTGCGCCGTGGGAGCCCATTCAGAATGGACACTGGTTGAGCAGCGAGGTGAAACCGGCGAACAGCTCCCGCTCCCCCGGCGTCCAGTCCGAAGGCCCGCGCATCACGACGTCGAGCTCCTCCGAGAAGGGCGTCCCGAAGAGCTCCGGCCGATAGAGCAGCGTCTTGACGACACCGAGCGGTTCGGCGCCGCTGCGCTCGCGGATTGCCTCGAGCATCGCGGCCTCCTCCGGCCGGTGCCCGCCGTCGACGACGGCAAGCCTCATCCGATCACCGCCGCTGCAGCGTCGAGCCGACGTAGCCCTTCCGAGATCGCAGTGGCAACCGTCTGCTCGAAGATCTCGTCCTCGGAGAGACCTGCGGCCTTGAGCTGATCGACGTCGGAATCCGTGACCGCGTAGGCGCGCGTACGCACCTTCTCGAGGTACGCGGTCAGCTCCGGCGGCGCCGCTGCCGTCGCGGCGACATTCGCGCGCAGCGCGTCGAGGTGCTCACTCATGCGCCAGACCCTAGACGCAGGCTCACGGCTCCTGCGACTCGACCGCGTCGTTCGATGCGGGCTCGTCGCGGCGGTGCCACGGCTGGAACTTCACGATCAGCTTGTCGATCCGCTGGCCCTCGACGGACTCGACGGTGAACGTGAGCCCGTCGTGCTTGACCTCGTCCCCGGCCAAGGCGGCGCGGCCGAGCTGGCCGAAGACGAAGCCGGCAATCGTGTGGTAGTCGTCCTGCGGCAGGTCGCACCCGAAGCGCTCGTTGAAGTCGTCGATCGGGAACGTGCCGTCGATGCGGATCGTCTCGTCGTCGATGCGCTCGACGGTCTCGTCAGGCAGGTCGAACTCGTCTTCGATCTCGCCGACGATCTCCTCGAGCAGGTCCTCGAGCGTGACGATGCCCTCCATCGAGCCGTACTCGTCGATCACGACCGCCATGTGCTGGTTCGTCCGCCGAAACTCGGTCAGGAGCGCGCCCAGGTCCTTCGTCTCAGGGACCATGTACGCCGGCCGGACGAGCGACTCCACGTCGACATCGACTATCCCTCGGTCGTTCATCGCCACGATCAAGTCGCGAATGTGCAGCACACCGACGATGTCGTCGAGCGACTCGCGATAGACCGGGTAGCGGGTGTACGGCGAGTCGAGCACGGCCCGCAGCGCCTCTTCCGCCGGAAGCGCGATCGAGATCGCAACCACCTCGGGTCGCGGGACCATCACGTCCGAGACTTCCTTGTCGGCGAAGTCGAAGACCTTGTAGAGCATCTCTTGCTCGTCGTGCTCGATCTCGCCCTGGTCGGCCGATGACGACAGCAGCATGCGCAGCTCGGCCTCGGAGTGCGCCTCGTGCTCGGCGCCGGGCGGCTCGAGCCCGAGGCCGCGCAGGATCAAGGCGGTCGACTCCTGGAGCAGCCAGACGAGCGGCCGAGCGATCAGGAAGAACCAGCGCACCGGCGTCGACACGGCGAGCGCCGTCCGCTCCGGATGGCCGAGCGCGATCCCCTTGGGGACGAGCTCGCCGATCACGACGTGCAAGTAGGTGACGATCAGCAACGCAATGATCACGGCGAGGAAGGACGCCATGATCCCGTCGAACTTCTTGGCGAGCACCTGCTCGCCGAGGGCACCAATCGCCAGGCTGGAGATGGTGACGCCGAGCTGCATCGCCGAGATGAACCGCGGCGGGTCACCGGTGATCTTGAGGACGAGCCGGGCGCGCTTGTTGCCCTCGTGCTCGAGCTCCATGATTCGCGTTCGCCGCGACGTGACCAGGCCGTACTCGGCCGCCACGAAGAACGCATTGACGAACAGCAGCCCGATGAGGGCCAGCATCTCGAAGAGGAAGGTCACGCTTTGCGGCGCCCCGAAGGCGCGTGCGTACTGGGCGGCAGGTCGTCGTCCACGCGAATCAGTGGGCCGAGTATAGCCTGGTGGCCAACAACACGAACATATGTTCTAGTATCCTGGGATGCGAGTCGCGTACCGCGAGGAGCCCTGCAAGGTCGCACTGAACCGCGTGCGCGGCATGCCGTTCGAGTGGTCGCTCAATCCCTACATGGGCTGCGTGCACCGCTGCACCTTCTGTTACGTCCGCGCCTTCGAGCAGCGCGCCGACCGGCCCTCCGACGACCGCTACGGCACGTCGATCCGCGTCAAGGTCAACGTCGCCGACGTGCTGCGCCTGCAGCTCGCGCGCAAGAGCTGGCTGGGCGAGGGGATCGCGATCGGTGCTGCGACCGACCCGTACCAGCCGGCCGAAGGGCGCTACAAGCTGACGCGCGGCTGCCTCGAGGTGCTCCGCAACGCCTCGAACCCGTTCTCGATCATCACTCGTGGGCCGCTGATCGTTCGCGACGTAGACCTGCTCGCCGAGGCGTCGCTGCGCGCGCCGGTCTCCGTGACGTTCTCGGTGCCGACGGTCGACGAAGACGTCTGGCGCACGACCGAGCCAGGCACCGCGCCGCCGCGTCAGCGCCTGCGCGCGCTGAAGGTGCTCGTCGAGGCGGGCGTGCGCGCCTCGGTCGGCATGGCGCCCCTCCTTCCCGGCCTCTCCGACCATCCGAGCTCGATCGCACGCGTGGTCACGGCTGCGCGCGAGGCGGGTGCGTGCGGCATCTGGGCGAACCTCCTCTACCTCCGCCCGGGCACCCGCGAGCACTTTCTTGCCTGCCTGGCCCGTGATTGGCCGGAGCTGCTCCCGGACTACGAGCGCCTCTACGCACGCGGGGCGTACCTGCCGAGATCTGAGGCAGAGCCTGCCCGCAACGACGTGCGGAGACTCGCGCGAGAGCACGGGGTTCGCGATCGCAGGCCCGAGCCGCTGCGCCCGAAGCCGCGTGACGAACAGCTCTCGCTCCTTTCAGCGTAGGATTGAAAGCCAGATGCCCGACGAAATCACCGCGATGATCGTCGACGACCACGAGGTCGTCCGCGAAGGTCTGCGCCTTTCGCTCTCGCGCGCGCCGCACATTCGGGTCGTCGGCGAGGCCGCCGACGGCGCCTCGGCGGTCGAGATGGCGGAGCGTCGCAAGCCCGACGTGATCATCATGGACGTCCGCATGCCGGGCATGGACGGGCTCGAGGCGACGAAGATCCTCACCGAGCGGGTGCCCGAGTCGAAGGTGCTGATCTTCACGGCGTACTCCGAGCGCTCGCTGCTCGGCCGCGGGCTCGAGTCAGGTGCGAAGGGCTACATCCTCAAGGAGGCCCCGCACCAGACCCTTGTACGCGCGATCGAGAAGGTCGCACAGGGCGACGGCTATGTCGATCCGGCGCTGATGCCCGCCTTCCTTGCAGGCAAGGACCAGACGGACATGCTGACGACGCGCGAGCGGGAGATCCTCCAGCTGCTCGCCGACGGCATGTCGAACGCGGATGTTGCAGGCCGGCTCTTCATCTCGCAGGAGACCGTGAAGAGCCACGTGCGGCACATCCTCACCAAGCTCGAAGCCGACACGCGCACGCACGCCGTCGCGATCGCGCTCCGTGAAGCGATCATCGATTAAGCCTCTTCGGTTGCTCGCGTGAGCGACTCCGACGGGCTCGACCGGCTGATCGCCGCAGAGCAGGACGAGCGGCGCCGTATTGCGCTGTTCCTCCACGACGGGCCGGTGCAGAACCTCGCCGGGATCGCTCTGATGCTCGACGCAGCGTTGCACTCGATCACGATCGGGAAGCTCGACGACGCGCAGAGCGTGCTCTCCTCGGCGCTCGACCGGCAGCGGTCGACGATTCGGGAGCTGCGCGATCTGTCGTTCGCGCTCGAGCCGGTCATCCTGCGCGATCAGGGCTTCGGGCCTGCGCTGCAAGAGCTGGCGGAGCAGATTGGCACGGCGAACCAGATCCGCATCGAGCTCGATGTCGCGGCCGCCGAGGAGATCGGCGAGGCCGCGCAGGTCGCGACGTACACGATCATCCGCGAGCTTCTCGACCAGGCAATCCGGCGCGGACCGCCGACCTTGGTGAGGGTCTCGATGAAGGCGACGGATGACGGCGGGCTCGAGACACGCGTCGCGGACAACGCCGAGCCCGAGCGTCGCAGACGCTCGTTCGAGGCGATCGAGGAGCGGGTCAAGCAGCTACACGGGGAGATCGACGTCGACGTGGACGACGAGGGCACCAGTGTGGTCGTGACGCTGCCGCCCTATGCCACCCGCCGATAAGCTGCCGCCGATGGCCGAGGGCTCCAGCTATCTGCTCTTCCTCTGGTCCCCTGCGGGCTACAGCCTGCGCGAGGTGGAAGGCGACCCCCCGCAGGTCGGGCACGAGTTCGACGAGGGCGACTACACGCTCGTCGTGAACAAGATCGGCGTCTCGCCGCTCCCGGGCGACACCCGCGCCTGCGTTTTCTCCGTCGGAGCCTAACCGCGCGCAACGTCTTCGGCCGCGACGAGGCCCTGGACGAGCGCCTGCGCTAGGCCGCTCGCGTACCCGCCCGTCGCGATGCCGCCGGCGTCGACACCTGCTGCCCAGAGGCCGTCCGCGCCGATCACCCGCGCCCGCTCGTCCACTTGCAGACCGCCGATCGTGTGCGTGATCGCCGC
The DNA here is from genome assembly GCA_031393705.1 of Thermoleophilia bacterium. Taxonomy (GTDB): domain Bacteria; phylum Actinomycetota; class Thermoleophilia; order Gaiellales; family Gaiellaceae; genus PALSA-600. Next base: position 6,218 of record JANMWB010000279.1, on the reverse strand, counting down.
GATCACGCGCACCGCGGCGACGGTGCCCTCAGGTGGATCGAACGGGAGAGTGGCGAGTGTCACGCGGGCCTCGGCCGGCGCCGACTCGACCACCTCCGCCACCGTGCGGTCACGGACACGCTGCTCGAGCGCCGCGGCGTCGAGCAGATAGAACGCGCGTGCGTCTCGCCGATGCGCGGTCGCCTGCACGACGTTCGTCTCCGACCACGACACCTCGTGGCCGCCGAAGAACTCCACCCCGTCCTCGTCGAAGATGCGAGCGAAGCGAGCATAGAGCTGCGATGCCGAGACGAGCTGGGTCTCGTCCCAGCTTGCGTCGGGCATGTTGCGTCCGTAGAACTCGTCCATGCCCGCGGTCAGGCGCGCGCCGCGGTCGAGCGCGAAGCACAACCCGTCGCCCTGCGACCACGGGCTCGCCCGCAGCCGCAGCGACGCGGCCGGTCGGATGTAGCGCGTTACGAGATCCGACGACGCGGCGAAGCCACCGGTGCAGAGGATCGTCACCTCGTCCGAGCAGCCGTCGGCCTGCAGTTCGACATCGCCGGCGAGCGTCTCCGCGATCCCTCTCGGGTCGAACCGCTTCCCGACCGTCAGCGGGTTACCCGTGTCGTTCCAGACGACCGGCGCGCCGCGGGACTCGAGCCACGCTATCGCGTCGTCGAGGCGCTCCCAGACGACACGCTGCAGGCGCTCGTCGCCGCCGGGGCACTCACGCCGGAAGTCCTCCCACTCGCGATGCCGCCAGACGACGCACGACGAGAGCAGCATCGAGCCGCCGATCCGGGTCCCTTTCTCACGCACGACGACGTCGCGTCCGAGCTCACGGAGCCGCGCCGCCGCGACGAGGCCGGCCATGCCGGCCCCTGCGACCGTGATCACGTGAGGGAGAACGTCGGCTTGTGCTCGACGTATTCGATGCGCACGCGCTCGGGCCCCCAGAGGAATGCGGCGAACGTGTTCGCGGCATCGACGACGGACTCGACCTCGATCCCGAGCTCCTTCGCGTCGGCGACCACCTCGTCGGCGGAGTCGACGAGCACGGCAAGGTGATTGAGCAGCGGGCGTTCCGGCTCGCCGGGCTCGCCGGGGTGAAACTCGACGTACGCGCCGCCCACCTCGACCCGCGCCGGGCCGGCAAGCCGGAACCCGTAGCGGAGATATCCGGCGGCCGTTCCCTCCGGATCGCTCGAAAAGAGGGCCACATGATCGAGGTCGTACTCGACGTCGGTCGCCGCCTCGACGAGCGTGATCCGAACCCCACCGCCCGCGTCGAAGATCTCGGCCGTCCCCTCCGGGAGCTGCGCGCGGGCGGCGGCCAGGTCGGAAACGCGAAGCGCCACATGCGCGAACGCTCCCTGCTCGCGGGGCCCTTCCGCGTCGAACAGCGTCAGCTTGCCGCGCCGGGCGTCGCTGCCCAGCAATGTGAAGTTGTCCTCACGCGCGATCACGTGCATCCCGAGGTGCCGCTCGAGGTACGCGGCGATCGGATCGCGATCCGCAACCCAGAAAGCAACATGATCCAGGGTTTTCGGCTGCACGGCGCGCGAATCATATAGACGCGGATACGGCTGCCGAAACGCCGACGCCCGGGCTCCCACTGATTGCGGAGCCCGGGCGACCGACGAGGTCTTACTTCTTGCGGCGGGCGGTCTTGCGCGTGCCGGTCCGCGACCGCGTTGCGGCCTTGCGGGCTCCGGACTTGCGAGCCGTCGCGCGCTTGGCGGTGCTCCGCTTGGCGGTGCTGCGCTTCGCAGCCGTGCGCTTCTTCGCCGTGCCGCGCTTCGCGGCAGTGCGCTTCTTGGCGGTGCCGCGCTTGGCCGCTGTCTTCTTCTTGGCGGTGCCGCGCTTTGCAGCTGTCCGCTTCTTGGCGGTGCCCCGCTTCGCGGTGCTCCGCTTCGCAGCGGTCTTCTTCTTGGCAGTGCCACGCTTCGCGGTCGACCGCTTGGCGGTCGAGCGCTTGGCAGCCGTCCGCTTCGCAGCGGTCTTCTTCTTCGCGCCAGACTTCTTGGCGCTGGACTTCTTGGCGCTGGACTTCTTGGCGCTGGACTTCTTGGCGCTGGACTTCTTTGCGCTGGACTTCTTTGCGCCCGACTTCTTTGCAGAAGCCTTGCGCGAGGAAGATGAGCGAGTTGAGCGTGAGGAGCTACGTGAGCCCGAGCGTGACGAGGACCGCGTGGCCGCCGCGATGGCGGGTGCGACCTCAGCACTCTCGATGCTCGGCGAGTCCCAACTGATGTCGGCGGCCGAGGCCTCCGACGTGTCGCTCAACGAGCCGGCATTCGACGTCGGTGACGTCTCTCCGGTCCCGCTCCAATCCTCTTGGGTCATCAATGACCTCCTGAGTTGGATTGCGCGTGCACGATTTCCTACCATGTTCGTTTCTAACGTGCAACGCGGACGGACAACTTCCTGCCGCACGTTGCTGAAAAGGTAAACGCAACGCACGGTCCGCGTGCAGTGAACTACACGCATCGGACGTTGTACATGACTCGACGCTTGCCCGACGGACAACACCTGCCCGCTTTGCGCCGGAAGTAGTCGTTCGAACGCGTGCAGTGAGCGCGCGGAACCGACTATTCGATCGGTTGGTTCTGGACGTTGTGCTCGGTGGCGTACGCATCGGTGAGCGTGTTCACCACGTCCATGCCTTCGCCGTACGCGTAGTTGATCTTCACGAAGGGCTCCCACTTCTCGGGCAGCGCGTCCTCCGGGAAGATCGCCTCGACCGGGCACTCCGGCTCGCAGGCGCCGCAATCGATGCACTCCTCCGGATCGATCACGAGGATCCGCCCGGCTTCGTGGATGCAGTCCACGGGGCAGACGTCGACGCAGGAGCGGTCTTTGATGTCGATGCACGGCTCGGCGATGATGTACGTCACGGCGGATTACTCTAGCGACGAGAGAAGAGGGTCGATCAGTTCATGCGTCCGTTCGAAGAGCGCGGACTTCGCGACGACCTGGTCGAACCCCGCAGCATGAGCGCGCCGCAACCCCTCCGTGTCGGTGTGGTTCGTGTAACCGAGGATCGGCACGTCCGGGTAGTTGTCGGCGACGTCATTCGCGTCGATCCGCGCAATGTCGGCGATCACGAGATCGGGTGGCTCGACCCCGTCCGTCGTCTCGAAGCGATGCTCCGGCAAGATCGCCTCGAGCTTCCCCCGGATGAAGAGGTCGACCCCGCACAGGAGGATCGTTGCCATGCCTAAGCCCGACGTTAGCACCGTGGACGGCTCCTACCAACACGGCCTCGAGCTCTCGCGCGGCGGCCGGTTCTTCGAGGCGCATGAAGCGTTCGAGACCGCGTGGCGCGCGTGCGCCGGCCCGGAGCGCGACTTCTTCCAGGGCCTCGTCCACGTCGTCGTCTCCGCGTACCAGCGCGGCCGCGGCCGACCCGTGGCCGCCGAGCGCCAAAGGATCAAGGCGCTGAAACGGCTCGAGTCGTTCGAGCCGTGGCATCGCGGCCTCGACGTGGCCGCGCTCCGCGCGGCGCTAGACCGTGCTGAGCCCGATCCGAGTCAGTATCTGGTCGATCGCGGTGCTCAGCCACCAGTCGCGGTTGAAGAAGAGGAGTAGGCCGAGCGCGACGAGCGTGGCGCCTGACGCGGCTTGCACGACCGCGTAATGGTCGCGCACCCACCGAAACGCGCGCATCGCGTGCGCGAACGCGAGCCCGGCGACCACGAACGCAGCACCGAGGCCGAGCGAGTAGGCGGTCAGGAGGACAATGCCGCGCGCGATCGTGCCCGAGCCCGACGCGAGCACGAGAATCGATGCGAGCACCGTCCCGATGCACGGCGCCGCGCACACCGCGAACGCCCCGCCAAGCAGCGCGTTTGATCCACGCCGCCGCGCGTGCCGGAGGAGGCCGGGCGCGACCGCGCGCTCCGGCCACGGCAGAAGCCTGAGGAACGCGAGCCCGAGCACGACGAGCACGAACCCGGCGATCTTCAGCTGCGTCTGCTTGTCGACCGCGCTGCCGACCGCAGCCGCGCCTGCGCCGAGCAGCACGAAGATGACGGTGAAGCCGAGGATGAACGGGAGGCTCGCGACGACGATGCGCCGCCCCACCCCTCGCTCGCCGAGGCGGTCGACCTCGACCGACGAGATCGCGGAGAGGTAGCCCGGCACGAGCGGCAGCACGCACGGCGTGATCACGGAGAGCAGCCCCGCGAGGAACGCGATCGGCACCTTCTCAAGCATCGAAGTTCTTCAGTTCCTCGTCGACGCGCCGCTCGTCCTCGGGATCGAGCCCTGAACCTTGACCTGTCGGGGTGGTGCGGACCGCCTGCCACCGCCGAGCGCCGAAGGCGAGAGCCGCCGCGCCGAGCAGGATGCCGCCGAGCGGCAGTACCCACGCGATCAGGTCGAACCCATGGGTCTGCGGGGTCGAGAGGACCGCGGGCCCGAACTGCGCGACCATCGAGTCGATGATCTGCGAGTTCGTGCGGCAGGCGTTGATCTGCCGCGCGATCTCCTGCTTCATCTCGATCGCGAACGTCGAGCTCGATTCGTCGAGGGTCGTGTGGCACGTGATGCAGACGAGTCTCGTCTCGAGGTAGGCCTGGCTCCCTTGCTGCTTGCAGGCGGCAGCCGGCGCCGCGAGCACGAGCGCCGCGAGTGCGGCGACGACGAGCCTCACGAGCGAAGATCGTTGAGCGCGCGACGGATGCCGTCGTCGATCTGCGCACGGGACGCCTGGCCCGTGATGTGCGGCGGCACGACGCGGCCGCGGCGATCGACGAAGAACGTCTCGGGCACTGCGGTCACGCCCCACTTCGGCCACGTGCTCCCGAGGGCGTCCCGGACGTTCGTGTAGGTCACGCCGTAGCGCTTCAGGTAGGCGTGCGCCGGCCCTTTGAGGTCCTGCGCGTTGACGCCGAGGAAGACGACGTCCTTGCGCTTCGCGTTCCACGCGCGCGAGGCCGCGGCGACGTCGCGCGCCTCGAGCTTGCAGGGGTAGCAGGACGACTGCCAGAAGTTGAGCACGACCACCTTGCCGCGCAGCGAGGCGAGGCTGAGCCGACCCGAGCCGGTGAGGAGCGGGAGGTCGAGCTTCGGCGCGGGGACGATCACGCCCCGGTCGACCTTGACGGCGATACCGGGCCCGTTCTGGTGTGCGAGGTCCCAGACGAGCAGCCCGAGCAGTCCGAGTACCGAGACGACCGCGACTGCTCGGAGGGCGCGCATCAGAGAACGAAGACTGTAGTCCCGATGTCCACGTTGTCGAACAGCCACTCGGCGTCGGGCACCTGCATGCGGACGCAGCCGTGCGACGCGCTGTAGCCGATCGAACTGGGAGCGTCCGTCCCGTGGATGCCGACGCCGGGAGCGTCCAGGCCCAGCCAGCGCGTGCCCAGCGGATTGTTCGGGCCGGGCGGGACCGGCTTGAGGCCGTGCGCCCAACTGCTCGAGGTCGGCGGGTACCACCACGGGTTGCGGTACTTGACGACGATGTGCCATAGGCCGCGCGGCGTCGGATAGATCGCCTGGCCGGTCGCGACCGGGAACATCCGGAACAGCTTGTTCCCCTTGTAGAGATACAGGCGGTTGATCGACCGGTTGATCACGATCACCTTGCCGTAGGTACCGACGGAGACCTTCGGCGCGACCGGCCTCGTCCGCACCCGGACGGGCAGACGCGTGTTGCCGCGCAGCGCCGCGATGATCCGCTCGGTGAGCCGCGTCGTGTCGAGGCGGCGGCCGGCCTTGTCCTTCGTCAGGAACGGCTTGCCGTTCTTGAGCTTCAGCGTTGCGTCGACCGGCGACCGCGCGAAGCGCTTCTCAACGGTCGCCACCCAGGCACGAAGCGGAGCGCCGCGTACCGCGACGACGAGGTCGACGTTCGTGCCCGCGCTCGAGACACGCGCACGCGCGACGGCGGTCTCGACGTACACGGAGGCGAACTTCGTCGGGTCGAGAACGAGCCGGGCCCGGTCGACGTACACCGCGAGCGGCCGGGAAAACGCGTCGTGGACCGCGCTGACGGCGTCCCCGGGACGCAGCCCGCCGACCCGGACGCCTGCGACGCGCACGCCGGTCGGGATGGTGCTCGGCGTGGAAGTCGTCGTGGCCGTGGTCGTGGCGGTGGTCGTGGACGGTGCAGTCGTCGTCGACCCCGTCGCTGTCGACGACGAGGTGGTGACGTCGGCGATCACGGCTCCGGAGAAGGCTCCGGCAGCCACGAAACCGAGCACAAACAGGAGAACGACGCCCAGACG
>JANMWB010000271.1:0-8384 GCA_031393705.1 Thermoleophilia bacterium | reverse complement strand
AGCGGCTGCGGCGCGAGCTGCTCGAGGCAGAGCGCCAGGCGGTGATCGGGTTGCGGAACGAAGGGCGGATCACCGAGGACGTGATGCAGCGCGTGCAGCGCGACATCGATCTCGAGGACCTGCGCCTCGACGTTTAGATGGTTGATGCCACGCTTGCGCCCGCCTGGGAACGGCCCAGACGCGGCGCATGACGCTCGCGTCGCCCTTGAAAAGGCTTCCTGCCTTTCCTGCGGGCGAGTCGAACGTCCTGCTTGGTCTGGATCCGCCCCCAGACACACGCCACGTGGCATCAACCATCTAGGCAGGCGCCAGCACGGGGGCGATCAGCTCGGGCCCGCGCCGGATCTGCGTCACGAGCCCGACCGCGAACAGGCAGAGGAGCCCCGAGGTGCCGAACGCCCAGCCGTAGCCGCCGAACCACGTGCGCGCGGCGCCCGCGCCCCACGCGGCAACCGCCGCGCCGCCCATGTGGGCCGCGAAGATCCACCCGAAGACGACGCCGACCGATTCACGTCCGAAGATCTCTGCCGTCAGCGCGACCGTCGGCGGCACCGTCGCCACCCAGTCGAGGCCATAGAAGACGACGAAGAGGATCAACCCGAACCGGGGCGACCCGAACACGTACGGCAGCGCGAGCAGGCTGAGGCCCCGCAGGCCGTAGTACCAGGCGAGTAGGAGCCGTGGGTCGTAGCGGTCGGTCAGCCAGCCCGAGGCCAACGTGCCGACGAGATCGAAGACACCGATCGTCGCGAGGAGCGAGGCGGCCGCGACCTCGCCGAACCCGTGATCCATCGCGGCCGGGATCAGGTGCGTCCCAATCAGCCCGTTCGTCGATGCGCCGCAGATGAAGAAGCTGCCCGCGAGCAGCCAGAAGGCGCGCGAATGCCGCACCGTGCCGAGCGTTCGCACCGCGCTCGCGAACGGGTTGCCGGTGACAACGGGCGCCGGCTCGATCTCGGTGCTGCCATACGGCGCGAGGCCGAGGTCGGACGGGCGGTCGCGGATGAAGATCAGCACCAGCGGCAGCACGACGACGAGCGCGACGGCGGCTGCGGTACCGGCGGCGTACCGCCACCCCCACCGCGTGACGATCCAGGCGAGCAGCGGCAGAAAGATCAGCTGCCCGCTCGCATTCGATGCGGTCAACAACCCGGTGATCAGGCCGCGCCGCCGCGCGAACCAGCGGTTCGCGATCATCGCACCGAGCGGTACCGAGATCGCACCCGTCGCCGCGGCGTTCACGACGCCCCAGAGAACGTCGAGCTGCCAAGGGGCGTTCATCCGCGTGCTGAGACCGGCGCCGAGTGCGATGCCGAGCACCGCTACCGTGATCACGCGTCGCATGCCGTACTTCTCGACGAACGCTGCCGCGAACGGACCGCCGAGCCCGTAGATCACGAGGTTGATTGCGACCGCGAAGCTGATCGTCGCTCTGCTCCAGCCGAACTCGTTCTGCAGCGGCACGATCAGGATGCCGGTCGTCGACCGGAACCCCGCTGACGTGATCAGCGTGACCAGCCCGACCGCCGCAATCACCCACGCGTAGTTGATGCGCTTCATGGAAGACGCAACGTAACGGGCGGTACGGCGCTTCCCTAGGTGGAGAGCACGACCGGGCCTGGGCCGCGGTCGTTCACGCCCTGCCTCGTGACGACCCAGCCGCTGAAGCGCTTGAAGTCGTACGGCACCGACAGGCGGACGGTCGTCGTGCGCGGGTTGACGCGGAACGTGCCGCACCGTGCGACCGGCTTGCCGTTGCGGGTCAGCCAGAGCTCGTAGTAGGCACGTGGGTCGTTCTGTGTGGGCAGGTTGTTGATCTCCAACTCCATCGGCCAGTTGCCCGCGGAGTCCTTCGGCGCAACCCGCAGCAGCGCGAGTGCGTTCCCGCCGTGCATCGGTACGACGCGCTTCGTCGCAAACGACGTGGGCTTCGTCTTCGCGTGCCCCACCAGGTAGCCGCCGCCGAACGCAAGCACGACGAGCGCCACAGCTGCGACAGCCGCGAGCGCCCAGCGGCGGTGTGGCAGCAATGGGAACTGCACGAGCTCGGCTTCGGCGGGTGCCGTTGGCGGACGCTCGAGGCCGGGCGGCAGGTCCGGCGGCGGCCCGGCCTGCACCAGCAGGTCGTGCACACGCCGAAGCCGCGCCTCTTCGTCGGCGCTCAGGCCCCCGCGGTCGACGATGTCGTCGAAGTTGCTCACTGCAGCTCGTCTCCCAGAATGTCGGACAGCTTCGCGAGCGCTGCACGCGTCCGCGTCTTCACGGTACCGAGCGGAATGCTCAAGAACTCCGCGACCTCGCTTTGCGAGAGGCCGCTCCAGTAGGCGAGCGCCAGCACCTCGCGCTCGCGTTCCGGCAGTTCTTCCAGCGCACGGTGTACGCGCCACGCGACCCAGCTTTGCTCGGCGCGATCCAACGGGCCTGGACCGACGGCTGCTTCGTCGGGGACGTCCGACGGGGTCTCGCTGCGCGAGCGGGCGCGATCGACGATTGCGTTGCGCGCGACCGCGTACAGCCACGGCGCGCCGGGCCCTCGATCGGGCCGGTAGGACGCGGCCGAGCGCCAGATCGAGGCGAAGGTCTCTTGCACCGCATCCTCTGCGCGCCCACGATCGCCGAGGCGCCGCAGCGCGAGCCCGAAGACCGGCCGCGCGTACCGGTGGTAGAGATCTTCGAACGCCGAATGGTCACCGGTCGCGGCGCGCTGGATGAGTTCGCCGTCGCTCGTCACGACATGCATCGTACGGAGTGGGATCGCAAAGGCCACAAAGCGACTACGGGCCCGTTCCGCCGCCGGTTTTGAGCAGGCGCCCCCCGTCGACGACGAGAGTCGTTCCGGTCACGAAGTCCGCGCCGGCGAGGAAGATCACCGCGTCTGCGATGTCCTGGGGCTTTCCGATCCGCCCGAGCAGCGTCTCGGCCGCGCGGCGCGGTTCCTGGCCGGCGTCGACCGCGACCGTGCCAGGGGCGATGCCGCAGACCCGCACGTCGGGTGCGAGCGCGCGCGCGAGGACGCGTGTGAGCATCGCCTGAGCCGCTTTCGCCGCGCAGTGCGCGGCGAACGACGGCCAGGCCTGGAACGAGGCAACGTCTTCGAGGATCACGAGCGTTCCTTTCGACTCCCGCAGCGGCGTCGCCACCGACTGAGCGAGGAAGAACGTTCCCTTCGCGGTGACGTCCATTGCCGCGTCCCAGTCTTCCTCGGTGACCTCCTCGATCGGCTTCGGTGTGAAGCCGCCCCCGGCGGCGTGCACGACAAGCTCGAGGCCGCCAAGCTCGTCGATGGCGTTCGAGACGAGCGACGCAGCACCCGCCTTCGTCCTCAGATCGCCGTCGGCGCGTCCTGCCGAGACGACGGCCCACCCTTCGGCGCGCAGACGCTCCACGATCGCCGTGCCGACGCGCCCGGTGCCGCCTGCCACCAGTGCGCGCTTATGTGGGGTCCGTAAGGGCATGGTCGGTATGAGTAAAACAGAGGCGCATCGTGCATTGGGTTTGCCGCCGCCGGGGACAACACCCTTAATCGAACTTCTGAAAGGTGGGTACGCACGATGCGCAAGCTGATTCTCGCGCTCGCGGCGGCTTTGACCCTCGCAGTCGCAGGGCCGGCCGGCGCGGCAACAACCAAGACGATCAATATCTTCGGGTCGACGTTCTCACCGAAGTCGGCGACGATCACCGAGGGTGACACCGTCACCTGGGTGAACAAGGACAACTCGAATCACCAGGTCCTTGCCGACAAGGGCCAGTTCGTCTCGCCGATCCTGAGGCCGAACCAGAAGTACTCGTTCACCTTCAACGCGGCCGGAACGTACACCTACAAGGACGAGCTGAACAGGAAGCTCGCGGGCACGATCATTGTGAAGGGGCTTCCGCCGACGCTGACGTTCGCGGCTTCGTCGCAGTACGTCGTCTTCGGCGACAAGGTCACGCTCAGCGGCCTCGTGTCGAACCACAAGGGCGGCGAGTCGGTGACGATCTACTACCAGCCGTATCCGCAGCCGAACCTGATCGAGCGAGCGACCGTGCTCACCGCAGCCGACGGCACGTTCAGCTTCATCGTGTCGCCGCAGATCGCGACGAGCTATCAGGCGGCCTGGAAGGGCGCGTACGCGACGCCGACCGCGATCCAGGTGCAACCGAAGGTGACGCTCGGCCGCAACAACGGGTGGATCATCCACGCTGCTGCCGGCGCGTCGTTCAACGGCAAGGCGGTTCAGTTCCAGCGCCTCAACACGCTGACCGGCCAGTGGGTGACGTTGAAGAAGGTGCTTCTCAACGCGAAGTCCTCGGCACGGGTGCTGCTCAACCCGAAGCTGCCGAAGGGCCTCAACCAGCTCCGCGTCACGATGTCGGTCAATCAGGCAGGCGCCGGTTTCCTCGGCGCGATCAGCCCGACCGTCAAGTACCGCCAGCTGACGTAGTTGGAGGAAAGCGCGCGAAGCGCGCGCGAGCCTAGCTCGCGCGCGCTTCGTCGAACCGCTTGCCGACCTCGTTCCAGTTGATCACGTTCCACCAGGCGCTCAGGTAATCCGGGCGCCTGTTCTGGTAGTTGAGGTAGTAGGCGTGCTCCCAGACGTCGATGCCGAGCAGCGGCACGTCGTCCTGCATCAGCGGGCTGTCCTGGTTCGGTGTCGAGTAGACCGCGAGGGCGGTGCCGTCCCAGACGAGCCACGTCCAACCCGAGCCGAACCGCTTGACGCCGCCGTCGTTCATCGCCGTCTTCAGCTTGTCCGTGTCGCCCCAGAGGTCGTTGATCGCCGCCGCGAGGTCGCCGGTGGGCTCTCCGCCTCCGCCCGGTTTCATGATCTGCCAGAAGAGCGAGTGGTTTGCATGCCCGCCGCCGTTGTTGCGGACGGCCGCCTGCTTGTCCTCGGGCACGGTGTCGAGCAGCGCTCCGAGCAGCGACTCGATCGGATGGCCGTCGAACTCGGTGCCATCGATCGCCTTGTTCAGGTTGTCGACGTAGGCCTGATGGTGCTTCCCGTGGTGAATGCGCATCGTCTGCTCGTCGATCGTCGGCTCGAGCGCGTTGTAGTCGTAGGGAAGCGGGGGGAGCTCGTAGGGCATTGGCACTTCTCCTTCGGATGGTTTCTCCCGTGGAGGATATGCTCCGCGCCGCACCCGTTAAGCCCGAAGGAGAGACATGGCGCTTGCTTATAACCACGAGGAGATCACCCCGCGCGAGCTGAAGCCGGCGCTCTACGAGCTGGACGGCATCTCCCGCGAGACCGTCGAGGCTCACTACAAGCTCTACCAGGGGTACGTCAACAAGCGGAACGAGATCCTCGGCAAACTCGCCGACGTCGATCTCGCGAGTGCCAACCAGGTGTACTCCGAGTTCCGCTCGCTGAAGGTCGACCTGTCGTTCGCGATCGGCGGAATCAAGAACCACGAGATCTACTTTGAGCACCTCGGTGGCCACGGCGGCGACCCGAGCGGCATTTTTGGCGATTTGGTGAAGCGCGACTTCGGCTCGATTGCCGACTGGAAGGCAGACCTGAAGGCGACCGGCATGGGCGGCCGCGGCTGGGCCTGGACGGCGTACGACTGGGACGAAGGGCGGCTCTTCAACTACATCGGGGACGCGCAAAACACGTTCCCCGTGTGGAACGCGACACCACTGATCGCGCTCGACGTCTACGAGCACGCCTACTTCATCGACTTCGGGACGGATCGCGCCGGCTACATCGACGCGTTCTTCAACAATCTCGATTACGACGTGGTCAGCGACTGGGCACAGAAGTACGGCATCCGCCCGTAGAAACCACGCTACCCTGAGTCGCTGATGGCCTTCCTTGGGCTCGTTGTCCTTGGCTATCTCCTCGGCTCGTGCCCGTGGGGCTACTGGCTCGTGCTCCTGATCAAGCACGAGAACATCCGCAACGTGGGGTCGGGAAACATCGGCGCGACGAACGTCTGGCGCACCTACGGCCGCTGGCTCGGGATCCCGGTCGTCCTGCTCGACGTGCTGAAGGGGTTCGTTCCGGCGCTGCTTGGGATGCTCTTCGTCTCACCGCACCACCTCGCCGGTGTGTGCGCCGGCGCCGCGGCGATGCTCGGCCACTGGCGCCCGATCTTCCTGCGCTTCGAGAAGGGCGGGAAGATGGTCGCCACCTGCGGCGGCGTGTTCTTCGCGGTCGCTCCGCTCGTGGCAGTGAGCGCGGGGATCGTCTGGCTCGTGCTCTTCCTCGTCTTCCGCTACGCCTCGATCGCCTCGATCCTCGCCGGGATCGCGCTGCCGGTCTTCGCCGTCGTCTACAGCGACCCACTGCCGGTCGTGATCTTCGGGGCCGGCGCCGCCGCCGGGATCCTCTTCCTGCACCGCGGCAACCTCCGCCGGCTGCGTGCCGGAACCGAGAGCCGCTTCCAACTCAGGCGCTCTCACCAGGCGAGTGCGTAGGCTCGCGGCGCTGGTCGTCGCCGGAGTGGCGCTCTGGCTTGCTCCTGGAGCGCTCGCGGCCGGCTGGTGTGGGACCGGTGAGCCGACGACCGACAGCCTGGATCTCACGACCGGCCGGCAGATCCACCCGATCGTGGTGACACCGTCCGACGTGACTCCAAACTTTGCGGCTGACGCGAACAAGCTCGCCGACGACGTGGCCTCGATCACGGCGTGGTGGACCGGGCAGGACCCGACGCGCGCGCCGCGCTTCGACCAGACCGGCTTCCCCGGGGGAACGTGTCTCGACATCTCGTTCGTTCGCCTGCCGGACCCGGCGTCGGTCTTTCGTGGCGGGACCGCGTCGTTCAATCGCGTCGTCAACTCTCTGCAGAACGCGGGCTTCGCCAACGGCTTCAAGAAGTACTACGTCTTCTACGACGGTCCATCCGTGCAGACGAACGTCTGCGGGACCGGCGGTGGCGACTTCAGCACCGGGCCGGCATGGGCGGTCGTGTGGCTCAGCGGCTGTCCCGGCATCGGCACTGATGGTGTGGGGGCGCACGAGCTCATCCACGCGTTAGGCGCGCTGCCCGTCGGCGCGCCGCACGCGTGTCCGGGCGACGCGTTCCACCCGTGCGACGCGCAGTTGGTGGACGTGCTCTCGCCTCAGACGGACGGACGTCCGCTGCAACAGCAGGTGCTCGACGTGAATCACGACGACTACTACGCCCACGCAGGAAGTTGGGACGACATCCAGGACTCAGGCTGGCTCAGCCACCTGGACGCGCCGCAGGTATCGCTCTCCCTCACGATGGCAGGTGGGACCGGCACGATCTCGAGTGACCTGCCGGGGCTCGTCTGCAGCGTCGCCTGCACGACGCAGTGGGATCAGGGCTCGATCGTGACGCTCGCGGCGAATCCCGGACGCGGCCTGCGGCTCGTTCGCTGGGCCGGCGCGTGCACCGGCAGCGGCACCTGCTCCGTCACGCTCGCACAGGCGCAGTCGGTGACTGCGGTCTTCGGCCCGCAGGCGATTCCCGTGAAGGTGACGACGACGGGCCACGGCACCGTGCGGTGCACGCCCGTCTGCACGAAGGCGTTTCCTGCCGGCGATCCGCTCACCCTGCGCGCCGTTCCGGCGAAGGGCTGGGCGTTCGCCGGCTGGAGCGGCGGCTGCAAGGGCTCGCGGCTTGTCTGCCGGCCCGCGACGGGCACCGCGCTGACCGTGCGCGCGACGTTCCGGCGGAAGTAAGCGAGAGGCCCGCCGGGCGAGGCAGCCGCCTGCTAGTCCCACCGTCCGGACGTGACTACTCCCGGTTCGGAACCTACGACCTAAGTGGCAGTTGAGTCAAGGCCCGAGAGCCAGTCGCGCAGCTCCGAGTGTCGCGCAGTTGACACTCCACTGAGCTCGGCGCGGAGCTCGCCGACGGTGTCGCCGCGCTCGGCGAGCACATCGTGGCGGTGGATCGTCTCGAGGTTGAGTTGGCGCGAAAAGAGGAAGTCGTCGTCGCCGAGCGCCGGGTAGCGGTCGAGCACGGCCTTCAAGGCGTGACGGACCGAGTCTTCGACGAAGCGCGGCTGCAGGTGCGCATGCTCGACAACGAACAGCTCGTCCGGGCGCTTCAGCAACTCATAGACGGGAGAGCTCATCGACTGCTCGACGATCTCGACGAGATGTTCGGCGTTGATCTCGGCGTTCGTTCCGACGAGCAGCGTTCCCTTGCCGCGTTGGTTGTGCGTCGCAAGCGGGACGAGCTCCAGGATGCGGTCGATGTCGCCTTCACCGAAGCCGGCCTCGAGCAGCCGGTCGGTGGCTGCACCGCGAACGAGACCCTGTGCGCACGGGCAGGCGTTGATCCCCCAGGCCTCGACGCCGACGACGCGGCGCACTCCAGCAGGCGACGCGGCGGCGATGCCGATCAGCGTCGCGATCTCCTGGGTCGGCAGGTCGGTGACGGGCGTGCGGCGCTCGAGTGGATACTGCGCCTCGATCCGCACC
>JANMWB010000244.1:0-23298 GCA_031393705.1 Thermoleophilia bacterium | reverse complement strand
GATCGCCGCCGCCGTGGTCGCCGTCACCGCTGTCGTCGCCATTGTCGTCACCGTTGTCGTTGTTGTCTGCCTCCTGAGAATTTCCGTCTCCGGAGATGTCAGTCAAGAGCAACGATCCGTCCGCCTGCTGCGAGAACGTGACCAGGACTTCGTCACCGGTGGCGAACTTCGTGAGATCGAAGCCGGTCGGCACCTTGATCGAGAGGTTCATCTCGTCCGACTTGACGGTGACGGTGCCGGTACCGATCGTCAGCTTGCCTTCGATCTTTCCGCCCGGTGTGTCCGCCGTGGCGGTCGAAACGTTCTCCGCGTCGAGCTCGTCGTCGGTGCCGACGGTGGCGGTGACGTCAATGGTCGCGCCGGGCTGCGGGCCCGTGTCGCTCGCCGACGACGTCGTCCTCGAACCACGGTGCACGGCGATGATCGCGCCGCCGGCCGAGAGCACGAACCGCGTGCCGGTCTTCTTGAGCAACAGCCCGCGGAAGTGAATCGTGTGCGAGCGCCCGACGACGCGAATCGAGGACGCAGCGAGCGTTCCGTTGCGGAGCGTGCGACCGCTCACCGTGACGCGCTGGCCGACGTGCAGCTTGGCCGCCGTGTGGACGAGCGAAACCTTCGTCTTGCCGTTCGTGACTGCGACGAGGTGCGTTGCGGACTGAACCTTCAGCACGACGCCGCTCGCGAAGGCCGCCGAGGGCGCGAGCAGCGCTGCGGCGACGATCAGGAAGAGGCCGAGACGTTTCATGGGGAGCTCCTTCAACATTGGGTTACAAGCCTGAGACGCCCCGCGGGCCGGAACCTTGCATGAAGACTTGACGCGTATCGATGCACTGCCAGGTGGCGGCGGCAGGCACGGCGCGATCGTCAAGGCCCTGAAGGCCTGACGATCGCGCCGCCATGCGGCATCGTTAGCGCCTGACGAGCGAGCGGCTGACGATCCGGCTGAGCGCGTTCGACGTGTCGACCGCGCGTAGCGTCACGACGTAGCGGCCCCTCGTGCGGAACCGCGGTGCCGGGATCCAGCTCCGCGTGTAGGTGCCGCACGACGCGGTCCGCGTGATCCGGAACCGACGTTGATACGCGAGCGCCTTCGCCTTGTTGTCGCGCTCGATCACCGTGATGCGACCGAGACCGTCATCGCAGACACG
The DNA here is from genome assembly GCA_031393705.1 of Thermoleophilia bacterium. GTDB lineage: Bacteria > Actinomycetota > Thermoleophilia > Gaiellales > Gaiellaceae > PALSA-600. The sequence goes on along the minus strand of JANMWB010000244.1, from coordinate 22,150 downwards.
GAAGCGCGCGAAGACGCGAACGCCCACCCGCCGGAGCGAGGTGAACGTGATCGTCGGCGCCTTGTTGCCCGAAACGGTGGTCGTAGTCGTCGTTGTGGTTGTGGTCGTGGTCGTGTTGTCGAGCACAACGCTCGACGGGGTCGACGCGACGGTCGAGCGGCCGGCCGATGTGCGTGCCGTGACGAGCGCGCGCAGGCGATGGCCGACGTCAGCCGAACGGACGCCGTAGACCGACGAGGTCGAACCGGCGACGTTGAGGCAGTCCGCGCCGGTCGACGTGCAGCGCTGCCACTGGTACCCGTACGAGCCGGGCTTCGGGGACCAGGTGCCCGTCGAGACCTTGAGCTCCTGGCCGACGGTGGCAGTGCCACTGACCGCGGGCTTCACGGAGTTGACGGGGCCGGACTTCGAGTCGACGACATCCGTCGCCTCGGAGGTTGCGGCTGTCTTGCCGTCCGCGTTCGACGCGGTGACGACGACACGGATCGTGTGGCCGATGTCGGCCGCAACAACCGCGTAGGTTTGCTTCGTCGCGGCGGTGATGTCGCCGCACGCCGCGCCGTCGGAGGCGCAACGGCGCCACTGATAGGCATACGCGGTCGGCGTGTTGCTCCAGGTGCCGTTCGAGGCGGTCAGGGTGTCGCCTTCCTTCGCCGTTCCGCTGATCTGCGGGAGGGCCGTGTTTTGGGGCGTCGCGGCTGAACGCGCGAACGCCACGCTGCCTGCCACCCCGCAGGCCACGATCATGACCGCGAGCGGCACGAGCCGACGCAGGCCGATCTTGTGGTTGCGCATGGGGTTCTCCTTCGTTGGGTTCATCCCTTACGGATCCCCGCTCGGCGGGTTCTCAGGCCTGAAACGGCGGACGCTTACGGAGTGCTTACGGACTCTTGATCTGCACGCGCCTGGCTAGGGTATGAAGGTGCCACTTCGCGTGACTTTCCTGGTTTTCGTCCTCGCCTTCGTCGCCGGCTGCGGTGGCAGCGGCGGCTCGAAGGGAACGAGCTCTCAGGCTCCCTCTGGCGGCGGCCACCTCGTCACGAGGGTCCAGCACGCCTCCGCGAAGGTCGACGGCGGGACGGTTGTCGGGACGGTGAAGGTCACCGAGGGCGGCAAGCCGGGTCAGCACCTGACCCTTCGCTACGGCCTCGTCGATGCAGTCTCCGGCGTTCGCGCGTCCGAGTCGGAGCGCCTGGCGGCGAAGTACACGACGACCTCGTCGGTCGACACCAAAGAAGTGACGGTGCGCTTCCCGAAGCCGACACCGACGGACTACCTGATCCACTTCGCGCTCTACGGGCCCGACGGCTCGTATCTCGCGTCGTCGGACACCGACGTGTTCACCGTTCACTAACAACCGCGTACCGATTCAGGTTGCGGTTGTCCCGGACGCACGCGACGGCGTCGAAGCAGTTGACACCGTTTCGGGAGCGCTCGCCGATCGAGCCGAACGCGATGAGCACGAACGGCGGCACTACGCAATCATGGTCGAGGCGATGGTGCGCGCGGGACACTCCGAAAAGAGGTCACGCGCGCAGTCGAAACGTCGCGCAGCACGAACCTCTAGCCGCCGTGCTCGTCGGCGCGCGCCGGATCTAGTCGTCACTCGGGGCCTGCGCGGCCCACTTCGCGTGATGCGCGCGCGCCCAGTCCTCGTCGACCCAGCCGCGTGTGATGCCGTTCGTCGCGTGCCGCGTCTTGGGATTGATCAGCGACAGGTAGAGGTGGCCGAGGAACAGGACGAACGAGATGTACATCAACCAGTCGTGGATCAGGATCGTCTGGGCGAAGCGAAAGCGTGTGTCGCGCTCGCCGTACCAGAGGAAGAACCCGGTGAGCGCGAACAGCAACGCGAAGACCGCAGTGAGGATCGCATTCACTTTCTGCCCTGCATTCAGGCGACCCTGTGGCGGACGGCGGCCCTTCAGCCACGCCCGGTCGTCGCGATCGAACACGTCGATCTCGTGGACGGTCGCGCGCAGGCTGGCTCGGTCCCCGAGCACGACGATCAGCACGAGAGCGACGAGCCACGCAACGGCCGTGTAGACGTGGATCGTCTTCAGAAGCGGACGGCGGCCGACCGCCTCGGCGAGGCTCGGCAGGTAGAGGCCCAGCCCGGTAGCGAGCAGAATCAGGAACGCGGTCGCGTGCACCCAGTGAACGGCGCGCTCGGTCCGCGTGAAGCGGCGCAGGCGGCGGCTAGCCATAGCCATTCGACCGTCCGACCCACGCGTTTTGGTCGTAGCCCAGGTTCTCCCAGTAGCCGGTCGGCTCCGCGGCGACGAGCTCCATCCGCGTCAGCCACTTGACGCCCTTGTAGCCGTACATCTCGGGGATCACGACGCGCGCCGGGGCGCCGTGTGGCCGCGAGAGCGGCTTCGCGTCCAGTTCGTAGGCGAGCATCACATCGCCCTGCGTTGCCTGCGGCAGCGTGAGCGAGTCCGTATACGGCTCCTCGAGCGAGACGAAACGAATCGCGCGTGCCTCCGGCAACGGCTGGGCCAGCGCCAGCAGGTGCTTGAAGCGAACGCCGGCCCAGTGAACGTCCTTCACCGTCCAGCCGGTCACGCAGTGGAACGTCGAGACCTGCTCGGCCCGCGGCAACGCGAGCAGATCGTCGTAGGTGAGGCTCAACGGCCTTTTGACGAGCCCGGCGATCTCGAGCCGCCACGACGTCCGGTCGAAGATCGGCATCGAGCCGGAGATCGTGTAGATCCGCCAGCCGCCGACCGGCAGCACGTCGGCGAGGAGTTGGGAGACGCCTGACGTGACGGGCGAGAAGATCTTGCTCGCAGGGAGCGCCCACGCAAACGACGACACCCCGCCGGCCAGGAGCGCGAGAAATGCGCGGCGTCCATACGGACGAGGATCAGCGTCGGGAGCGCTCACGGACCTCCGGCGTGGAACGACAAGGCCTGCCCGCTCCCGACAGTACCGGCGGCAGGGACTTCTGGGCGCCGGCTCACCGGCGCCCAGAGCCCGCCGCCGCTAGATCCGACGGCCCGAGACGATGCGGAGCACCAGCACCACGAGCAGCACCACGAGAACGATCCAGATCAGCTTCGACAGCACGAAGCCACCGAGCAGCGCAAGGAGCAAGAGCACGACGAGCAGGACAACGATCAAATCCATGAAGTTCAGCCTCCCGATTGTTGATGGCGTCGCTTACTAACGAACGAGACGCCGATTCGGGTTCGCTCACCCGACCCAAAAACCCCTTGCGGCACGTGCTATTTCGCAGCTACCTTCCCCGCGTGAGCGAAGCCCGTGAAGAGCGCCTGGCCAAGAACGAGGCAACGTTCCGGGTGCTCAACGAGAACATCCTGAGCATCGCCTCCACCCTCGGCGGCGACGAGCCGTTCGAGTTCATCTGCGAGTGCTCCACGCCCGACTGCTTCGAACGCCTCTCGCTGACGCTCAAGGAGTACGAGCGCGTGCGGAGCGACGGCACCCACTTCTTAATCGCGCCCGGCCACGAGGACATCGAGGTCGAGCAGGTGATCATCGTCAAGGACGAGTTCACCATCGTCGAGAAAGACGGCATCGCGGGCCTGATCGCCCACGAAGAAGACCCGCGCGCGTAGAGGCGTACAGGCGGTGTGGGCAACCCCGGGCTGATCGCCGTTACGATCGCCACGCTCGCCGTCGTTCGTGCCGCCGACCGCTTATGCCGATGGGACGAGCCGGTGGATCGCATCCTGCACCGCCGTGGTCAACTCAGCGCCCGTGAACGGCTTCTGCACGAACTCCGTCCTGTGCCGCTCAACCGGCTCGATCGCTTGATTGCTGTAGCCGGAGATGAAGACGACGGGCGGCGACGCGCCACGCTGCGCAAGGTGCGCGACCAGCTCACGCCCCGACATGCCGGGCATCGCCAGGTCGCTGACCAACGCCTCGAAGGGGCCATGCGTATCCCACACCCGAAGCGCCGCGTCGGCCGAGGCGACAGCGGTGACGGCGAAGCCCACATTCTCGAGCATTTCCGAGGTGAGCTCGCGGACGACTGCCTGATCCTCGACGAGGAGGATGCGTGCCCCCTCGGGCGTCGTCCCGAGGTCGGGCGCGGTGTCGTCGTCGGTCTCGGCGATCTCCTCGGTCTGCGGGAAGTACAGCTCGAATATCGTGCCTTGCCCTACCTCGGTGACGACGTCGATGTAACCGCCGGACTGCTTGACAGTACCGCGCTGATCATGGTCGGCAAACCGCTGGCCGGGGATCCCCGCTTTGGGTAGTGCAGCTACCCCTTCGCAGAATCAGTGCCTCCATGGAGGGACACACGGTGCGGGCTAAGGCTCGCTATGTCGGTACCGACTTCGGTACCAACCGGCTGCGTCTAACGCATGGCCCGTCAGGGTGGACGGCCGACGGAGCGAGAGTCGCTCAGCATTCCCCGTGAGCCGCTACCGCGCGAGCTCTCACCTGGCCTCGATCTACGCCACGCTCGGCGATCCGCTCACAGTCCGGGTTAACGCGGCTTGACGCTCTCCGAAGCGTCGAGCTGAACCGAGCAGTCAGCGCGGCAGGTAGCCCGGCGCAATGCCAAAGATGGCGTCCGCCGGCGCGGGGCCCGCGGCGGCGTAGCGGTGCGTCACGCCGGCCGGAACGTAGAAGCCGTCGCCACGCCTGAGCACGCCATCGACACCTCCCGCCGTCACGTGCAGCTCTCCCGCGAGGGCGTACACGAGCTCGTCGCCGTCGTGCGATTCCTCGTCGCTCGTCTGCCCCGGCAGCACGCGCAGCATCCCGGCGGTCAGATGCTCCGTGCTCGCAAGCAGCCCGACGAGCACGCCGCGGTCGAGCCGCCAAGTAGCCTCGCCGGCGCGCAGGAGCCGCAAGGTCCGCGGCGGCGCGCTGCCCACGATCGCGCCGAGCATCGCGTCGTCGGCGTAGACGCTCTCCTCCAGGTACGGGCGTGTGCGGGCGTACGGGCCCGAGCTTCCGGTCGAAGGCGGCGGAGCGAAGAACTCGAGCACCCGCAGGTCGTCGGCCCCGTACGAGAAGCCGTGGTGCCACGTGTCGCGGCGGAAGAACACGCTCTCGCCGGGCTCCGCACGGACGACCTCTCCGGTCTCTGGGTTCGCGAGCACGAGCGTTCCCTGCAGGACGTGCAGCAGCTCGTCCGCCGCGAACACCGTGCGGAAGCTCTCCGAGTGGCGAAAGCCACCGCCCGGCGGCATCCCGAACACGATCGTGTGCAGCCGCTCCGACGAGACGTAGATCCAGTCGTCGACGAGCCCTGCCTCCTCGTCGCCCCACTCGTGGCGCACAGCCTCGTCGGCGCGAACCAGGGTCGGCGCGTCGTACGTCGGCCGTGGCGAGGGCTTATAGCCCATCGTGGCTCCGCCGGTCGTGCGCGCGATGCGCCGCCTCCGCCGTGACCCAGTCGTCGTCGTAGACGACCTCTGGGAACGGGCTCTCGATCGCGCGTGCGCTGCCGTCACGGCCGGCCGCTTGTGCGGCGAGCATGATCTCGAGCGCGTGGTAGGCGTGCTCGGGCCGGGTGACGGGCTTCCGGCCGCTCTCGACGCAGTCGACGAGATGGCGCAACCCTTCCGTCCACTGCCACTGCGGGTCGCTCTCCGGGTACACGCGCCAGCTGCCCTCGTCGTTTCGCCACAGCTCCCACCCTTCGGGCGCCCAGTCGTCGCCGAGCAGTTGCACGGTGCCCGCGTCGCCGTAGACCTCGACGGCCGGCGAGCGGTACTTCTGCATCGTGAAGCCGGTGGTCACAACCGCGAAGCGTGAATCGCCGAAGTCGAGCAGGACGTGCGCGTTGTCATCGGCCTCCACGCGCATCAGGCGGCCGTTCACCTCCCGTTCGCCGATCGCGGTGCCCACCATCGCCGTCACGCGCAGGGCGGGGCCGAACAACGCGCAGAGGCTCGTCACGTTGTAGACCCCGAGATCGAAGAGCGAGCCGCCGCCGGGGCGGTAGAACCACTCGCCCCACGACGGGCCCGACCAGCCGTAGCGCGCACGTGCGGAGAGCGGCCGTCCGATCGCACCGCCGCGCACCGCCGCGTGCACCGCCCGGAACGTCGGGCTGAGCACGATGTGCGGCGCGCAGATCAGGTGCTGTGGCACCTGTCGAGCGAGCTCGACCAGTTCGGCAGCCTCGTCCAGCGACGTCGCGAGCGGCTTCTCGACGAGCACGTGCTTGCCCGCCTGGAGCGACGCCTTTGCGAGCGGCCCGTGCTCGTTCATGCTCGTCAGCACGAGGACGATGTCGACGCCGTCGTTGCCGTAAATCGCCGCGGGGCCGGCCAGATCGGGATCGACGCCGTAGCGGGCCGCCGCGCCGTGGCGCTTGCGCTCGTCCGTGTCGTAGACGGCGGCCACGTGCACCCGGTCGCGCGCCGCCAGCGACTCGATCATCCCCGCGTAGGGTCCGGCGAAGACGCTGCCGCACCCGAGCACGCCAATGCCGACGCTCATTCGCTCGTCCTCGCGACGTCGTAGTACGCGTCGACCCACGTCGGCCGGTCGACGTCGATGCCTCGCTCGAGGCCGATTCGCGCGCTCAGCGCAACCGCTGCCGGAAACGTCGAGATCGCGGCCAAGCGGCGGTCGACGGTTGGGGCCGGTGCGCGCACCACGGTCGCGCCGCGCGCCGCGCAGATCGCCGCCGCCTCGTCCAGCAACGGATCGTCTGCGATCGGCAACGTCAGCACGAGGTGCCCCGGATGGAGGGCAAACATCGCCGAGGTCGCGCCTTCGCGCGTCTCGAGGCCCTCGGCCGGGACGTCGGCGACCTCCTTCAGCAGCAGCGCCGCCTCGAGCGCGGCCGCCCAGGCCGGGCCGCTGCCGAAGGCCACGGCGAACGAGGGCGCAAGCTCGGGAACCTCATCCGCCCACTGCGCCGCCGACTCGACGGCGCCGGCAACCGCGTCGGGCAGCCGCTCGAGGGCGCCCCGCAGCGCGGTGTCGCCCGTGAGCTCAGCCCAGACGGCGAGTGCGGCGGCGACCGCACCGCAGAACGCCTGCGTGTGCGTGACAGCGCGCTGGTGCAGGACCGTCACGAGCGCTGCCGAGGCGGCCCCGCTGCCGACGGTCGAGCCTGGGGTCGCCGTCACCGCGGCATAGGACGCGTCGAGCGCTTGGGTCGCCTCGACCAAGTCCCGGAACTCGCCGGACGACGAGACCGCAAGCAGACGGTCGCCCGGCCGCCACGCGAAACCGCCGCGTGCGACGAGTCCGCTCGGCACGGCGACGACCTCGGGGCCTGGACGTCCCTCGAGCGACGCGAGCCAGAGCGCGTGCGCGACGTAGTACGCCGCGCCGTTGCCCGTCGCGACGATGCGCCTGACACCGGCGCCATCGAGGAGCGCTGCGGTGTCCGCAACCCCCGCGCGCGCCTCGATCGTCGCTGCGAGCGTCGCCGGCAACTCGGCGACGTCCTGCCAGATCCCGGTCGTCCGCAGCACAGGCGGCTCAGGCTATCGCGCGCGCTGCATGTGGGCAGTGAGGGCGGCGCCGAGCACGCCGCCGTCGCGGCCAAGCGCCGAGCCGACGATTGCCGGCGCCGGGTGTGCGGAGGTGTCGACAATCGCGGCCGCCGCTGCGGCCACCCGCTCTCGAAACGCCGGATTGCTGCCAAGACCGCCGCCGAGCACGATCAGCGACGGGTCGAGCGCGTTCGCAAGCGCGGCGAGCACGCCCCCAAGGGAGCGCGTCGCCTCCTCGACGAGCGGCTCGTGCGCCGGCTCGGCGAGCACCGACTCCGCCCGCGCAACGCCCGCCAGGTGGGCGAGTGCGCGGCCGCTCGCGATCAGCTCGACCGGCGGCGCGCCGAGCACGATCGCGTGGCCGTGCGCGCCGGCGTACGGCTCGCCGTCGACGACGAGGCACACGCTCGCCCCCGTCCCGACGATCACGTAGAGAAACGGCGACCGCTCGCGCCCCACGCCGAACACCGCCTCTGCCCGGGCCGCCGCACGCACGTCGGAGTCGAGTACGACGCGCGGAGCCTGGATCGCGGCCGCGATGTCGAGGTCGCGCCAGTCGAGCGTGTCCGCCGCCGCCGGGCGGCCATCGAGATCGACGAGCTCGCAGAGGCCGACCCCCACCGGGTGCGCTCCTCCGCCGAGACGCTCTGCCATCGCCACGCAGTCGGCGAGCACCGCCGTTCCGCCGCGCTCGGGCAGCGTCGGCAGCTCCTCGCGCTCGACGACGAGCCCCGCGTCGATGTCGACGAGCCCCGCGGCGATCTTCGTGCCGCCGACGTCGATTCCGACTGCGCGCGTCACGTCCGCGCGCACCCGGCACGGAGTCGAATCTCACGGCTCATCGCTCTATAGTCTCGTATTCCCTGTCGCCGGTCGGCGACCTCAATGAGTCTGATGGAGGGCTGAACGTGAAGAGGCGCTTGGCAGCCGTGCTCGTGATCGTGAGTATCTTTCTGATCGCGACGATCGTCGTCGGCACGTCCTACGGTGCGAAGAGAGCTACGACCACGCTGACGATGTGGTCGTACGACAACCAGGACCCGGGGCTCGAGCCGGTGCTCAAGCAGCTCAGTGCGCAGTTCGAGCGGTCGCACCCCGGCGCGAAGATCAACCTGGTCTTCAAGGACTTCAACAGCCTCGTCGGGACGGTCCCGCGGGCGCTCGCATCCGGTAACGGCCCGGACGTCACCGAGGGCAACCAGGGGTATCAGACCGATGCCCAGCTAGTGAAGGCGAAGCTGATCATCCCGCTGGACAAGTACGTCAAGAAGTACCACTGGCAGAAGCTCTACTCGGCGTCCACGTGGGGCATGTTCCGCTGGACGCCCGACGGCAAGTCGTTCGGCAAGGGCCCGATCTGGGGGCTCGCGCAGACCGGCCAGAACATCGTCGTCTTCTACAACAAAGCGAAGCTCCGCTCGCTCGGCGTCTCGACGCTCCCGACAACCTTCGCGGGCTTCGACACGCTGCTCGGCCAGCTCAAGGCGAAGCTGCCGAAGGGCGATCCGGTGATCGAGGAGGGCAACAAGGAGGGCTACGGCTTCATCCACCTCTTCGGCGGCATCTGGGGCGCGTACGCGCAGCCGGCGGCGATCCGCAACTGGATCTACCACGTGCCGGGCTCGCGTTACGACACGCCCGGAACGATCAAGGCGCTTGCCAAGCTCCAGCAGTGGGCGAAGGCCGGCTACTTCAACGACGACTACAACGCCGTCGGCTACGACACGACGGCGGGCCTGTTCGCGAAGGGCAAGGGCGTCTTTTGGATCGGCGGCGACTGGGACTCGACGATCATCAAGACGGGTCTCGGCAAGAACGCCGGCGCGATGGCGATGCCCGCGGGTGCGAGCGGCGTGACGGCGGGGATCGGCGGCCTCTCCGGGCCGTGGCACATCTCCGCCAAGACGAAGTACGCCGATCTCGGCGCCGAATGGCTCAACTACGTGATCACGTCGCCGATCGCGAAGAAGCTGATGTTCGCGCAGCAGCAACTGCCCGCCGACTCGAGTGCCAAGGCGCCCGCAAACGACCCGTACCTGACGCAGGTGTTCAAGGCGTTCAAGGACGTCGCAAACGACAACGGCCTGCTCCTCTACACGGACTGGGCGTCACCGTCGATGTACACGACGTTGCAGAACCAGTACCAGCTGCTCCTCGCCGGTCGCACGACCCCGGCGGGCATGGCGAAGACCGTCCAGGACGACTGGGCGAAGTTCGACAAGACGCTGCGCTGATTTGACAGCGCAGGCACCACGTGCCGACGCGGCGCATCTGGACGGGACTCCGTCAGATGCGTCGCGCCGGCACCGGCGCCGGCGGCGCGACACCGAGCGCGCGCCCGGCGACCCTCGCAACATCGGTTGGCTGTATCTCCTCCCCGGCCTCGCGTTCTACGTGCTGTTCACGCTCGCGCCGCTGCTGCACACCGTCTACTACTCGTTCTTCACCTGGGACGGTCTGACACCGAAGACCTTCGCCGGCCTCGCCAACTACCGGGCCGCGTTCGCCGACCACCAGCTGCTCGTCTCCTTCTGGCACTCGGGCGAGCTCGTCGTCTTCTACGCGGTCATCCCGGTACTGCTCGGTCTCCTGCTCGCCGCCGCGCTCACGCGCCACCGTGTACGTGGGTTCCACATCTTCCGCACGGTGCTCTTCCTCCCCTACCTGCTCGCGGGCGTCGTGATTGCGCAGGCGTGGACGTGGATCTACGACGAGAGCGGCCCCTTCAACGCGGCCCTGCGGCTCGTCGGGCTCGGCTCGCTCGTGCGCCCGTGGCTCGGTGACTTCACCTGGGCCCTGCCCTCGATCGGCGTCGTCGGCACCTGGTTCAACTACGGCCTCTGCATGGTGCTGTTCGTCGCCGGCGTGCAGAAGATCCCCACCTCGCTCTACGACGCCGCACGCGTCGACGGCGCTGGTGTCCTGCGGGAGTTCTGGGCCGTCACACTGCCCGGGCTCCGCGGCGAGATCCTCGTCGCCTTCATCCTGACCACGATCAACGCGCTCCGCAGCTTCGACATCGTCTACAACACGACGGTCGGCGGCCCCGGAGGAACGACGCTCGTCCCTTCGCTCTACATGTACCAGAACGCGTTTCTCTACAACAAGGTCGGCTACGCCGCCGCGGTCGCCACGATCCTCGCCGTCGCGATCTTCGCCCTCGCGGCGCTCGTGCTCCGCGTCGGCGACCGGAGCGAGCCCGCATGACGGCGGGCAGGCTGGAGCGCCTCGGCACCTACAGCGTCCTGCTGCTCTTCTCGGTGCTCGCGATCTATCCCGTCCTCTCGATCCTCTTCCTCGCGCTGCACAACAAGAACGATCTCGTCACGGGCTTCGCCGTGCCGTCGCACCTCGACCTCTCGAGCTTCAAGGCGGCGTGGACGGAGGGCAAGTTCGCCACCGGGTTCAAGTCGAGCTTCATCGTCGCTGCCGCCGTCACCGTGCTGTCCGCAGTGCTCTCGATCGGCAGCGGCTACGCGTTCGGGACAATGCGGTTCTTCGGTGACCGGATCGTCTTCCCGGTGATTTTGCTCGGGATCATCTTTCCCTACGAGGCGACGGTGATCCCGCTCTACTACGACTTCCAGAACGTCCCGCTGCTGCACATCAACCTGCTGAACACCTACTGGGCGCTGATCCTGCCGCAGGTAGGGCAGTCGTTCGCCTTCGGCACGTTCTGGATGCGTGCGTTCTTCCGCTCGACGCCGCGCTCGCTGATCGAGGCGGCGCGCATCGACGGTGCCACGAGTTTCGGCGTCCTCTGGCGCGTGCTGATGCCGCTCGCGCGTCCGGCGGTGATGACGATGTCGGTGCTCGTGTTCGTCTACACCTGGAACGAGTTCTTGCTCGCGCTCGTCCTCGTGTCGGGCAGCGAGTCGCACCAGACCGCGCCGCTCGGCCTGAGCTTCTTCGCCGGCGCCGCGCGGGCCGGCGATCCGACGAAGGTCGCTGCGGCGGCGGTCCTCGTTGCCGCGCCCATCGTGCTCGTGTATCTGTTCCTGCAGAGGCATTTCATCCGCGGGATGCTCGCCGGGTCGATCAAGGAGTAGCGGTGGCACGGATCAAGCTCGTCTATCTGGGTGGTGGTTCGACGCGCGCTGCGGGGACGATGGCGTCGTTTCTGGAGAACGGCGCCGACTTCGACGGCTCCGAGGTGGTGCTCGTCGACCTCGACGGGGACCGGCTCGAGCTGATCCGCACCCTGGCCGAGAAGATGGCGAGGGCCCGCGGCCTCGAGATCGCGATCTCGGCGACGACTGACCGCGTGGCGGCGCTCAACGGCTGCGACGCCGTTCTCTCGTCGTTTCGCCCCGGTGGTTTCGCGGCGCGCGTCCACGACGAGCGCATCCCGCTCGAGCACGGCACGATCGGCCAGGAGACGCAGGGCGCGGGCGGCTTCTTCATGGCGCTCCGCGCGATCAATGTCCTGAAGGACGTGTGCGCGGAGATGGAGCGGGTGTGCCCCGACGCGTGGATCTTCAACTACACCAACCCGGTCAACATCGTTGCCGAGGCGATCACGCATCATTCGCCAGTCAAGGTGGTGTCGCTCTGCGAGGGGCCGATCTACTTCCGGAACGAGATCGCCGAGACCGCGGGCCTCGATCCTGCGCTGCTCACCGCCCCGATGGCCGGCCTGAACCACGGCAGTTGGAGCGTCGAGCAGAGCTACGACGGCGCAGATCCGATGCCGCTCTTCGAGCAGGCCTGGGCCGAGCGGAAGGACGACCCGTCGCTCGACCCGCGCCGCCGCCGACAGCTGCAGCTCGCGGTTCGGATGGGCGCGATCCCCGCCGACTACTTCCAGTACTACTACTTCCGCGACGAGGTGATGGCGGACCTGCGCGCGTCGCCGACGACGCGCGCCGAGGACATCATGAGCTGGGCGCCCGGCTACTGGAAACACTACGAGGAGCAGGCGCTGACGGACGACCCGCAGCTCGATGCGTCCCGGTCGCGCGGCGGCATCAACGAGCTCGAGCTCGCGATCGACGTGATGGACGCGATCTTCAACGACAAGGACGAGATCCACCCGGTGAACGTGCCGAACCGGGGCGGCGCGGTACCGGGCTTCCCGGACGACCTCGTCGTCGAGGGCGAAGGCCGCTGCGACCGCAACGGCATCGAACTCCTGCCGAGCCGTCCGCTCCCCCGGCACGTCCGGGGCCTGGTCGAGATGCTCGGCGAGTACCAAGCGCTCGCGGCCGAGGCAGCGTGGAGCGGAACGCGGGCCGACGCGGTGCGCGCGCTCTGTGCCAACCCGCTCGTCCTGAACGTCGACCTCGCGGAGCGGCTCTACGACGCGCTCGCCGCGGCCCACCAGCCGTATCTGCCCGAGCGGCTGTTCGCCGCCTGATGCGCAGCGCCGGATGAGCGAACTGCTCCTCGGCGTCGACGGCGGGAACACGAAGACGATCGCCGTCGTCGCCCGGTTCGACGGGACGGTGGTCGGGACGGGATCGGCCGGCCGCTCGGACATCCACAGCGCAGCGTCGCCGGCGGACGCGATCGAGGAAGCGGTCCGTGCCGTCACGGCCGCCCTCGACGCGGCCGGTGCCGGCCTTAGTTCGCTCGCGGCGACGGCGTTCAGCCTCGCCGGCGCCGACTGGCCCGAGGACTTCGACGCGCTGCGGCGCGGGCTGTCCGAGCGGCTCGGGCTGACGAGCGAGCCGCTCGTTGTCAACGACACGATCGGCGCGGTCCGTTGCGGCACGCGCGACGGAGTGGGCGTCGCCGCGGTGTGCGGCACGCACGGCACCGCCGGAGCCCGGAATGCGGGCGGCGAGGTCTACCACTTCGGCTTCTGGCCGGACGACAGCGGCGCACGCGCACTCGCCTCGCACGCGCTGAAGGCGATCTGGCGCGCCGACCTCGGTGTCGGACCTGAGACGTCCCTGACGGGCCGGGCGATCGCATGGTGGGAGGCGCGCGACGCGCTGGAGCTCCTGCATTCCTTCACACGGCTCGACGGGACCCGGATCGACCCGTATGACCGCGATCTGTTCGCCGAAGCCGTCCTCGATGAGGCCGAGTCGGGCGACGCCGTCGCCGCCGAGATCGTCACGACCGCCGGGACGAACCTCGGCAATTACGCCCGTGTCTGCTCGGAGCGGACGCGGCAGGACGAGGGCTTCCCGCTCGTCCTCTGCGGCGGCGTGTTCCGGCATCCGTCAGCGTTGCTGCGCGCGACGATCCTCGCACAGGTGCCGCACGCCACTCCCGTCTACCCCGCCGTCGAGCCCGTCGCGGGGGCGGTTCTCCTTGCCGCCGACACGGTCGGCGCGCGGCCGGACGTCGACAAACTTCAGCCCCCACTCCTATCCTTGCTCGGCAACCACCAGAGGAAGCGTTGATGGGCGGAATCCGCCTCGACTCGGCAACGAAGATCTTTCCGAACGGAGTGCGCGCCGTGGACACCGTCGACCTGACGATCGAGGACGGGGAGTTCATGGTACTCGTCGGTCCTTCGGGATGTGGCAAGTCGACGCTCCTGCGCATGATCGCCGGGCTCGAACACGTGACCGAAGGCAGGATCTTCATTGGCGACGAGGACGTGACGGGCATGCAGCCCCGCGCCCGCGACATCGCGATGGTGTTCCAGAACTACGCGCTCTATCCGCAGATGAGCGTCGAGGAGAACCTTGGCTTCGGGCTGAAGCTGCGCCACGTGGAGAAGAGCACACGGCAGTCGCGCGTGCACGAGGTCTCGCGGACGCTCGGGCTGGACACGCTGATGGAGCGCAAGCCGTCGGCGCTTTCGGGTGGGCAGCGCCAGCGAGTCGCGATGGGCCGTGCGATGGTGCGCGAGCCGCGTGCGTTCCTGATGGACGAGCCGCTTTCGAACCTCGATGCGAAGCTACGCGTCTCAATGCGCGCCGAACTGGCGCGCCTCCACGATCGGCTCGGAGTGACGACGGTGTACGTGACGCACGACCAGGTGGAGGCGATGACGCTCGGCCAGCGGGTCGCCGTGATGCGCGACGGCGTGCTGCAGCAGTGCGACACACCTCAAAACCTCTTCGAGCATCCGGCGAATCTCTTCGTCGCCGCGTTCATCGGCTCACCGTCGACGAATCTCGTCGAGGCACAGGTCGCTGACGGCAAGGTGCACTTCGCCGGCTTCACGCTGACCGTTCCCACCGGCTCACCGCTTGCCGGCGTTAAGCGAAAGGTGATTCTCGGCATCCGCCCGACCGACTTCCGGCACGCTGCCGACGCCCCTGCCGATCTGCCGCGCATCACGGTGCGCCCGGACGTGATCGAGGAGCTCGGCGGCGTCTCGAACCTGCTGTTCCCGATCGATGCCAGCCGCGTCACGACCGACGCGACGCGCGCCGCAGTCGAGGCCGGGCCCGACGACGAGGGCACGCTGCTCGCCGACGACCAGCGCGCCCGCTTCTGCGCCTCGATCCACGGCCGCCGCCACGTCGAGATCGGCACGGAGATCGAGCTCGCGGTGGACAACGAGCACTTCCACTTCTTCGACCCGGGCACGGGCGCCGTGCTCGGCGAGCCTGCCGCCACACCGGTGCATTGAGCAAGCCTGCTGGGCGATGAGGCGGCGGGGGTGGGATTTGAACCCACGGACGAGTTGCCCCGTCAGCGGTTTTCAAGACCGCCCCGTTCGGCCGCTCCGGCACCCCGCCGCAGCCCTTGTTCTATCGGTTGCATCAGCCCGAGGGCTGGAATCACCGGTGCAGGCCGTGAGATAGTGAAACCTCGATCAAACCGGATACCCGGGGAAGAAGGGGGAGCTTCATGAGGAGATTCATCCTGGCCGCCGCAGTTGCGGCCACCACGCTCGTTGCAACGGCGGCGCCCGCGCTCGCCGGCAATCTCAGCAAGTACGACGGCGCGTCGTGGTACGACAAGTACCTCAGCGTCTCGAGCGGCACCACGCCGGTGTGCACCGGCAACAGCGGCTCAACGGGACAGATCGCATTCGGCAACAACGTCGACGCGAGCCACGAATGCGGCTCGCAGAGCGAGACGTTCATCGCGATCAACCCGGCGAACGGCAGCAACGTGATCGCCGGCGCGAACGAGATCCAGCGCCTGCCGATGCGCGCCATGGCGTCGCTCGACGGCGGGACGACGTTCAGCGGCGTCGACCTACCGCTGCCGCCTTCGCGGACCAGCAACGGCTTCGACTTCGGGTCCGACCCGACCATCGCGTTCGACTCGAACGGGAACGCGTACTACGCCTACATCATCGTGTTCTTCTCGGCGGGTGGGTCGATCAACGGCACCGAGATGGCCGTTTCTCGCTCCTCCGACGGCGGGCTCAGCTGGACCGCAACGTACTTCGCGCCGCAGACCGGCGAGGGACAGTTCAACGACAAGCCGATGATCACCGTCGACACCGGCTCGGCACATCACAACCGCATCTATGTCGCATGGGACAACGCGACCGGGAACTCGTCCTCGATCAAGAACGGCAACAACGTCGTGGTCGCCTACTCGGACGACGCCGGCGCGACGTTCTCCTCGCCGATTTCCGCCAGCGGCGACTTCACCGGGAAGACCGGCGGCATCGGCGCCGATCCCTATGTGACGAGCGACGGAACGCTGCACGTCGCATGGCAGGACTACGCGAATCTCGTGATCGCCGACGCGTCGTCGACGGACGGTGGCAACACGTTCTCTGCACCGCACGCGATCGCGCTCGTCGGCGCGTTCCAGTTCAACGTCGCGGCGCAGGCCCGACGCGGCGCGCTTGTCTACCCGGCGTGCGGCTCCTACCGCTCGTCGCTCTACTGCTCGTACACGAACGGGAGCGACGCCGCGACGAGCGTCTACGTCGCGAAGTCGACCGACGGCGGCTCGACGTGGAGCTCGAAGGCCCTCCCCGGAACGGGCGACCAGTTCAACCAGTGGCTCGCCGTCGACCAGTCGAACGGCTCGGTCAACGTCGCCTACTACGACACCGGCACCCACGGCGCGACTGCGACGCTCTACACGCTTGCCCGCTCGACGACCGGCGGCAAGTCGTACTCCACGTCGGCAATCGCCAACGCACCGACCGACGAGTCGTGCTGCTCGCCGAGCGTGAACTTCGGCAACCAGTACGGCGACTACGAAGGTCTCGCCGCAGCCGGTGGGATCGTGCGCCCGGTCTGGACCGACCGGCGCCAGGCTGTGATCGACCTCGGACTGCGCGAAGAGGTCTTCACCGCGACACTGCTCAGGCCGTAGGAGAGCGAGCGGGTCGCGGCGCTACGGCGCTGCGACCCGCTCGGCTCCGAGCTTCGCCGGCGCACCAAACTCCGTCAGCGCCTGAGGTACCGAGACCGAGCCGTCCTCGTGCTGGAAGTTCTCGAGGATCGCGATCATCGCGCGCGCGGTGACGGCGGTGCCGTTCAGCGTATGGACGTGCTCGGGCTTCCCGTCGCGGCGGAAGCGAACGTCGAGCCGGCGCGCCTGGAAGTCCGTCGTGTTCGACGTCGAGGTGATCTCGCGGTAACGCGACTGGCCGGGGAACCAGGCCTCGATGTCGTACTTCTTCGCCGCCGACGAGCCGAGGTCGCCCGCCGCGATGTTCAGCACGCGGTAGGGCAGCTCGAGCTCCTGCACGAGCTCCTCCTCGATCCCGAGCAGGCGCTCGTGCTCGTCGCGCGAGGTGCCCGGGTCGCAGAAGACGAACATCTCGACCTTGTCGAACTGGTGCACACGGAACATCCCGCGGGTGTCGCGTCCCGCAGCGCCAGCCTCGCGGCGGAAGCAGGTGGAGAGCGCGACGTAGCGCAACGGCACCTCGTCGAGCATCTCCCCCATATGAAATGCCGCGAGCGGCACCTCGGACGTTCCGACGAGATAGAGGTCGTCGTCGGGCACCGAATAGAAATCGCCCTTCTCGGACGGGAAGAAGCCCGTCCCGTACATCGCCTCCTCACGGACGAGCACCGGCGGCAGCATCGGCACGTGCCCCTTCGCGACGATGCGCGCGAGTGCCCAGCGATAGAGCGCGGTCTCGAGCAGCGCGACGTCTCCGACGCGGTAGACGAATCGCGAGCCGGCCACCTTCGCCCCGCGCTCCACGTCGATCCAGCCGTGCGGCGCCGAGAGCTCGAGGTGGTCCTTCGGCTCGAAGGAGAACGTCGGCGGCTCGCCGACCTTCTTCACCTCGACGGCATCCTCTTCCTTGTCCCCGTCCGGTGTGTCTTCGGCCGGCGGGTTCGGGACGCGGTCGAGCAGCTCCTGGACCCGCTCCGACAGCGTCGCGAACTCGGCCTCGAGCGGCTGCTGCTGCTCCTTGACCCCTTTCAGCTCCTCCAGCTGCTCGGGCGTCGGCTTGCCTTTCAGCTTCGTCCGCGCGCGCAGCTCCTCGACCTGTGTCTGCACCGCGCGACTGGCCTCGTCGGCTGCGAGCAACTCGTCGAAGATCGCCGCAGCGCCTTTGCGCGCGAGCGCGGCGCGGTAGCCGTCCGGGTCGTTACGGGCTGCCTTGAGATCGATCATCGATTCGAGTGTAGAAGCGCTTCGATCACCTGCGCCACGCCTTCTTCCGAAGCGGGTGGGCAGATCCAGTCCGCGACAGCCTTCACGCGGTCGTGCGCGTTCTCCACGGCGACCCCGTACGCGGGCCATTCGACGAGCTCGACGTCGTTCTCGCCGTCCCCGAAGGCGACCGTCCGCTCCTTGGTGAAGCCCATGTGCTGGGAGAGGAAGTCGAGGCCGGCCCCTTTCGTCACACCCTCCTGCGCGAACTCGAGGAAGTACGGGAGCGATTTCGAGATGTAGAGGCGGCCGGCGAACGTCTGCTTCATCCGTTCTTCAACGCCGTCGAGTGCGGCCGGATCGCCGACGCAGACGAGTTTCGTCGGCGGCCCGCTCAGCCACTCGAGCGTGTCCCCCACCTCGTGGATCTTCAGATGCTGGAAGTCGGCGTAGTCACGGGCAGCCTGGGTCAGGTCGGAGACATACAGCTCGTCATCGATGTAGACGTTCGGGTCGTAGCCCTCGTCCTTCAGTGCAGTGAGCGTCTCCTGCGCGAGCTCGAGCGGGATCGGCTCGTGCCGCAGCCACTTCCCGTCGGCGTCGGCGACGACGGCGCCCTGGTAACAGATCACGGGCTCGTGCAGTTCGGCCGGCTCGAGGAAGCGGCGCACCGACTGCACCATCCGCCCGGTGACGACGATCACATGTAGCCCGGCATCGCGCGCGTCGTGGAGCGCCTGCAAGGTGCGCGGCCGCAGCGCCCCGTCATCCCAGACGAGGGTACGGTCGAAGTCCGTCGCGATGACGTCGACGTCGCGGGGAAAGTTCTTCGGGAGGTCGATCAGCCGTTCGGGTTGCCGCCGGTGGCCTTCACCACGTAGGCGGCGACGTTGGCGATCTGCTTGTCCGTGAGCTGCCCTTTGAACGGTGGCATGTTGCCCTTGCCCAGGGTGACGCGCTGGACGACGAGCGAGAGCGCAGGCTTCGCCTGATCGAGGTTCGGGCCGACCTGGCCGGACGCGCCTGCGTCCTTGAGCGTGTGGCAACCCTTGCAACCGGCACTCGCAAAAACCGCCTTGCCGGCGGTCGCATCGCCGTTCTTGTATTGCGCGGGCACCGAGGCCTGCTGGACGGTCGGCACGGTGCCGACGACCGTCACCGGCAACGGGTCGACGGTCTTCTCCCCTGGCTTGTTGGTGGAACAGCCGGCGGCGAGAACGAGAAAGAGCGCGAGCAGAAGAAGGCGACGCACGAGCGCGGAGTCTATACGGCGCGCCGTGTCAGGAGCGCGACGAGCGCCGCCGACGAGTGGCGACCCACACGAGCAGAACGGCGACCGGTGCGAGCGCCGCCGGAAGCAGACCGAAATGCGTGTGGTGCTTGCTCGGTGTTCCGAGACGCCTCCGGAGGTGCTCCAGGTTCGCATGCCCGCCGCTCCCGAGCTTCCCACCGAAGAGGGCGTGAGCGTCGACGAGCCCGTCGACCTGCGACTCGGGCGATCGGAGCGTGCCGTGCCAGCCAGGCCCGGAGACGGTGACAGCGATCGGCGTCTTCCCCCCGACGAGAACCAACTGGTCGATCAGGCAGTCCGGTTGCTTAACGGAGAGGCGCTCACCCGCCCGCAGCTCGAGCAGGCCCCGCGCGCCGCCCGCGTGCCACCCGAGCGAGACGCAACGATTGGCGGCCTGCGCTGTTGACGGCGCGTTAAGCGCCGTCAGCACGACCACCAAGCCACCTACAATCCAACGCATGAAGCGCAGGTCATATGGACGGGACGCCGGTCTCACGATTCGCATGATCCTCACGACCGGCCTCCTTGGGCTGCTCTACGTGATCTTCGCGGTCGTCCTCTTCCAAGTTTTGAACGTCGGGCTCATCCCGATGTTCCTGATCGTCGGCGGGCTCGCTGTCTTCCAGTACTACACCTCGGACAAGCTGGCGCTCGCCGCGGCGGGCGCCAAAGTCGTCTCGCGCGAGGAGGCTCCCGCACTGCACGACATGGTCGAGCGCCTGTGCGCGATGGCCGACCTGCCGAAGCCGAAGGTCGCGATGATGGACACGCCGGTGCCGAACGCGTTCGCGACCGGGCGCTCGCCCAAGCACGCGGCGGTCTGCGTGACGACCGGCCTCTGGGAGCGCCTCGAGCCGAAGGAAGTTGAGGGCGTGCTCGCCCACGAGCTCTCGCACATCGCGAACCGCGACGTGCTGATCATGACCGTGGCGAGCTTCTTCGCCATGCTCGCCGCGCTCCTGACCCGGTTCGGCCTCTACGCCAACATCTTCGGCGGCGGGTTCGGCGGCGGCGGCAACCGCAATAACAACAACAACGGCCCGCCCATCTGGCTGATCGTCATGGCCGTCTCGATTCTCGTCTATGCGATCAGCTACATCCTGATCAGGACGATCTCGCGCTACCGCGAGTACGCAGCCGACCGCGGCTCCGCACTGATCACCGGCGCGCCCGAGTATCTGATGAGCGCGCTGCAGAAGATCTCGTCGCAGATGACGCTGATCCCCAACCAAGATCTCCGCGCGGTCGAGGGCATGAGCGCACTCTTCATCGTCTCGCCAAAGATCAAGTCGGCGTTCAGCGAGATCTTCATGGACCATCCGCCGATCGAGAAGCGCCTCGCAGCGCTGTCCGAGATCGCGCGCGAGATGGGCCGTCCGGTCGCCTAGCCCTCTGATGGGCGTGCGCGACGTTCTCTTCGGCAAGAAGAAGCTCTCCGAGCCGAAAGCCGACCAGCTGTTCGCACTCGCGACGGCTGCGGTGACACTCGACACCGAGCTCGGCCTGAAGACGTCGGGCGTTAGTGCGATCGCGTTCAAACCGCAGTCGTCGGGCGAGTTTCGCAGCGCCTTCGACGACGTCGACCAGCTCGTCGAAGCGGTTGCGCAGCAGTGCGGCTCGGAGGTCGAACGCAAGAGTGACGACTACGGCTACGACTGGATCATCGCGAAGGATCCCGACATCGAGGATCTCGTCGCGACCGCGCACACGCTCGCGTCGGAGCTGACCGCCAAGGGGTTCGGCTCGCAGCTCCTCGCGGCGATCTTCCGCTTCGACGGGTACGAGCATCCCGTCTACTTCATCTACGGCTTCAAGCGTGGTGCGTGGTGGCCGTTCATCCCGATCGGCGAGTCGACGCGTGACAACGCCAAGGAGCTCGAGCTGAAGGCGAAGCTCGAGCAGGAGTTGCCGATCGAGCAGGACCTGACGCGCTGGCTCGCGCTCTTCAACGCGCCTATCTAGGGGTTAATCGTCGGGACCGACGCGCACGAGCATCTTCCCGGTGTTGCGCCCGTGGAAGAGGCCTGCGAACGCGGCGGGGACGTTCTCGATCCCCTCGAGCATCGTCTCGCGGCACTCGATCTTCGCGTCCGACACCCACGGCGCGACCTCACGCATGAAGTCGCCGAACTCGGCGGTGTGGTCGGAGACGATGAAGCCCTGGATGCGCAGGCGCTTCGAGACAACGAAGCCGAGGTTGCGCGGGCCGGGCTCGGCCTGCTGGTCGTTGTAGCGCGAGATCGCACCGCAAGCGGCCACCCGGCCGAACGGGCGCAGCGCAGTCAGCGCCGTCTCGAGCTGCTCACCGCCGACATTGTCGAAGTAGACGTCGATCCCGTCCGCGAGCGCCTCCTTCGCCGGCGTCTCCTTGTAGTTGAACGCCTCAACGCCGAGCGAGCGGAGCCACTCGACCTTCTCGTCCGAGCCGGCGCTCCCGATCACGCGTAGACCTCTGAGCATCGCGATCTGCACGACAGCGCTCCCGACGGCGCCCGCGGCACCCGAGACGTAGATCGTTTCGCCTTCCTTGACGTCGGCGATCTTCGCGAGGCCGACCCAGGCGGTGAAGCCGGTCATGCCGAGCACACCGAGCGCGGTCGACGGGGGTGCAAGCGACGGGTCGAGCTTGCGCAGGCGCGCGCCTTCGGCGACGCCGGACTCGCACCAGCCGAGCATCGACGCGACCCAGTCACCCTCCGCCAGCCCGTCGTACTTCGAGGTGACGACGCGCCCGACGGCGCCGCCGTCGATCGGGCCACCGATCTCGTACGGACCGACGTACGTCCGGACGCCGGACATGCGTCCGCGCATATAAGGATCGACCGAGACGAACACGTTGCGGACGAGCACTTCGCCGTCGGCAAGCTCGGCATCGTCGGTCTCGCGCAGCTCGAAGTCCGTCTCCTGCGGCACACCCTGCGGCAGCGCGGCGAGGACAACTTCGCGCGTCACGATGACGCGACCGGGATGTCGGGGA
>JANMWB010000140.1:0-2093 GCA_031393705.1 Thermoleophilia bacterium | reverse complement strand
GGGCCTTCGAGCGTGATCTCGCGGATCGCGTCGCCCTGCAGCATCACGGCGTTGAACGCGCCGTTGACCTTCGCCAGTGGATGCTGCTTGTCGACGAGCGAGGCCTGGACGCGCACGTCGAACTGTCCGTCGACGAGCCGTGCGGCTCCGACCAGGCGGATCACCATGTCGAACTCGCGGGCCGCCGCCACGTCGAGCGGGTCGATCATCGTGATGCCCGAGTAGTCGACGTCCTCCAGTGCGACGCGCGAGTTGAATGCGACCGTCGCGAGGATCGCCATCTTCGCCGCTGCGTCCGCACCGGAGACGTCATCGGTCGGGTCCGCCTCTGCGAACCCGAGCCGTTGTGCCTCCGCGAGCGCCTCGTCGTAGGACTTACCCGCCTCCATCTCGGTGAGCACGAAGTTGGTCGTGCCGTTGACGATCCCAAGCACGCGGTGGACGTTCGAGACGACGAGTGACTCGCGCAGCACCTTGATCACGGGGATGGCGGCGCAGACGCTCGCCTCGAACCGCAGCTGCACCCCACCCTCGGACGCCGCCTCGAACAGCTCCGCACCGCGCCGCGCAACGAGCTGCTTGTTCGCCGTGACCACATGCTTGCCACCGCGCAGCAGGTCGAGCACGTAGCCGCCCGCGGGATCGACGCCGCCCATCACCTCCGCGACGACCGCGATCGAGGGATCGCCTGCGATCTCTGAGAAGTCAGTCGTAAGCACACCGCCAACAGGCGGGTAATCACGCTCCTTCTTGGGGTCGCGGACGAGCGCCTTGACGAGCCGGATGCGGTGACCCGTAGCCCGTTCGATGTCGTCAGCTGAATCCGTCAGCAATCGGTTGACTGCCGCACCGACGGTGCCGTAGCCGAGCAGTGCGACCGGTACATCAACCGACGCCATGAACCTCCGCGGCTTCTTCGCGCACGTTCAGCGCGCGGAGGCGCGCACCCACCTGCTCGATCTGCGTCTCCGCGAGCTTCGCGCGGTACTCGTCCAGCACCGGCTGCCCGCGATCCATCTCCGCGACCCAGTCGCGCGCAAACGTGCCGTCCTGAATGTTCTTGAGAACGCTGCGCATGTTCTCGCGCACGTGCTCGTCGACGACCTTCGGGCCGATCGCGTGCGAGCCGTACTCGGCGGTGTCGGAGATCGAGTAATGCATGCGCTCGATCCCGCCCTCCCAGATCAGGTCGGTGATCAGCTTCAGCTCGTGCAGGCATTCGTAATAGGCGACCTCGGGCTGGTAACCGGCCTCGACGAGCGTCTCGAAGCCGAGCTGGATCAGCTGCGTGACACCGCCGCACAGCACCGTCTGCTCGCCGAAGAGATCGGTCTCCGTCTCCTCGGAGAAGCTCGTCTCGACCATGCCCGCGCGAGCGGCGCCGAGCGCTGCGCCGTAGGCCAGCGCGAGCTCCCTCGCCTCGCCGCTCGCATCCTGCGCGACGGCAACGACTGCCGGGGTGCCGTAGCCCTCGGTGTAGAGACGGCGAACGACATGACCGGGGCCTTTCGGCGCGACCATGATCACGTCGTGCCCCTCCGGCGGCGTGATGCGGCCGTAGTGCACGTTGAAGCCGTGCGCGAACAGCAGTGCCGCTCCCGGTTCGAGGTTCGGAGCGACTTCGTTCTCGTACAGCGCAGGCTGCGCGCCGTCGGGAACGAGGAACGCGACGAGTTGCGCGCCCTTGACGGCGTCGGCGACGGACGTGACCGTCAGCCCGGCGTCTTCGGCGGCTGCAGTGGACGCACTTCCTTCGCGCAACCCGACGACGACGTCAACGCCCGACTCGTGGAGGTTGAGCGCATGGGCATGCCCCTGGCTGCCGTATCCGAGCACTGCGACCTTCCCGCTGAGAAGGTCGATGTTGCCCGCCTTGATGATCTCGGCCATGTGTTCGTGGTCCTTTCGAATCAGACGTTGACAGAGGGTTGCGCGTCGCGACTTGCCGCGCTGGGGCGACGGAGGCCGACGCGCCCGGTGCGGACGAGCTCGCGCACGCCGTAGGGACGAACGAGCTCTTCGAACGCCTCGAGCTGATCGGGGCGTCCCACGAACTCGAAGGTGATTGCATCGCGGCCGATGTCCGCGACCTG
>JANMWB010000121.1:0-8349 GCA_031393705.1 Thermoleophilia bacterium | reverse complement strand
CCCCGTCGCTGTCGACGACGAGGTGGTGACGTCGGCGATCACGGCTCCGGAGAAGGCTCCGGCAGCCACGAAACCGAGCACAAACAGGAGAACGACGCCCAGACGCTTCACAACGCAAGCAGTGTAGCCAGGGTCATTTCCGGGTCGTCAGAGACGATCCCGTCCACGCCCGCCGCCGCCGCGCGACGCACCGCCTGCGCGTCATTGACCGTCCAGGCGAGCACCGGCGCGCCCAGGCGATGCGCGGTCGCGACCGCGGCCGGCGAGCAGAGGGTGTGGTGGAGCGAGAGGGTGTTCGCGCGCGCCCACCGCAGGAGCACCGGCACGCGGACCGGCATCGCCTGACGCAGTGCCGTCGCCCCGGCGCGCTGCAGCGGCTTCGGCCAATGCAGGTTGGAGACGCCGAGCCGGTCGCGCGGATAGCCGATCGCGCGCGGCAGTTCGGGCGCGAGCCGCGCGAACCGCCGCGCGGTGACGGCGAACGCCGTTGAGAGGACCGCCCGTTCGGCGACTCCGTGGCGCCGGATCGCAGCGAGCACTTCCTCCTCGTAGCCGGGGAGCTTGACGTCGAGATGAACGCCGACGCCGTGCGGGCGCAGGAACTCGAAGGCTTCGTCCAGCGTGATCGCGTCCTTGGGCAGCTCGTCGAGTGAGTGCCCGAGCCGCAGGCCGGGCGCGATGTCGAACTCGACGAGATCGACGCGCGCCGCGACGGCCGCCTCGAGCGCTGCGAGCGTGTTCTCCGGTGCGACGGCCGCGGCGCCGCGATGGCCGATCACGAGCGGGCGCGCCCCGGCGGCGCCGCACAGGTTCACGTTCGCTGAATGACGACGATCGCGCAGTCGTCGGGCAAGTCCCCGCCCGCGTAGTCGCGACACGCTGCGAGCAGCTCGTCGGCGAGCACCTGCGCCGGCTGTGACGCGTTCGCAGCGAGCACCGCGTCCATGCGCTCCTGCCCATAGAGCTCCCGCCCCCGCCGCGACTCGATCACCCCGTCGGTGTAGAGCACGACCGCTCCGCCCGGCGGCAGCTCCGCCCGCACCTGCTCGTAGGTCTGCGCAGCGTCGATCCCGAGTGCGAGCCCACCGCACTCGAGCCCGGTGACTGTCCCGTCAGGATGGACGAGCCGTGGCACCGGATGTCCGGCGCTCGCGCAGAGCACCTCGCCACGCGGATCGACGGTGAGGTACGCCATCGTGATGAACTTGCCGACTGCGATCTCACCGACGACGACCTCGTTCGCATGCGTGAGGAAGTCGGACGGCTCGGAGTGCTCACGCGCAAGCGAACGGAACACGAACTTCGCCATCGCCATGTCGGCGGTCGCGTCGATCCCGTGCCCGGTCACGTCGCCGAGGACCACTGCGAGCCGCCCGTCGGGCAGCTCCATGAAATCGAAGACGTCGCCACCGACGTCGACCTGCGCTGCAGACTCGTACACCGCGCCCACCTCGAGGCCGGGGACGGCAGGCCGCTCGCGCGGCAGCAGCGACTGCTGCATCGTCTCCGCGAACTGCTTCTGCTGCTGGTAGAGGCGCGCGTTGTCGATTGCGAGCGCGGCCTGCTGCGCGATCGTGCCGGCGGTCGTCAGCGTCTCGGCGCTGATCGGCCGCGCCGGATCGAGACAGAGGATCGTCAACTGCGCCAGTAGCTCGGCGGCCGTTGCGATCGGCAGGAGCGCGGCGGTCGAGCCCTTCTCGAGGAACGGGATCAGCAGCGCATGCGCGCCGCCGAGCCGCCGCGCGGTCGGGATATCGAGTACGAGCGGCTCGTGGGTGCGCGGCGGCCGCGGCTGCGGACGCTCGAGCATCGTCCGCACGGCGTGTTCCATCCGGGTGTCGGCGACGTGCACCGCGCGGGGGACAAACTGGTCGCCGCGCTCGTCGGGCACACGGATCACAGCCGCGTCGACGCCAAGGACGTCGACGATCGTCGAGGTGACCGTCGCAAGTGTCTTCTCGAGCGACAGGCTCTGCGCGAACGAACGCGAGATCTCGTAGAGCGCGTTCACCTGGCGCGAGCTCTGCCGCTCGGTCTCCAGCACCTCGCCGAGCGCCTCGCCCAACTGCTTCGTGCGCTCGTGGAGCCGCGCATTCTGCACGGCGACCGCGAGCTGCGCCGCGAGCGCCGCGAGCAACGCGGTGTCGCTCTCGCCGATAGTGCGCGCACCGGGGTAGACGATCAGGAGACCGATCGACTCGTCTTGCACGTTCAGCGGAACTGCGACGGCCGCGTCCTGCGCCGCCGACGCCAGCGCGGCGCGCGTCAGTACGAGCGCCGGATCATTGTCCTCGACCCGCGCGTGGATCACGGCCCGCGCGCGTAGCGGGCCAGAGAGCGCGTCGCTCAACCGCCCCGCGATCTCATCGTGCCCCGCGGCGAGCCCACGGCTTGCCGCGGCGAAGAGCCGTCCCTCCTCCCGCAGGTACACGCCAACCTGGTCGACCTGCAGGAGCTCGGCGATCCGCTCGACGGCCGTCTCGAGGGTGTGCGTGAGCGAGAGGCGCGCGATTGCCTCGCCGACCACCTCCAGCAACGCCCTCGTGCGCACGAGCTCGACCTCGAGCTCCGCTGCGTGCTCGGCGGAGCGCAACGCGTGCGCGGCGCGCGCCGCGAAGGCTGCCAGCGCGGGCAGCTCTGCCGCGGCGGGCACCGAGTCCTCGCTGTAGAAGAGTTGGAGCGCGGCAAATGGCGGCTGGCCGAGCGCAAGCGTTGCGACGTGGGCCGCACGGCCCGGGAGCGCGGGATCGTGCTCGACGGTGGCCGGACGCCAGGACTCGACCGCTTCACGCACGAGCTCCGCGGCGCGCTCGAGCCCGGCCCCGATCGGCCCGAGCGACGCGATCAGCTCCTGCCCCCCGTCCGCTGCGACGTGCCACAGGGCACCGCTGCGGGCACCGGTCGTCTCGACGGCCACCCGAACGGTCTGCTGCGCCGCACGATGCACGTCCCCACCCGCTGCGAGCGCGTCTCCTGCAAGCTCGAGCCACTTCGCCCGCGTCGTCGCCGTGCCGGTGTCCGGTGCGAGCGTCCGCACGGCGAGCGCGAGCTGCGCGCCGACGAGGTCGGCGAGTGCGCGATCGTCGTCGTCGAAGTCGTCGCCGATCCGAACCAACTCGACCGAGCCGACGACACGTCCGGCGGCGCGCGCAAGGACGACGAGCAGGCCGCTTGCCCGGGCACGTTCCGCGGCCCGCCGGGTCGGCTCCGGAACCTCACCGGCGACCACTGCCTCGCAGGAGGCTCGAGTCCCAGCGACCTCGGCGCCGAGCGCGGAGCCCTCCGGTGCCATGGCGCGCGCGACGAGCTGCCCATCGGCGTCGAGCACGCGCAGCACGGCCAGATCCGCGCGGGTTGCCTCCGCTGCGGCGCGGGCGATCGCTCCTAATGCGGAGCGCAGGTCACCACTGGCGGCAACCTCCGCCGCTGCCCGTGCGAGCGTCTCGACGGGCAGCCGCTGGGCCTCGACAACCATCGTAAGAAGAGATATTGCCTACACTTTCGGAATGGCAGAGTCCGCCCCGCTCGAGGAGGAGACGCCCTCCCTGGATCCGCGCGCGATCGAGCGCAACTACCGCCGGGAGCGGGCACGCCGCCGTGCGAAGGTCGAACGCCGGAGCGCGGTCAAGCGCTCGAACGTCCGCTTCTGGGTGTCGCTCCTGATCCTCGCGTTCGTGACGGCGTTCGTGATCCTCGCCGCCTGGCACGAAGTCCAGACGCTGTTCGGCGTCTGACCCTGCCGAGCGCGAAGCAGTGACAGGCGATGCTGCTGACCGGAGTGATGCCCATAATGGGCTCGTGGAGACGCCTGACTTCTTCGAGCTCGATCCGCCGGCGGCCGGCGCGCCTCCTCCGGCGGGCTACACCCGGTCCGCGCTCTCCGGAGGTCTCTGGGCCGCCGGCGAGCGCATCACCTGGATCTCCGGGCTCATCCTCGCGCTCTCCTCGTTCATGGACTGGTACGCCGGGTCGGGTGTCGGCGTGAAGCTCGCCGTGATCGGCTGGCACAGCGGTGTGCTCGGCAAGCTCGTCTTCTTCATCGGCTTCGCCGTCCTTGCACTCGTTGCGCTGCACGAGCTCGGATTCGAGCTGCCGCCGACCGTGCCGGAGAGCCTTATCGTCCTGGGCCTCGGTGCCCTGGCCACGATCTTCGTCCTGATCCGCGTGATCTCGATCCCCGACGCCGTTCTGCCCGCCGACGGCCGCGGGATCGGCATCTGGATCGCCCTTATCGCTTCACTCGGCGTGCTAGCCGGGGGCCTACTGCGAGCAGCAGAAGAGCTGTAAGCAGGCCGAGCACGGCACCCGCGAGCACGTCCGTCGGGTAATGCATCCCGTTGTAGATGCGCGACAAGCCGATCAGCGTCGCAAGCAGGAACAACGGCACACGCAGGCGAGGCGCGAACACCGAGAGCACGGTCGCGCAGGCAAAGGACGTCGCGGTGTGACCGGAAGGGAAGGAGTGCGTGCTCGACGCCGGGCCGAGCTGTGTCTCGAACGGCCGATGGCGATGGACGAGCGCCTTCCCGGCCGTTGCGAGCAGGTCGGCAACCGCATCCGCGGCGAGAACGGCAGCAACGATCGAGGGACGCCGCCAGAGGAGCGCGAGCACGACTGCGATCGCGAGCCAGACCGCCCCGAGCGTCCCGATCCATGACAGCCCGATGAAGATCCAGTTCAGCCAGCCGACCCGAAGGCCGACGATCCAGTGCTCGAGGTGCCGCTCCCAGGCCAAAGCGCGTGCCTAGATCACGCAGGGACGAGCTGCTTCGCGCGTTCGATCAGCTGCTGCGGATCGAACGGCTTGCCGATAAAGCCGCGCGCGCCGCGCTGCTCTGCATCACTTGCCGAATTCGCGTCGACCTGACCGCTGAACATGATCACCGGGATCGAGCCGTAGCGCTCCTGCATCCGCTGGAGCATCTGCCAGCCGTCGACGCCGGGCATCACCACGTCGAGCAGCACGAGCTCAGGAGCCTGGTCCTCGATCGAACCGAGCGCCTCCTCGGCGCTCGACGCCTCGCGCACCGTGTAACCCTCCAGCTCGAGGTTGACCCGCATGAACTCACGGAGGCGCGCGTCGTCGTCGACCACCAGCACGAGCGGTCCTCCGGACTTGCCGCCGGGGCCGGAGCGTTCGAGGAACGTCTCGAGATCGCGGCGCCGGTAGCGGCGGTGCCCGCCGGGCGTATAGAAGGCCGGCACGCGGCCCTGGTCGGACCATTTCCGGATCGTGGACTGGGCGACGCCGAGGAACTTGGCCGCCTGGCCAAGCGTGAGCCAGTCGGGCTCGCCGGTCGGAACACGTCTACCTGGGTACGTCATCTCCCCAAAAGTAGCCAAAGCTCCCGATACCTAAACCGCGATTATCTGTTTGGGACCGTCACCGTCACGGTTGCGCGCGCGGCTGGGGCCAGCGGCAGGGGCTCGAGCGTCCGGACGAGCGTCTGGGTGTCGCCCGGCCGAGGGTTGTCGTTGAGCGCCTGACCGAGGCCGATCCCCAGTGCAAAAACGACGAGTACGACGACCCCGAGGATGATCCGGCGCGTCACGGGCGGTAGTCGACCGCGCCGCGAGCGTAGACGTGGAATGCCGCGTCCGCGACCGTGCCCGCCTCCGGGGTGGGAGGCGCGTCCGGGTCGGCGGCTGCGTCGAGCAGCTCACGCGCCCACTCGTCAGCGCCGTCGTACGCGTGCGCGAGCTCGTCGAGCGTGAACACCTGGCCGACGCGGTTGCGGAGCCCCGCGACGACCACGTCGACCTGCCCGCTCAGATCGACGTAACGGCGATTGTCGCCCCGTGCGTCCTCGATGCGGCGGTTCCCGTCCTGCCACTGCTGTCTCGCGAGCTCGACGTCCATGGGTCTAAGGAGTACAGCAGGAGTCTGGCCAGAGCGACGGGAGCTCCGCGAGGATGCGGTCACCGAGCTCGTAGCCCGGGCGCGCAAGCGCGAACGCGGCGTGCGCGTGCAGGCACTTGAGACTGCCGCTGCGCGTCGAGCCGCCGATGCCCGCGTCCAGCTCGGGCCGGATCCGGCGCTGCTCGGCCTGCGCAGCAGCGAGGCTGCGTGCGAGCTCGTCGTCCTCTTGCGCCGCGCGCGACCAGCGCTCGACGCCGCCGCCGGCCTCGAGGCGCGAGATCGCAGCGACGAGGTACTTGCACGTGACGTAGAACTGCGTCGGGAACGGGTGCCCGTTCTCGTCGATCGCCGCCTGCTCCGTCACTGCGGGCCTGCCAAACGGGCAGCGCACAGCCACACGCACGAACGCGCGCGGCGGGCGGCCGAGCTGCCGCCCGACGATCTCTTCATCGGTCACACGGACAAGGTAGAGCTAGTGGTGCTTGCGCCAGGTGGAGATGCCGCGCACGATGAACAGCTTTTCGCCCGGCTTCACGAGCCCGAGGCGGCGCGCTTCCCGCACCAGTTGCCCTCCGGTGCCTGCCTGGGCGATGCGCTTCTGCAGCTGTGCCTTCTCGTGGCGCAGCTCGCGGACGTCGGCTTGGCGCGCCTGGAGCTCGTGGTTTGTGTGCAGGTAGGTCTGCGTCGGCTTCCAGTACAGGAACGCAACGAGGGCGATCCCCCCGATCGCGAGCAGCCGTGTAGGTCTGAGACGAAGCATCAGCGTCCCGATTCGCCGGGGCCGCGACGATCCCTACGCGACGTCCACCTTGATCACGTTCGTCGAGCCCGGCAGGTTCACGGCGGTGCCGGCGGTGAGAACGATGCGGTCACCTGCGTCGATTGCCCCACTCTTCAGCGCCGAGTCGATCGAGCGCGACCACAGATCCTCGACGTCGTCGCTCTGCGGCATCAGCACCGGCGTCACACCCCACTCGAGCGCCATCTGCTGCACCGAGGTCTGGTGGTGCGATAGGCCGATCACGGGCCTGCGCGGACGCAGGCGTGCGACGGCGGATGCGGTACGGCCCGTGAACGTCGGCACGAGGATCGCGCGGGCGCCGAGCGCCTCCGCGAGGTCACACGCGGCGTTCGACATCGCGCGCCCAACCGTCGTCTCCTCGCCCGGTGTCGGCATCTGGTGGCGGTAGCCCATCGACGGCTCGACAGCGCGCGCGATGCTGTCCATCGTCCGTACGGCTTCGATGGGGTAGTTGCCGGTCGCGGTCTCGGCGGAGAGCATCAAAGCCGACGTGCCGTCGAGGATCGCGTTGGCGACGTCGCTCGCTTCCGCGCGGGTCGGCTCGGCGTGCTCGATCATCGACTCGAGCATCTGCGTCGCGGTGATCACCGGCTTCCCGGCCTCGAGGCAGCGGAGGATGATCTTCTTCTGGAGGAGCTGCACCGTCGCGGCACCGATCTCGACGCCGAGGTCACCGCGCGCGACCATGATCGCGTCGGCCTCCCGGAGCACCTCCTCGAGCGCTTCGACGGCCTCGGCCTTCTCGATCTTCGCGATCACACGTGCAGGCGAGCCGTGCTGGCGGATGATCGCCTGCAGGTCGCGCACGTCGGCGGCAGCGCGCACGAACGACAGCGCGACGAAGTCGACGCCGAGCGCGAGCGCGAAATCGAGGTCGTCCAGATCCTTCTTGGTCAGCGACGGAATCGGAACCGGGACACCCGGAAGGTTGACCCCTTTGTGAGTCTTCACCTCACCGCCGACGACGACCAGACAGCGCGCCCGGCCGTGCTCGACCTCCTGCACCGTGAGCCGCACGAGCCCGTCGTCGATCAGGATGTCGTGGCCTTGGCGCAGCACCTCGCTGATCACGGCGGGCAAGATCGGCAACTCGCCGTTCGACGGATGCTCCTCCCCGACGACGATCACCTCTTCGCCCTTGACCAGTACGCGCGGCTCGTCCAGATCGCCGATGCGCAGCTTGGGCCCTTGGAGATCAGCGATCAGCGCGAGCGGCTTGCCCGTCTCCTCCTGAACCGCGCGCACGACGCGAGCGCCGGCGGCATGATCATGGTGGTTCCCGTGTGAGAGGTTGAGGCGCATCGCATCCACCCCCGCCTCGACGAGCTCGCGGACCCGGTCATGCGTGGACGAGACCGGTCCCATGGTGGCCACGATCTTCGTCCTCCGCCTGTCAGTCGCCATGCGCCTTCACAGTAGCGACCGTCAACAGGTGTCAGACACCATGCCGGCGCGAGCGGTCGGCCAAACGCGAACCGGTGTCTGACACCTTTTCGTCCCGCTGCGCGGACTCTGTACTTAGGCGGGTCTCAGACACCGGTCACGCGGCTAATACGCGCCGCGCTGCGAGAAGACCGCGAGCGGCGTCTTGAAGAGGATCGTCACGTCGAGCCAGATCGACCAGTTCTCGAGGTAGTAGAAGTCGAGCCGCACGAGATCGTCGAAGGTCAGGTCGGAGCGCCCGGCG
>JANMWB010000087.1:0-8747 GCA_031393705.1 Thermoleophilia bacterium | reverse complement strand
GGCGGACGAAACCCATGCGCTCGTACATCGTTTCGAGTGTCGGGGCCGATGCGGCACGCGCCTTGTCTGCGCCGATCGCGAGCATGCGCCGCAGCTCTCCTTCGTCGGCGCGGAGCGCGTTGTAGCGCTCCTGAATCGGCGCGAACAGCTCGACGACAGCCTCGGCGACGTCCTCCTTGAACTGCCCGTAGCCCGACCCGTCGTAGCGCGCCTCGATCTCCGGGATCGACGAGCCGGTCGCGACCGCGAAGATCTCGATCAGGTTCGAGACGCCCGGCTTCTCCGGATCGTGGCGAACGTCCTTGCCCGAGTCGGTGACCGCCGTCTTGAACTTCTTCCGCACGACGTCCGGCGGGTCGATCATCCGCAGGACACCCTGGGGGTTGCCGGCGGACGTCGACATCAGCCGCTCGGGCTCCTGCAGGTTCTTGATCCGTGCGCCCTCTTCCGGATAGACGCCCTTCGGCACCTTGAGCGTCGCACCGAACCGCTGGTTGAAGCGCTCGGCGATGTTACGGGTCAGCTCGACGTGCTGGCGCTGGTCGTCCCCCACCGGGACGATGTCGGTCTGGTAGAGCAGGATGTCGGCCGCCATCAGCACCGGATAGGTGAAGAGGCCGCTGCTGACGAACTCCTGCTGTTCGGATTTGTCCTTGAACTGCGTCATGCGGCGCAGTTCTCCGAAGCTCGTGACCGAGCCGAGCAGCCACGCCGCCTCCGGGTGCGCGGTGACGTGGCTCTGTACGAACACCGTCGAGCGGTCCGGGTCGAGGCCGGTCGCAAAGAGCATCGCGGCGCCGGCCAGCGTCGATTCGTGCAGCTGCTCCGGCTCGAAGGCCGTCGTGATCGAGTGCAGGTCGACGATGCAGAAGAAGGCTTCGCCCTGCTCCTGGGTGGCGCGGTACTGGCGGTAGCCGCCTGAGTAATTGCCAAGGGTCTTGTCGCCCGAGGCTCGGATTCCAGAGAAGACGCGCATTGAGTTCACCTCGTGAAGTGGTGTGTGTACGCCGGGTCGGATCAGCGGACGAGGCGACTAGCGCAGGACTGTGCCGCGCAGGACCGTGCCTCGCCCGCAGGGCCACGACCAACGTGTGCGGGAGGCAGAGGTCATGCCCGAAGAATAGACGAGAAACGGTGTCACTACACTTGTTGCAGTGACTGTCACCTCCTCAACCTGGTCGCCCGCCTCCTGGCGCGACTTCACGGCGCTCCAGCAGCCGGAGTGGCCGGATGCCGCAGCCGCGGCCTCTGCGCTCGAGCGCCTGAACGGGAGCCCGCCGCTCGTCTTCGCCGGTGAGGCGCGCAACCTGCGCGACAACCTCGCGAAGGTGATCGACGGCCGTGCGTTCCTGCTCCAGGCGGGGGACTGCGTCGAGTCGTTCAACGAGCTCTCGACGATGCGGATCCGGGAGAAGCTGAAGATCATGCTCCAGATGTCCGCCGTGCTCACCTACGGCGCAACGCTGCCGGTCGTGAAGCTGGGGCGGATCGCCGGTCAGTTCACGAAACCGCGCTCCGAGCCGTTCGAGCGCGTCGGTGACGAGGAGATCCCGAGCTTCCGCGGCCACATGGTCCACGACGACGCGCGCACCGCCGAAGCGCGGATCCCGGACCCTCTACGAATGGTCGAGGGTTACAACCAGTCCGCGGCGACGCTGAACCTGCTGCGCGCATTCACGAAGGGCGGCTACGCCGACCTGACCCAGGTGCATCTCTGGAACAAGGACTTCGTCGCCTCGTCACCCGAAGGGCAGCGCTACGACCAGCTCGCCGGCGACATCGAGCGCGCGCTCGCGTTCATGGCGGCCTGCGGCATCGACCTGACCGCCGAGCGCCGCCTGCACGAGGTCGACGTCTACACGAGCCACGAGGGCCTGCTGCTCGACTACGAAGAAGGCCTGACGCGCAAGGACTCGCTCACGGGCGATTGGTACGACTGCTCGGCGCACCTGCTCTGGATCGGTGAGCGCACGCGGCAGCCCGACGGCGCGCACGTCGAGTTCTTCTCCGGCGTGCACAACCCGATCGGCGTGAAGATCGGGCCGCACGCAACGCCGGCCGAGCTGATCGAGCTCGCCGAGCGGCTCAATCCGCTCCGCATCCCTGGTCGTCTGACGTTCTACGCGCGCATGGGCGCCGAAAACGTGCGCGAGTTGCTGCCGCCGCTCCTGCGCGCGGTCAAGGAAGAGGGCCATCCGATCCTCTGGGCCTCCGATCCGATGCACGGGAACGGCATCAAGACCGCCGACGGCGTCAAGACGCGTCGCTTTGACGCGATCATGGACGAGCTCGACGGCTTCTTCAACGCGTGCTGGGAAGTCGGTGTGTGGCCCGGCGGCGTGCACCTCGAGTTCACCGGCGAAGACGTGACTGAGTGCCTCGGCGGCGCCGACGACGTCCTCGAGGAGCAGCTTTCTTCGCGCTACCAAACGCTCCTCGATCCGCGCCTGAACGCACGGCAGTCGCTCGACCTCGCGTTCCGCCTGGCCGAGCTGATGCAGCACGCGCCTCGTTGAACGTCGCGGTCGTTGGCACAGGGCTGATGGGCGCGTCCGTTGCGCTCGCTGCTCGCCGTCGCGGTGACAGCGTCGTCGGCTGGGACGTCGATCCCGACGCGCTCGCGGCTGCCGTCGCGCGCGGGGCGCTGGACGCTGCGGGCTCGTTCGAGGACGCGGTACGCGACGCCGACCTCGTGGTCGTCGCGGCGCCGATCGCCGCGCTACCCGCGCAGGTCGAAGCGGTGCTCGCGGCTCCCGGCGATGCAACGGTCACGGACGTGGGCTCGACGAAGGCGAGCGTCGTCGCAGCCGCGGCCGGCTCACCGCGCTTCGTCGGTGGCCACCCGATCTGCGGCTCGGAGTCGCGCGGTGCCGAGAACGCGACCGCCGGCCTCTTCGAGGGCGCGACGTGGTTCCTCACGCCGGTCGCGCACACCGACGCCGACCGGCACCGGCTCGTGCACGGCTTCGTCACCGACGTCGGCGCGACGCCGGTCGCGATCGACGCCGACGCCCACGACCGTCTCGTCGCGATGACAAGCCATGTGCCGCACGTGCTCGCGAACATCGTCGCGAACCAGACCGGCGAAGCGCGCGTCGAGGGCCACGAGCCGCTTGCGCATGCCGGGGGCTCGCTGCGCGACATGACACGTATCGCGGGCGCGAACCCGCGCATCTGGGTCGACATCTTCCTCGACAACGCCCAGGCGATCCGTGGCGCGCTCGCCGAGCACCGGCGGCGCATCGAGCAGGTCGAGTCTGCGCTGGAGCAGGGCGACGCCGGGTTCCTCGCACGCTGGATCGGCGAGGCCTCGACCAACCGCCGCCGGATGCTCGAACGCGAGTACCCGGACCCCGGCGCGTTGCAGCGTCTGCGCGTGCACATCTCCGACCGCCCCGGCGTGCTCGCCGCGATCACGCAGGCGCTCGGCGCCGAGCGGATCAACATCGAGGACTTCGAGCTGCACCACATGTCGCCCGAGCGCGGCGGCACCTTGCAGGTGCTCGTCGAGGGCGAGGGCGAGGCCCAGCGCGCCGCGGCGCTGCTCGAAGGCCAGGGCTACAGCGTGATCGTCTCACCCGTGCTCGAGGACCAGGTGCTCGATGAAGATTGAGCCCGCGGCGTCGCTCGAGGGACACTTTGCAGTCCCGGGCGACAAGTCGATCTCACATCGCGCGCTGCTCTTCGGCGCGATCTCGGACGGGGAGACGCACGTGCGCGGCTGGGGCCGCTCCGGTGACACCGAGTCGACGCTCGGTGCGGTGCGCGCGCTCGGCGTCGACGTGGAGGAGCTCGAATCCGATGAGCTGATCGTGCACGGCGTCGGCCTGCGCGGCCTGCAGTCCGCGACGATCGAGTGCAACAACGCCGGCACACTCGCGCGGCTGATCGTCGGCCTGCTCGCCTTCCAGGACGGGACGTTCACATTGACCGGCGACGAGTCGCTCTCCGCGCGCCCGATGGAGCGCGTCGCGGAACCGCTGCGGCGCATGGGCGCGCAGATCGAGACGACCGACGGCCATCTTCCGTTGACGATCACGGGCGGCACGCTCGAGGCGATCGACTACGAGCTGCCGGTCGCGAGCGCGCAGATCAAGTCGGCGGTGCTGCTCGCCGGTCTCGGCGCGAGCGGGCGCACGACGGTGATCGAGCCGCAGCCGACGCGCGACCACACCGAGCTGATGCTGCGTGCAGCCGGCGTTACCGTGACGACGAGGCCGCAGTCGGTGAGCATCGATCCGCCGGAGCGGCTCAGCCTCGGCTCCGTCGACGTGCCCGGCGATTTCTCCTCGGCGGCGCCGTTCATCGTTGCCGCGACGCTGATCCCCGAGTCGCGGATCACGATCCACGACGTCAACCTCAACCCGCGTCGCACGGGCCTCCTCGAGGTGCTTGAACGGATGGGCGGCCGCGTCGGGATCCTCACGCGCCGCAAGATCGGCGCCGAGCAGGTGGGTGACATCGAGATTCGCTCGGCGGAGCTGACAGCGACGACGATCAAGAGCGCGGAGATACCGCGGCTCGTCGACGAGTTGCCGCTCTTCGGGCTGCTCGCGGCGCACGCCCACGGGGAAAGCTGGGTCTACGGCGCCGGGGAGCTCCGGCACAAGGAAACCGACCGGATCGAGGCACTCGTCGACGCGCTGCGTGCGATCGGGGTGCGTGCGAAGGCGCACGAAGAGGGCTTCTCGGTGACCGGCGTCCCGGCGCGCCCGAAGGGCGGCAAGGTGGACTCTCGCGGCGACCACCGCATCGCGATGCTCGGCGCTGTTGCAGGGCTTTCGTCCCGCGAGGGCGTGGAGGTGCTGGACGCCGAGAGCGTCGGAGTATCCTTCCCCGGCTTCTATGACCTTCTCGAGCAAATAACGCGCCGATGATCGTTGCGATTGATGGACCGGCCGGCGCCGGCAAGAGCACGGTCGCCCGCAAGCTCGCGGAGCGGCTCGGCTTCCGGTACCTCGACACCGGGGCGATGTACCGCGCCCTGACGTGGCTGGCGATCCGCGAGGCGCTGCCGCTGGCCGAGAGCGAACCGCTCGGCGAGCTCGCCCGGAAGAATCCCGTCACATTCGACGAAGCGGGTCGCGTGTTCATCGGCGGCTGCGACGTCACTTCCGCAATTCGGCAGTCGCGCATCGACCGCATGGTCCCCGTCGTGGCGCGCCATCACGATGTGCGCGAGGTGATGCGTGAGCGGCAGCGCGAGCTCGCTGCGCACGGAAACGCCGTGATCGAGGGTCGCGACATCGGGACTGTCGTCGCACCCGGCGCCGAAGTGAAGGTCTATCTCCAGGCCGACCCGGAGATCCGTGCCTCCCGCCGCCAGGCGGAGCGGCCCGACATCGGCGCGGACGCGCTCGCCACCGATCTCCGCACGCGCGACGAATCCGATCGCGTTCGCATGCAGCCGGCCGAGGATGCCGAGTTGATCGACACGACCGACCTCGAGGTCGAGGACGTCGTCACGCGGATCGAAGAGTTGATCCGCGCGCGCTCGCTCACAACGTCGTGAACGCTGGATCCTCCAACGTCGCCTGGGCGCTCGGCCGCCGCTACATGGGCTGGCCCGCGCTGGCCGTCACGCGCGCGCGGGCCTACGGGCGCGAGCGCGTGCCGAAAACCGGCGGCGTCGTCTACGCGGTCAACCACATGCACTGGCTCGACATCCCGCTCGTCGGCGCGCTCTCGCCGCGCAACATCGACTTCGTCGCCAAGGTCGAAGCGGTGCGCGTACCCGGCATTGGCCGCTTCCTCGAGTGGCACGGCACGATCGCGGTGCGACGCGGCGAGTCCGACCGCGTCGCGGTGCGCAAGATGCTCGAGTCCGCGCGCACCGGGCGGGTGGTCGGCCTCTTCGTCGAGGGCACGCGCCTCAAGACGGGCCGGCCCGGCACGGCGCAACCAGGCGCCGCGATGGTCGCCATTCAGGCCGGCGTGCCCGTGATCCCGATGGCGATCTACGGCACGCAGTTCTGGAAAGCCACACATCCGACGCCGTGCTCGCTCGCGTTCGGCGAGCCGCTGCGGTTCGATGAGTTGCCGAAGAACGGCCGCGGGTACAAGGAGGCGACCGTCGAGATCGAGCGGCGCATCAACGTGCTCTTCGACTGGCTGGCCGAGGTGCACGCCAAGGGTCGCCCGAAAGGTTTGGTGCCGCCGCTGTGAGCGACGACCTGGAACCCCTCGACGTCGAGGAGGAGGAAGTCGGGGAGGAGGAGCCCGAGCAGGTCAACCTGATCGGCACGGTGGCGATCGTCGGCTTCCCGAACGTCGGCAAGTCGACGCTCATCAACCGACTGACGGCGACGCGCTCTGCCGTCGTGCACGACACGAGCGGCACGACGCGCGACCGCAAGGAGCTGATC
Organism: Thermoleophilia bacterium; assembly: GCA_031393705.1. Classification (GTDB taxonomy): domain Bacteria; phylum Actinomycetota; class Thermoleophilia; order Gaiellales; family Gaiellaceae; genus PALSA-600. The sequence continues at coordinate 2,382 of JANMWB010000087.1, read as the reverse complement.
GTCGAATGGCTCGGGCAGCAGTTCATGGCGATCGACACGGGCGGCGTCGACATCGCCGATCCGCATCCGATCACCCGCCAGATTGCGGAGCAGGCGCGCGCTGCGATCGCGGAGTCCGACCTCGTGCTCTTCATCGTCGATGCGCGCCAGGGCATCACGCCCGGCGACGAGGAGCTGGCACAGATCCTGCGCGAGTCGAAGAAAGACGTGCTCGTTGTCGCGAACAAGGTCGACGACCCCGCGCAGAACACGCTCGCGCACGAGTTCCACAGTTTTGGGTTCGGCGACCCGTTCCCGATCTCGGGCCTTCATGGCTCGAACACGGGCGATCTGCTGGACGAGGTCGTCGCGCGGCTTCCCGGTTCATCCGAGCGTTCGGTGCCGCCTGATGCGATTCGCGTCGCGATCCTCGGCCGCCCGAACGTCGGCAAGTCGTCGCTGTACAACAAGCTCGTCGGCGAGGAGCGCACGATCGTCGACGACGTCCCCGGAACGACTCGCGACACGATCGACACCGTCCTCGTCGAGGGCGACCGCACGTTCGTGCTCGTCGACACGGCCGGCCTGCGCCGTAAGCGCCGGCAGCGGCAGGGGATCGACTACTACACAGAGCTGCGTGCGCTCGAGGCTGCGGAGCGCGCCGACGTCGCGCTCGTCCTGATCGACGCGAGCCTGGGCATCGTCGAAGGCGACATCACGGCGGTCGAGGTCGCGCGCAAGTCGCACTCGGCAACGCTGATCGTGCTCTCGAAATGGGACATCTCGAACATCACGATCGAAGAAGTGCGGCCGGAGTTGCAGCGGCGGCTGCGTCAGCGGCCCGACTTCATCACGATCTCGTCGACGACCGGCCGTGGCGTCTCGCGGCTGCTCGAGAAGGTGACCGAGTTGTACGACCGCTATGCGAGTCGCGTTTCGACCGGTGAGCTGAACCGCTTCCTCGGCGAGCTCAAGGAGGCGCGCCAGCCGCCGTCGAAGAGCGGACGCAGCCTGAACCTGCTCTACGGCGCACAAGTCTCGTCGCGGCCGCCGCGCTTTCGCTTCACCGTGAACGACCCGGGTCTCGTGACGCGCGACTACGCCTACTGGGTGGAGAACCAGTTGCGCGAGCGCTTCAATCTCGAGGGGGTGCCGGTCTCGATCGACTTCAGGAAGCGCGCGTGAGAGTCGTCGTCGTCGGCTCCGGCGCCTGGGGCACGGCGTTCGCGCACGTGCTGCGTGGGCGTGACCATGACGTGTTCGTCGCGGGACGCGCAACGCTCGACGATGCGCCGTACGACGAAGCCGATGTCGTCGTGCTGGCCGTGCCGAGCCGTGCGTTTCGCGAGGTGCTGGGTCACGTGACCGGCAAGGCTCCGATCCTGAGCCTGGTCAAAGGCCTCGATCCCGAGTCGGGCGAGCGGCTCTCGACCCTCGTGCGCGATCGTTCGGTCGCGGTTCTCTCCGGCCCCAACATGGCGGAGGAGGTCGCCGAGGGGCTGCCGAGCGTCGCAGTGATCGCATCCGAGGATGCGGTGCTGGCCGCCCGGTTGCAGGAGGCGATCACCTCGCCGGTCTTCCGCGTCTACGTGCAGCCGGATTTGATCGGCGTTGAGCTTTGCGGGGCGGCGAAGAACGTGATCGCGCTCGCTGCGGGTGGCGTCGACGGGCTCGGTCTCGGCGACAACGCGAAAGCGGCGCTGATCACGCGCGGGCTTGTGGAGATGGCGCGGCTCGGCGAAGCGTGCGGCGCGGAGCCGGAGACGTTCTCCGGCCTCGCGGGGATGGGCGATCTGATGGTCACGTGCTTCCACCCGACCGGCCGCAACCGCCGCGCGGGCGAAATGATCGCGCGCGGTGCGACGCCCGACGAGGCGAAGGCTGCGATCGGCCAGGTCATCGAAGGCCTGACGACGGCGCCGGTGCTACGCGACCTCTCGCACCGTGTGGGCGTGGAGTTGCCGATTACAGAGGGTGTCTGCGCGGTGCTCGACGGCTCTCCGCTGCACGAGCTTGCGAGCTCGCTGATGGGACGGAAAGCAACCGCGGAGTGACATTCAGGGCTCTCCTGCAAGTTCGGTAACCTGATCCGCGATGACTGAGCGCACGTTCCTCTTCACCTCGGAGTCGGTCACCGAAGGCCACCCCGACAAGATTGCCGATCAGATCTCGGACGCAGTCCTCGACGCTGCGCTCACGAACGATCCGAATAGTCGGGTCGCCTGCGAGACGCTGATCACGACGGGGCTCGTGGTCGTCGCCGGCGAGATGACGACCACCGAGTACATCGACATCCCGCGCCTGGTGCGCGAGACGGTGAAGGGCATCGGCTACACGCGCGCCAAGTACGGCTTCGACGCGGAGACCTGCGGCGTGATCGTGGCGATCGACGAGCAGTCGCCC
>JANMWB010000048.1:0-7172 GCA_031393705.1 Thermoleophilia bacterium | reverse complement strand
GGTGTCGTCTTCGGCGTGCGCCGGCTCGCGCAGGTGATGGACGGCGGCACGATCATCGCGACAGCATCACTCGCCGGTCTCGTCGGGATGCCGCTCGACTCGATCTACTCGCTGACGAAGCACGCGGTCGTCGGCTTCGTGCGTAGCATTGCGCCGAGCATCGCCCCGATCCGGATCAATGCGATCTGTCCGGGCATCGCAGACACGGCGATGCTCGACCAGCACGGGCAGCGTGAGATGTTCGAAGCTGCGGGCTTCCCGCTGTTGCAACCGGACGATGTTGCCGAGGCAATGTGGCTTGCCGCAACGAGCGACGGCACGGGTGAGTGTTGGTTCGTCCAGCCCGGTCGCGAGCCGGCCCCCTTCCGGTTCGCGAACGTCCCCGGCCCGCGCCGGGAAGGCACGACCGTCGGGTTGCCGCCGATCGTCACCTGATGGGGCTCTGGGCACGGATCTTCGCGGCGACGTACGAGCAGGGTTCGCGACGTGCCGAACGCGCCGGTCTCGGCGAGGCGAGGGCGATGCTGCTTCGCGGTGTCGACGGCCGGGTGCTCGAGATCGGCGCCGGGACGGGGTGGAATGTCGTGCGTTACCCGCCCGGCGCCGACGTCACCTACACCGAGCCCGATGAGCACATGGGCAAGCGGCTCCGCGCCAAGGGCGTGGCCGTCGTGCCAGCGGGTGCCGAGAAACTCCCGTTTGCGGACGACTCCTTCGACACCGTCGTCTCGACACTCGTCCTCTGCACGGTTCCCGACGTCCCCGCGGCGTTGCGCGAGATTCGTCGCGTGCTCGCGCCGGGCGGGAAGCTCCTCTTCCTCGAGCATGTCCGCGCCGACCCGGGGACGAAGCTCGAGCGCTGGCAGGATCGGTTGCACGGTCCCTGGCACGCATTGGCCTGTGGCTGTCACTGCAATCGCGACACGCTGTCCTCGCTCGCCGTAGCAGGCTTCTCCGTCGAGGACGTGCGACATGAGGCGTGGCGGTTCATGCCGCCGATCGTGCGCCCGGTCGTGATCGGCGCCGCGAGCTAGTTGAGCTCGGGGTCGAACGGCATGTTCTCCATCAGTGAGAACGGCGCGCCTTTGCGGTGTAACACCGTGCGCCACAGCACATCGGGATCGTCGGCAAATGCGTCGTCAGTCTCGGCGTCGACGACGATCCACGACGGCTCTTCGAGTTCGGCCTCGAGCTGTCCGGCGCCCCAGCCGGAGTAGCCCGCGAAAAGCCGCAGCCGCTTGATCGAGAGGTCTTCCGGCTCGGTGTCGGCCGGCATGAAGCCGAGGTCCTCCATGATCGGCGCCGCGGCTTCCTCGACGTCCTCGAACTCGGCCAGCACCATAAACGCCTCCGGCTGCACGGGGCCGCCGACGAACACCGGGTCGTCGGAGCCGGGAAGCCCTTCGAGCAGCGGGACGGCGTCGGCGGCGGCGACGTCGGACGGCCGGCTGAGCACGAGGCCCATGGCCCCTTCGTCGTCGTGGTGCGCAACGAGGACGACCGTCTTGCGGAAGTTCGGATCGATCAGGCTCGGCGAGGAGACGAGCAGCTTTCCCTGGAGAGACTCCATGGTCTACGAGAACTGCCACCCGTCGCCGTTTGCAAACGCCTTCAGGATCCGTTTCGCGACGACCTGGCGATGCACCTCGTCGGGGCCGTCGTAGATGCGTCCGCCGCGGGCTTGCATCAGCATGTTCGCGAGTGGGGTCTCGTCGGTGAGGCCGCGCGCGCCGTGCACCTGGACGGCGCGGTCGATCACGTCGTTCAATACCTTCGCGGCGTAGAACTTGATCGCCGAGACCTCGACCCGTGCCTCGTCGCCGGCGTCGATCTTGTGTGCCGCGTCGAGCGTCATGAAGCGGCACGCCTGGATCTCCGCGTAGCTGTCGGCGATCCAGTTCTGGATCGTCTGCTTGTCGGCGAGCTTGCCGGTCGAGGTCTCGCGCTGGAGTGAGTACTCGCACATCAGGTCGAACGCGCGCTGCATCTGGCCGAGCCACCGCATCACATGGTGGATCCGACCTGGGCCGAGACGCTTCTGCGCGATCAGGAAGCCCGCACCTTCCGCACCGAGCGTGTTCGTGACGGGGACGCGTACCTGTCTGTAGAGCACTTCGCAATGCGTCGACCAGCCCTTACCCGTGTGCCCCATCACGACGACCGGCCGTACGATCTCGAAGCCTGGTGTGTCGGCCGGGACGATGATCTGTGTTGCGCGCGCGTGCGGGCCTGCATCTGGATCGGTGACGGCCATCACGATCCCGAATGCCGCTCCTTCGGCCCCGGACGAGAACCATTTGCGCCCGTTGATCACCCACTCGTCGCCCTCGCGAATCGCACGCGTGCGGAGCGTTGTCGGGTCCGAGCCGGGCACATCGGGCTCGGACATCGACAACAACGACCGGATCTGCCCCGCGACGAGTGGCTGCAGCCACTGCTCCTTCTGGTCGTCGGTGCCGAACATATGGAGGATCTCGGAGTTGCCGGCGTCCGGCGCCTGACAGCCGAAGACGAGCTGGCCGAACATCGACCGGCCGATGTACTCGTTGAGGTACGCGTAGTCGAGGAAGCCGGTGCCCGTGCCTCCGGCTTCGGGCGGCACGTGCGGCGCCCAGAGGCCGAGCTTGCGCACCTCGTTGCGCAGTTGTTCGAGGAGCTGCTCGCCTGCGTCGTCCTGCTTCTCGATCGCCTGCTCGTTCGGGAGCACGCGCTCCGCCATGAAGGCGCGCACTTGCTCGAGCCGTTCGGTCGGAGGTGCCCATGCGGTTGCTGTCATTGGCATAGCATCGCAGGGATGCAGCTCGGCTACTACATGGGCTACGCGCAGCCGGGAACCAATCCTCTGGAGCTGCTCGAGCTCGCCGGCGAGGCGGAAGGCCTCGGGTACGACTCGGCGTGGGCCGCGGAGGCCTGGGGGGTCGATGCGATCACGCCGCTCGCGTGGCTCGGCGCGCGGACGACGACGCTGAAGCTTGGTACGGCGATCATGCAGCTGCCCGGGCGCTCACCGGCAAACGCGGCGATGACGGCGGTCACGCTGGACATGCTCTCCGGCGGCCGCTTCCTGATGGGGCTCGGTACGTCGGGGCCGCAGGTTGTCGAAGGCTGGCACGGGCAGGAGTGGGGGAAGCCGCTCGGGAAGACCCGCGAGTACGTCGAGATCGTGCGGAAGATCCTGCGGCGTGAGCGGCTCGAGCATCAAGGCGAGCACTACAACATTCCGGTGCAGGGTGGCACCGGGCTCGGCAAGCCGCTGAAGCTGATGGCGCGGCCGCTGCGCGCGGACATTCCGATCTACCTCGCGGCGATCGGCCCGAAGGCGGTCGAGCAGACGTTCGAGATCGCGGACGGCTGGCTGCCGATCTTCTGGTCGCCGGAGAAGGCCCGCACGGTGTTCCCGGTGGATCGCGCGCGCGACGGCTTCGATATCGCTGCGACTGCGCCGGCGATCGTCACGGACGACGTCGAGTCCGCCCGCAACATGCTCAAGGAGTACTACTCGTTTTACATCGGCGGCATGGGCGCGCGCGGGAAGAACTTCTACAACGATCTCTTCATCCGCTACGGCTACGAAGCCGAAGCCCGCGAGATCCAGGACCTCTTCCTCGACGGCAAGCAGCGCGAGGCGGCGTCCAAGGTGCCCGACGCATTCGTGGACGAGGTCGCGCTTGTCGGCTCGGTCGAACAGATTCGCGACCGCCTCGCCGCGTGGCGCGAAAGCGGCGCGACGACGCTGCTCGTCTCGACACGTGACGCGGCGACGCTGCGTGGCGTGGCCGAAGCCGCTAGCTGACGCGTTCGAGCGCGGTCTCTGCGAGCAGCGGGACGGCGAGCTCGAAGATTGCAGCGCGCGTGTCCTCGGCACCGAGTTCGCCCCGGACATAGCGGCCGTAGATCGCTTCGCAGAAGACCGCTGCCTTCCAGAGCGCGAGCGCCTCGAACCAGGCGAGCGGCTCGACCTCGCGGCCGCTGCGCTCGATGTAGCGCTCGACGAGGTGTGCACGCGACGGGAAGCCGGGCTCCGCGGTCACCGGGCTCGAGCCGAGCGCGCTCACGCGGCCGTTCGGCTCGCTGTAGGTCGCGAGCAGGTAGCCGACGTCGGCGCGCGGGTCGCCGATCGCGCCCATCTCCCAGTCGAGGACCGCAACGATGCGCGTTGGGTCCTCGGGCGAGACCATCATGTTCCCGAGCCGGTAGTCGCCGTGCACGACGGTCGGCGCCAGGGCATCCGGGACGTTCTGCGTGAGGAAGCGGCCGACCTCGTCGACAGCGGCGATCTCGCGCGTTTGGTTGATCTCCCAGAGTTGCGCAAAGCGCTTGACCTGGCGTTCGAGGTAGCTGCCCGGACGCGCGAACGTGTCGAGCTCCGGTCCGTGCGCGGCGTGGATTTCGACGAGCGTGTTGACCAGGTCCATGCCGAGCGCGAAGCGCGCGTCCTCGGACTCGAGGCCTGGTGGCAGATCCTGCGTGATCACGTGTCCCTCGAGGAAGCGCATGACGTAGAACGGGACGCCGATCACGCTCTCGTCGTCGCAGACCGCGACGATCTCCGGGAGCCGCGCGAAGCCCGCGGCGCGGATCGCATTCTGCAGGCCCGCCTCGCGCACCATGTCGTGCGCCGACGGCGGCAGCGGGGGCCGTGGCGGACGACGGAGCACGAACCGTTCGTCGCCCCGCTCGAGCAGGAAGGTGAAGTTCGAGCCGCCGCCGTCGCCGATCCGCTGCGCCGTGATCGGGCCGGAGCCCAGCCCGTGCCTGTCGAGGAACGCCTCGACGTTCTCGAGGATCAGCAGCGGCGCTTTCGTGTCCACCACTGCGATGCTATGCCCTGAAAGACTGTGCGCCGTGCGGAGGCGTCTCTACCTGATGCGGCACGCCGAGGTCTCATACGTCGGCGAGCGCGACCCCGAGGTCGTGCGGTTGACCGAGCGCGGGCTCGAGCAGGCCGCAGCCGCGCACGGAGCGCTCGGGGACGTGGACTTCGACCTCGTCGTGACGAGCGCGCTCCCGCGGACCGTGGAGACGGCCTCGGTCGTCGCGCCCGGCGTGGACCCCGTGCAGTGGCCCAAGTTCAACGAGTGGCGTGGCGGCCGTCTCGACGCGATCCCTCCGGAGGAGCTCGAGCAGGTCTTCGTCGGTTCGTTGCAGATCCGAGACGAGGAGGCGCGCTTCCTCGGCGGCGAGTCTTTGGGTGAGGCGCTCGACCGCGTACTGCCGGCGTTTGATCGCCTGCTCGCCGAGGAGTGGGAGACGGCGCTGGCCGTCTTCCACGGCGGCGTCAACCGGATCCTCATCTCGCACGCCCTCGCCGGCGGGCGCACGTACTTCGGCAACTTCGAGCAGGCGCCCGCGTGCATCAACGTCTTGGATTACGATCCTGACGAACGCGGTGACGCAGGCTGGATCGTGCGCACGGTGAATTACATCCCGTACGACCCACTGCACCCCGCCCGCACGACCACGATGGAGCACCTGTGGTCGGAGCTGAAGGCGTGGCTCGACGAACGCGTCTGACCTGTCGACGCGGGCCAGGCCGTTCCGAGCCATGTCACGTGGTCAGTCCAGGGTCACAAAACTGTCACGAACTATCCACAGGGCTTCTTTCATGCAGGAACAGAGCCGATGCGGTAGCGGCTCGTTGGACATGTCTCGTGGTCAGACCACGGTGAATTGCGGGTGCGCTGAGGCGCTAGCCGGCGGCGATCGCGCACACCCCTGCCAGAGCGACGGCGATGCCGACTTGTTGCGGTCGCGTCAGGCGTTCGCCTAGGAGGACGTGGGCGAGGAGGACGGTGACGACCGGGTAGAGCGAGCCGAGAACGGCGACGAGCGCGAGCAGGCCGTGGCCGCTCGCGAACGCGAAGAGCGCGTTCGCGGTCACGTCGGCAATGCCGACTGCGGCGACCGCGAGCAACGCGGAGCGCGGCAGGCGCAACGTCGCGCGTTGCGACCCCGCGAGCAGAGCGAGCGCGGTGAGTGAGCCGACTCGCGCGCCGACGAGTGTCGACAGCGCGTCCCCTTCACGGCTTCCGAGCCCGAGGAAGTACACGAAGAGCCCGAGTGCGAGCGCGGCGACGACCGCCAGCGCAACTGCCCGCGCACGCTCGGGGGAGGAGGCGCGCCGCTCCTCGACCGAGGCGAGCACCGCGCCGCCGAGCGCGAACGCCGCGCCGCCCAGCGCGAGTGCCGAGGGACGCTCGCCGGTCGCGAGCGCGATTGCAAACGGTACGACCGCGCCGCACGCCGCGATCGGCGAGACCACGCTCATCGTGCCGAGCGAGAGCGCCCGGTAGAACGCGGCGAGGCCGACTCCGCCGCCGACACCGGAGAGCAGCCCGAGCGCGAACGACCGGCCGCCGATCTCGCCGCGCACGCCGATTGCGACCAGCAGCACGACGAACCCCGCCGCCTGCGAGATGAGCGTGACGGCGAACGTCGGCAGGCGCTTCGTCAGCGATCCGCCGGCGAAGTCCGCCGTGCCCCAGACGAGGGACGAGCCGAGCGCGAGGACGAGTGCGAGCGCGCCCAGTGGTTTAGAGCCGCTCGACCAGCATGGCCATCCCCTGGCCGCCGCCGACACACATCGTTTCGAGCCCGATCGTCCGGTCCATCGTCTCGAGGTCGTTGAGCAGCGTGCCCATGATCCGCGCGCCCGTCATCCCGTACGGGTGGCCGACCGCGATCGCGCCACCGTGCGGGTTGAGCTTGTCGCTGAACGGGTCGACATCGACGTCGCGGCACACGGCGATCACCTGCGCGGCGAAGGCCTCGTTCAGCTCCATCACGTCGACATCGTCGATCGTCATGCCCGCCTGGGCGAGCACCTTGCGCACGGCTTCGATAGGGCCGACGCCCATGATCTCCGGCGCGACTCCCGACACGCTCGACGCGATGATCCGCGCGCGCGGCTTCAGCCCGAGCTCACGCGCACGGTCGGCCGACATCACGACGACCGCGGCGGCGCCGTCGTTCAGCGGGCAGGCGTTTCCTGCCGTGACCCGTCCGCCCGGCTTGAACGCCGGATCGAGTGCGGCCAGCTTCTCGTAGGTGGAGCTGGCGCGCGGGCCGTCGTCGGCCTCGACGCCGTTCCACGGCGTGATCTCGCGCGCGAAGAACCCGGAGCCCTGTGCGGCGACCGCGCGCTCCTGCGACTGCTGTGCGAAGCGGTCCAT
>JANMWB010000035.1:0-22471 GCA_031393705.1 Thermoleophilia bacterium | reverse complement strand
GTGGACCGGGCTGAGGCGCTCGAGCGCCAGGCGAACCCTTCGACGGTCGACTTGCACGAGGAGCAGCTCCTCTGCGGTGTATGAAGCCGGGTCGGGCGCGGCCAGGCTCTCGTCAGCCGCGTGGTGCCGGGCCTCGCGGCGCGCGAGATCCACGGCACGCCGGTGAACGAGGACGCACAGCCACGTCCGGACCTGGGCCCGGGCGGGGTCGAAGCGGCTCGCCGTCTTCCACAGATCGAGAAACGCGTCCTGGACCGCCTCCTCGGCGAGGGCGGGGTTTCGCAGCACGTCGAGCGCGCGATGGCGGCAGAGCTCGACGTGGCGGTCGTGCAACTTGGCGAGTGCGCCTTCGTCTCCAGCCGAGCACCGCTCGAGGAGGGTCAGGTCACTGACGTTCGTCTCAGTTTTGTCCATATGCTTGGTAGAGCCGCGCCAGGCACCTGGCGTTACAGTCCGGCAGCCCCTACCGCCGTCGACCACCACGTCCCTCGAGCCTTCAGCCATGTCCGTCCTTGCCGCTCCGGAGGAGCGGCGGCTGGTCGAGGCGCTCCGGGCGGGGGAGCAGTCGGCGTTCGAAAATCTCGTCGACGAGTACGGGGCATCGATGCTCCGGGTCGCGAAGCTCTACGTCCCGACGCTCGCGGTCGCCGAGGACGTCGTCCAGGACACGTGGATCCAGATCCTCCGCTCGATCGACGGGTTCGAAGGGCGCTCGTCGCTGCGCACCTGGATCTTCGTCATTCTCGGGAACTGCGCGCGGAAGCGCGCCGGGCGCGAAGGGCGGTACGTCTCGTTCACCGCGTACAGCGACCAGCAGGAGGAACCGGCTGTCGATCCCGCACGATTCTTCCCCGCGGCGCACCCGCGTTGGGGAGGCATGTGGACTACGCTTGTCGACGGCTGGGAGGAGCTACCCGACGACGTTCTGATCTCCGGGGAGGCGCGCGCAAGGATCACCGAAGCGATCGAGGCACTACCGCCGAACTATGCGACCGTGTTCACGCTTCGCGACATCGAGGGTTGGGACGGGAGCGACGTCTGCGCGCTCCTCGGCATCTCCGCCGAGAATCAGCGTGTTCTCCTGCACCGCGCTCGCGCAAGGATCAGAGCGGCGGTCGAAGAGTATTTCGAGCGAGGCCCAGAATGATCGAGCTGAACACCTGCCAACAGATCGTCGAAGTCGTGACCGAGTACCTCGACGGAGGGCTCGCCACCTCTGACCGCGTCGCCTTCGAGCGCCACGTCGCGATCTGTCCGCCATGCCGCGGTTACCTGTCGCAGATTCGCTGGGTCACCCGCGTGGCGGGCGGCTTCCGCGCGGACGACCTCCCGGAGAGCATGCGCGACGACCTCCTGAGCGCCTTCGCGGAGTGGAAGCAGGGACGTTCCCCGACGTGAAGACGTACAAGTTCCTCGGGCCCGGCCGGGTGGGCCTCTTCAGCGACTTCACGTGGCCGGCCCCCGGGGTCTGGGTGGAGACGCACCAGTCCGTGCTGGACTGCCTCGTCGGCGTGCACGCGTTGCGCGTCGAGGATCTGCTCGACTGGATCGACGACGAGCTCTGGGAGGTCGAGCTCGGCGGTGAGATCGCGGAGCGCGAAGGCATGCTCGTCGCCGAGCGCGGGCGGCTGGTGCGGCACGTCGAACAATGGGACGCCGCCGCAGCCCGCACTTTCGCGGATGATTGCGCTCGCCGTGCCGCAGAGGTGGCGGCAGATGCGTTGCGGCGCGCTGGTCTCGACGAGCACGCGGGCTCACTCGCGCACGCTGAAGGGCTGAGTTCGGTGCAGGAAGCGGCCGTCGCGGCACTCACAGTGACGGAGGACGCCGAACTTACGGAGGTGGTGGCGTTCGCGGCCGACATGGTCTCGCTCGTCGGAGGCGGCCGTCCGGAAATGTGGGGCCTGCCGTCGACCAAGGCCTCGGCCTCGCAGTCGCCCGGAGCCGTGGCGGCGAACGCCGGCTTCGTCGCCGCACACGCAGTTGGCCGTGCAGCGGTTGCCGCCGCGGGCACGGAGGACGCCTACGGCGGCGGGTTCGCGGTTGAGCGGGCGCGCCAGCTGGCGTGGTTCCAGACGCTTCTCGCCTAGGCCGCGGGCGCGCGGACGCATTCGAGCGAAAGTCGCGAACCGGGATGGCCTTCAACAACCCGTCCTTCGAGACTCAGGGCGCGTGCGTGAGCTTCGTCCAGAGCCACCAGCGCTAACCCTCGGCGCGTCACGCCGAACGACCGAAACGGAGGGGCCTCGGAAGCGGGGCCCCTTCTGCACTGTTCTCGCCGCCTGCGGACGCCGTAGTCCCTCGTTCGGGGGAGGAGCGACCACCCGTATCCCCGACGCGGTGCGCCGATAGTGAGGGTGATGCTGGATTCCCTGCTCCTCTCCGACCCGGTCTCCAGCCGTGTTCCCGTGCTGCTCGTGGCGGACGACGACGAGGACATCCTCACGCTCGTCCAGTTGCGTCTCTCACGCTCCGGGTTCGAGGTGATCGTCGCCCGTGACGGCGAAGAGGCCTTGCGGCTCGCACAGGAGCGGCATCCCGATCTTGCAGTCCTCGACTGGATGATGCCCAAGGCATCAGGCCTCGAGGTGCTGCGCGCGATCCGCGCGAACAGCGAGACCGCAGACATTCCCGTCGTGCTCCTGACGGCGCGAGCGAGCGAAGCCGACGTGCAGGAAGGCCTCGACGCGGGCGCTGTCGATTACATCGCGAAGCCGTTCAGCCCGCAGGAGCTCGCGGCCCGTGTCCAAAACATTCTTAGCGCATGACCTCGGCCGCCATTCGCGGCCGCGCCGCCGGCCTCGCCGTTGCCCGCCAGATCGCCGAACGCTTCGCCCTACCCTTGCTCGACCTGCGCGCGCTCGGCGTCGTACGCGACGCCGCCAACGAGATCGAAGCACGGACGCTCGTCCGCGCGGTCGCGGTGCCGTACGCATTCGACGGTGAGCGGCTGCTGGTCGCGATCGCCGACCCGGCCGACGTGCAGTCCGTCGACGAGCTGCGCATCGCAACCCGCCGCGAGATCGTCCTCAGCGTCGCTCCGCGCGACGACATCGAGCTCGAGCTTCGCAACCTCGAGCGTGAGGTCGAGGCGACGCGACGTCACGCCGTGCACGAGGGCGAACGCATTTCGTACGAAGAGGAACCCGAGCAGGCAGAGGACGAAGCGTCCGGTCCGCTCGTCGAGCTCGTCAACTCGCTCGTCTTCCAGGCGATCGAAGAAGGAGCAAGCGACGTGCACTTCCTGCCGCAGCCGGAAGGGCTCTTCGTCCGGCTGCGGGTGGACGGCGTGCTCCGCGAGCTCGAGCGCATTCCGCGTCAGCGGGCGCTCGCGGTGATCTCCCGGATCAAGGTGCTCGCGAAGCTCGACATCGCGGAGCATCGCCGGCCGCAAGACGGCCGCATCACGCTTCGAACGAGCGACGGCCGCCAGGTCGACATCCGCGTCTCGATCCTGCCCGCGGTCGAGGGCGAGGGAGCGATCCTGCGCCTGCTCGACAAGTCACAGAAACCGCCGACCCTGACCGAAATCGGGCTCTCGTTTCCGATGCAGATGGCGCTCGAGCAGGTGCTGACGCGGCCGACGGGCGCGCTGCTCGTCACGGGCCCGACCGGCTCCGGGAAGTCGACCACGCTGTACGCCGCGCTCGCCGACCTGGCCCGCCCGGAGATCAACGCGATCACGATCGAGGATCCCGTCGAGTACCGCCTCCCCGGCATCTACCAGCTGCAGGTGAACGACAAGATCGACTTCGACTTCGCGAAAGCGTTGCGCTCGGTGCTGCGCAGCGATCCGGACGTCGTGATGGTCGGTGAGATTCGCGACCGCGAGACGGCGGAGATCTCGATGCGCGCGGCTCTGACCGGGCACTTCGTGCTCTCGACGCTGCACACGAACGACGCGCCGAGCGCGATCACACGGTTGACGGAGATGGGTGTCGAGCCGTTCGTCGTCGCGTCGGGCATCACCGCGGTGCTCGCGCAGCGCCTCGCCCGCCGGTTGTGCGAGCACTGCCGCGAGCCCTATCAACCGACGCCTGACGAGCTCACGAAGATCGGTCTCGACGCCGGCGTCGAGCAGCTCTGGCGTCCCGGATCGTGTGACCGCTGCACCCGTGGCTACCGCGGCCGCGTCGGCATCTTCCAGTTCCTGACGATGACCGAAGAGGTCTCGCGGCTCGCGGCACGCGAGGCAACTGCGCACGAGATCGAAGTCGCCGCGACGGCGGACAGTATGCGGAGCCTGTGGCAGGACGGGGTCGGCAAGGTGGTCGCCGGCCTGACCACCGTCGACGAGCTCCGCCGCATCCTGATCTAGCTCTACTGTCCCGAATGGACATGCGGCGGCCTGTGGTCATCTTGCTCGTGCTCGGCCTTGCGTTGCTCGCGGCCGGTGTCGCCCTGCCCGGAACGGCGCACCGGTCACCGTGCCACTCGGCGCACAGTTGTCCGTCCGATCACCACAGCTACGTCTGGTTCGACGCGTCCGGCCAGGGCTGGGACTGCGCGAAGGTCGGCGCTCCCGAGGTGACGGCCGCAGACACACAGCGCGTCCACTACGCCGGGCTCGCCTACCAGTGCCGTCGCGCAGGCGGCGCGCAGACGCCGACGTGCGGTGTCGAGGCCTGGGCGGTGAAGACGCTGAGCGACGGCGCCGCGCTCGAGGTCGACCTGCGCCCGGAGGCGACATCTGTCGCTGCGCTCACGGATCTGCGGCCGCCGGGCAACCTTGGCACGCGCATGCCGGGCGCGGAGATGCGCACGTGGCGAATCCGCGTCCGGCTGCTCTGGCAGAAGCTCGAAGGCGACTCGGACGTTCACCTGGTCGTGGCCGACCCCAAGACGGGCCGGACGATGATTGCGGAGCTGCCGAGCCCGGCGTGCGTCGGCGCTGCCGCCGACGTCCGGTTGCAGATGGCGTCGGCGCGCACTGCGCTCGCGCACGCCTGCGGAGCGCCGACGACGTCGTTCGCGCGTCTCTCAGGGCTGGCAACGATTGACGGGGTTGCCTTCTTCGACTTCCCACACGGCCAGCGCGGTGCGGCCGCGAACCACGTCGAGCTGCACCCGGTGCTGAGGTTCAGTTCGGGTCCGGGACGCTGTTGAGGTAGTTCGCGTGCAGGACGTGCAATGCGTCCGCCAGGTCAGGCGAGGTCAGCGCGTCCTTGTGCAGGTAGCCGACGGCGCCGGCGTCGTCAGCCCTTGCGATGTCGCCGTACTCGTCCGAGCCGGTGTAGATGACGACATGCTGCCCCGGGTCGCGCGCGTGGATCGCACGCGTCGCGGCGATGCCATCGCGACCGGGCATGCCGATGTCCATCAGCACGATGTCGGGCTTGTGCTCCTGGCACAGGGATACGGCGGCGTCGCCGGTCGTTGCGCGGCCGAGCACGATGAAGCGCCCGTCGCCGCCGAGGAGCGTGCTTACCAGTTCGGCGAGCCGGTCGTCGTCCTCGGCGAGCACGATGCGGAGTGGGGTCTCGATCACGAAGGGGGGAGAGTGACACACCCGCCCGTAGGATGCGCCGATGATCATCGACGGTCACAACGACCTCGTGCTCCATCGCTGGCGCGGGGAGCCTACGCTGCACCTCGATCTCGACGCAGCGCGGGACGCAGGCTTCTCCGGGGGCTTCTTCGCGCTCTACGTGCCATCGCCGAAGGTGCCCGACCCGGAGGAGATCCCGTACGCGGTGCCGCTCCCCGAGCCGATCCCGCAGGAGGAGGCCGCCCGGATCGCAGAGGAGCTGTTCGCTGCGCTCTGCGAGCTGCCGGTCGTGCGCGCGACCTCTGTGGACGACTTCCGTGAAGGGCAGGTAACGGCGATCGTGCACATGGAGGGAGCCGAACCGCTTGCGGCCGACCTCTCGAACCTCGAACGCTGGTACGAGCGTGGGCTCCGTTCCGTCGGCCTCGTGTGGTCGCGGCCAAATGCCTTTGCGGAGGGTGTGCCGTTCCGTTTCCCTTCCTCGCCCGACACCGGTGCGGGCCTGACGGACGCAGGCCGTGAGCTCGTGCGCGCGTGCAACCGGCTCGGCATCCTCGTCGATCTCTCGCACCTCAACGAGGCCGGCTTCTGGGATGTGCAGCGCATCTCCGACGCGCCGCTCGTTGCGACCCACTCCAATGCGCACGCGCTCTGTGCGGCCTCACGGAATCTCACCGACCGGCAGCTCGACGCGGTGCGCGACTCGGGTGGCGTCGTCGGTGTGAACTTCGCCGTCGGTTTTCTGCGCGAGGACGGAGACAACGGCGCGACGACTCCGATCACCGAGATCGTGCGCCACGTCGACTATCTCGTCGAGCGCATGGGGATCGACCATGTCGCCTTCGGTTCGGACTTCGACGGCGCCACGATCCCGGAGGAGCTCGGCAGCGTCGCCGGCCTTCCGAAACTGATCGAAGCGCTGCGCGACGCCGGCTACGACGACACCGCGGTCGCAAAGCTCACGCACGAGAACTGGTTGCGCGTGCTCGCTGCGACCTGGCGCTAGCTTCGGCGCGCGAAGAAGCCCCGCGCCTTCAGCGTCATCACGCGCTCGCCGTCCTGGTTGAACACCTCGTTCGTCGTGAAGACCGTGCCACGATTCGCGTTTGTTTTCGACGGTTGCACGTCGGTGATCGTTATCCGGCCGGTGAGGGTGTCGCCCGGCCGTACCGGGGCCGTCCAGCGGATCTCCTCGACGCCGGGTGACCCGAGCGACGCTGAGTCGAGGAGGATGCCGCGGACGAACATCCCCATGAAGAGCGCGGCCGTGTGCCAGCCGCTTGCGATCAGGCCGCCGAAGGGGCTGGACTTCGCCGCCTCGGAATCGATGTGAAAGGGCTGCGGGTCGAAGCGCGTCGCGAAGTCGACGATCTCCTGCTCGCTCACAAAAACGGGTCCGACCTCGGTGACGTCGCCGACCTTGAAGTCCTCGAAGTAACGCATCACTCGGGACCGTATAGCTAGCGTGGGGTGATGCGCACCCGGAAGCTAGGACCGCTCGAGGTGACCGTCGTCGGGCTCGGTTGCAACAACTTCGGCGGCCGGATCGACGAGGAGGCAACTCGGGCAGTTGTCGATGCCGCGCTCGCTGCGGGGGTCACGTTCTTCGATACCGCAGATATCTACGGCAACAGCGGGGGCAGCGAAGAGCTCCTCGGCCGCGTGCTGCAGGGGCGCCGAGATGAGATCGTGCTCGCGACGAAGTTCGGGAAGGAGATGGGCGACGGCGCGACCCGGCGCGGCTCGCGCGACTACATCCTGCGCGCGCTCGAGGCCTCGCTGCACCGTCTGCAGACCGACGTGATCGACCTGTACCAGCACCACGAAGAGGATCCCGACACGCCGCTCGAGGAGACAATCGGCACCCTCGACGAGCTCGTCGAGCAGGGAACGATCCGCGCGTACGGGACGTCGAACTACGAGCCGTTGTCGCTCGAGCGCGCCAAGGAGATTGCAGGACGCGGCTACGTGTCGGAGCAGAGCGAGTACTCGTGGCTGACCCGCGATGCGGAGGCAGAGTTGCTGCCGACGTGCGAGCGACTGAGTCTCGGGTTCATTCCGTTCTTCCCGCTCGCGAGTGGTCTCTTGACCGGCAAGGTGACGCGCGACAATCCGCCGGCCGAAGGAACCCGCCTGCACGGCCGCGAGATCAACGCCGAGCGGCTCGACAAGGTCGAGGAGCTGCGTGTTTGGGCCGAAGCGCACGGCGTGTCGCTGCTCGACGTCGCAATCGGCGGCCTCCTCGCCGTCACGCCGGTCGTCTCGGTGATCGCGGGCGCGACGAAACCCGAGCAGGTGCGGGCGAACGCCGCGGCCGGCGCATGGGAACCCACGCCTGACGAGCTCTCCGAGATCCGCGCGTTCTAGAAATCCGTTGGATCACCTCATCAGCGAGGTGAGCGAGTCGTGCCGCGTACGACGAGGTCGAGCGGCAGAGTCTCGACGTGTACGGGAGCCGGCTGACCGGCCAGCGCCTGGAGGAGCAGCTCGGCACCCCGGCGACCGCTCTCGAAGAGTCGCTGGCGGACCGTGGTCAGCCCGACGTACGAGGCGATCTCGATGTCGTCGAACCCGATCACCGACAGCTGCTCGGGCACGTCGATCTGCAACGCGCGCGCGGCTTCGAGCACGCCGAGCGCCTGGACGTCCGAGGCGGCGAACACTGCCGTCGGCGGCTCGGGGAGCCGGAGCAACTCGTCCGCGATGCTCCGCGCGAGGTGGCGGCTCTGCGTCCCTTCGCGCACGTACTCGGGCCCGATCGGGACGCCGGCCGATTTGAGGGCGCGCTCGTACCCGATCGTCCGGTCGCGGGTCGAGTGGAAGCGGAAGGGATCGGCCGGCTTGTCGCCGATGAAGGCAATGCGGCGATGCCCGAGCTCCAGCAGATGTCGGGTCGCGAGCTCGCCTCCGGCGATGTCGTCGATCACGACGCTCGGCAGCGCGTCATGCCGCGCATCGATCAGGACGCACGGGATCGATTGGGCGCGAAGCCGGCGCACCTCCTCGTCCGGTGGGGTTAGAGAGACGACCAGCAGCCCGTCCGTGCGATGGGCGTCGGCGAGCAGACGAAACGCCCGTTGCTGGCGATCCGCCGACTCGACGTCGTAGAGCGCGAGGTCGTACGGCGAGGACGCGAGCGCGGTCACGATGCCGCGAACGCGCTCGATCGGCGATGCCTCCGTGAGGAACGGCAGCACCACCCCGATCACGAGCGTGCGCTTGAGCGAGAGGTTCTGGGCGACCGAGCTCGGCCGGTACTCGAGCGTGCGAATCGCCTCGAGCACCCGCTCCCGCGTCCCCGCCGCCACGTTCCCACGGTCGTTGACGACACGCGAGACGGTGGCGATCCCGACCCCCGCGCGTGCGGCGACGTCGGCGATCCGGGCCGGTGGCTTCGGAAGCGCTTCCATAGGATTTAAACCTTTTGCCTGCGGGAACGTCGAAAGTCAAGGGTGGTAGCGCTTGATTTCCCCAGGATGAAGGCATATTGTCGCCGCCCAGGTTCCTGAAAGCGGTTCCAACGAGGCTTTAAAGGAGGAACGTTGTAGTGAACGCGCATCGGAAGACCCGCATCGCTCGCTCGCGGGCCGCGCTCGTGATTGCCACGGTCGCCGCCCTGGCCCTCACCGCCGGCACGGCCCTCGGCTCGCGTCAGAGCGGGAAGGCAACGACGCTTACCGCTCTGATCGGGAGCTCCGGCCCCGCGGAGACGTACGCCGTTAACAACGCCGCCAAGGCATTCACCAAGCAGACCGGTATCCAGGTGAACGTGGTGGTGGCCTCCGACCTCGGGCAGCAGCTTGCCCAGGGCTTCGCGTCTGGGAACCCGCCGGACATCTTCTATCTCGGCAACGACCAGGTCGCGACGTACGCGAAGGCAGGAAGCCTCGCGACGCTCGACAACCTGAAGAACGTCAAGGCGTTCTATCCGAGCCTCCGCGCGGCATACACGTACAAGGGCCACCTCTATGCGGCGCCGAAGGACTTCTCGACGCTCGCCCTCGTGGTCAACAGCGCGTCGTGGCAAGGTGCCAAGCTGACGGCCAAGGACTACCCGAAGACGTGGGCGCAGCTCTCGTCCGTCGCGAAGAAGCTCACGCGGAACGGGCAGGTCGGCCTCTGCACAGGTCCCGAGTTCCACCGCCTTGGCGTGTTCATGATCGAGAACGGCGGCTGGCTCGTCTCCAAGGACGGGAAGACTGCCACGGTCAACAGCAAGGCGAACGTCGCGGCGTTCAATTACGTGAAGGGGATGCTGAAGGCCGGCACGTTCAAGCTCACGAGCCAGCTCGGCGCCGGCTGGGGCGGTGAGGCCTTCGGGAAGGGGATGTGCGCCATGACGATCGAGGGCAACTGGATCGCAGGCGCGATGACCCACGACTACCCGACCGTCAAGTACAAGGCCCTCCAGCTCCCGACCGGCCCCGCCGGCAAGGGCACGCTGCAGTACGACGGCGGCTGGGGCATGGCTGCCGCCTCGAAGAACAAGACGGACGCGATGTCCCTGATCACGTACCTGACCTCGCCGAAGGTGCAGATGGGGAATGCGAAGGCGTTCGGCGTCATGCCGTCCGTGAAGGCGAATGCGAAGGAGTGGGCCAAGCTCTACCCGCAGTTCGCTGCCTTCCTGGCCGGTGCCGATTACTCGAAGAGCATCCCTACCGTGCCGGACATCTCGACGGTGCTCGGGGACTTCAACCAGCAGCTGCAGGGATTGCCGCAGACCGACCCGAAGACGATCCTCGACCGGGTCAATGGCGAGCTGCAGTCGATCCTGAACAAGTAACGCTCAGGGGGAAGGCCCGCCGGCGGCGCTCGCGCCGCCGGCGGGCGTCCGCACAGACACGAGGAGGCGAGGTTGCTGAACAGGTTTGCGAGGCGTCGCGATCCGGGGATTCGCGGTCATCAGGCCGCAGCCGGCTGGCTGTTCCTCGCGCCCGTGATCGTCATCCTCGGATTGTTCCTCGTGCTGCCGATCACGATGGCCGCCTGGGTCAGCTTTTCCGACTGGAACGGCAACGGCAGCCCGCTCGGCAAGAACGCGCACTTCGTCGGCCTCGACAACTACCGCCATCTGTTGACGACGCCCGGGCTCGACCAGAACAACTTCGGCACGGCGATTCGCAACAACGTCTACTACGTCGCCCTGGTCGTTCCGATCCAGACCGCGGTTGCGCTCTTCCTGGCCGTCCTCGTCAACAGGCGCGTGAAGTTGGTCGGGTTCTTCCGGACCGCCTTTTACTTCCCGTCGGTTACGAGCTCGGTCGCGATCACGGTCCTTTTTCTCTTCCTCTTTTCGCCGGCCGGCGTGATCAACAAGCTCCTGTCGTACCTCGGCGCGACCGGGCCGTCGTGGCTCTACGACCCGCGCGGCCTGATCCACGTCATCCTCGGCCAGTTCGGCGTCCACCAGTCGAGCTCACTCACGAACGGGTTCTTCCTCGGCGTGAGCTACTGGGATTGGCTGGCCGGCCCGAGCATCGCGATGTGCGTCTTCATCATCATGGCCGTGTTCACGACGTCGGGGACATTCATGCTGCTGTTCCTCGCGGGGCTCCAGAACATCGACGAGGCGGTCAACGAGGCGGCGGCGCTCGACGGCGCGAGCGAGTGGCGGAAGTTCCGCCACATCACGGTGCCGATGATCCGGCCGACGCTCTTCACGGTCGTGACGCTGGGTCTCATCGGGACCTGGCAGGTCTTCGACCAGATCTACGTCGGGACGAAAGGGAGCCCGCTGAACACGACCCTGACGCCCGCCTTCCTCTCGTTCAACGCCTCGTTCAACAGCAACAACTGGGGCGTAGGCGCCGCGATCGCGTTCATCCTCTTCGCGATCATCGTCTTCTTCACGGTCGCGACACGTCTGCTGACCCGCAGCCCGGGTCGCGTCTCTCGCCGTCGCCGCTTCGGGCCGACGCAGGGCGTCGGTGACCAGAACGCCTCGCACGTAGCCTCCGGAGGAACGCCGTGAGCAGCTCCAGCGTGCGGAGCGACGCGACTGCCGTGCGGCGCCGCCGTCTGGGAAGCGCAATGACCTACAGCTTCCTGTTCGCCCTCGCGGTCGTCTACATCTTCCCGTTCGTCATCGCGATCATCACGTCGTTCAAGACGGAGCCCAACGCGACTGCCAGCCCGCTCGGAATCGTCCCGCACCCGGCGACCACGACCGCCTTCACCCAGCTCTACAAGGACCAGGACTTCCTGCTGTGGGTGAAGAACTCCATGATCGTGACGCTCAGCGTCACGTTCCTCCGGGTGTTCCTCGACAGCCTTGCGGGCTATGCGCTCGCGCGCCTCCGCTTCCGCGGACGCGGTGCGGCCTTCGCGACGATCGTTGCCGTGATGGCGGTGCCGGGCGTTGTGCTCCTGATCCCGAAGTTCCTGATCATCCGGCAGCTCGGGATCTACGACACCTACTACGGAATGATCATCCCGCTCCTGGTCGACGCAGCCGGCGTGTTCATCATGAAGAACTTCTTCGAGTCAATCCCCATCAGTGTCGAGGAGTCGGCGCGGATCGACGGTGCGAGCCTCTTCCGCATCTACTGGTCGATCGTGCTACCGATGGCCCGTCCCGCGCTCGTGACGCTCTTCATCCTGTCGTTCCAGGGCTCGTGGAACGAACTGGCGCACTTCATCATCTCGGCGCAGAGCACGAGCCTCAACACGCTCACGAAGGGAGTTGCGCAGCTCGCGTCCGGGCAGCTCGGCTCCGGGAACCGCTACCCCTTGAAACTTGCAGCATCGACGCTGATGACGATCCCCGTCGCGATCCTCTTCTTCGTCTTCCAACGCCGAATCATGAACGCGTCCTCGGGCGCTGTGAAGGAGTAAGGAGCTCGCCATGGCCGGAATCACCTTCGACGACGTGACCAAGACCTACGGTGACGGCTACCGCGCGGTCTCCGATCTCAACCTCGACGTCAAGGACGGCGAGTTCGTCGTACTCGTCGGCCCGTCCGGCTGCGGCAAAACCACCGCGCTGCGCATGATCGCGGGTCTCGAGGAGATCTCGAGCGGCCAGATCCGGATCGGCGACCGCGTCGTGAACAACCTGCCGCCGGGCGCCCGCGACATCGCCATGGTCTTTCAGAACTACGCGCTCTATCCGCACATGACGGTTGCGGAGAACATCGGATTTGCGTTGCGGATGCGGAAGGTGCCTAAGGCGGAGGCGCGGCGGAGGATCGAGGAGACGGCGCGCATCATCGGCCTCCTCGATCACCTCGACCGGAAGCCAGGTCAGCTCTCCGGCGGCCAGCGCCAGCGCGTGGCGATGGGACGCGCGATCGTGCGCGAGCCACAGGTCTTCCTGATGGACGAGCCGCTCTCGAACCTCGACGCGAAGCTTCGCGTGCAGATGCGCGCCGAGATTTCCCGCATCCAGCGACAGCTCGCGGTCACGACCGTGTACGTCACGCACGACCAAATCGAGGCGATGACTATGGGCGACCGCGTCGCGGTCATGCGCAGAGGGCTGCTGCAGCAGTTCGACGAACCACAGCGCCTCTACGAACGTCCGGCCAACCTCTTCGTCGCGAGCTTCATCGGCAGCCCGGCGATGAACGTGCTCGAGGGATCGCTCGAGCGCGAAGGGGATGCCCTCGTTTGTCGAGTGGGCACCGCGGCGTTTGCGGTGCCGCCCGAGGTACTCAACGCGCGGCCCGCGCTCGCGAACCACCTGGGCAAGCCGGTCGCGGTCGGCATCCGGCCCGATTCGCTCGACGAGCCCGGCCGCCGTGACGGCGGCGATGGAGGCAGGTTGCGCGGCCGGGTCCAGGCCGTCGAGGCACTCGGGTCGGAGCAGCTCGCGCACGTCGAGATCGAGGCGAAGCCGGTCCTCGTCGAGGACGTGCTCGAGGGGCTCGTCGACGCGGAGGAGGCCGCAGAGCTCGCGGAAATCAAGACCGATGGGTCCCGCGCGATCGTCGTCGCTCGGCTCGACGCATCCGCGCGCGTCCGCGCCGACGACGAGATCGAGCTTGCGGTCGACCTTCGCCGCCTGCACTTCTTCGACCTCGCAAGCGGCGAGGCGATCGTTGCCTGATCAGCCGACCGCAGACTGATCCCTTGAGGATCACTCTTCTCGACGGCTCGACCTTCGTGGTCTGCGACCAGCGCGGCGACCTGGACGGCGTCGCCGCGGCCTCCGGCTTCTTCGCCGCGGATACGCGCTTTCTGTCGCGATCGGTGCTCACGATCGACGGCGACCGTGGCGAGCCCGTCGCGTTCGAGCAGGGCGCGCCACACGTAGCGGTCTTCGACCTCGAATGGCCGAGCGGATTGGCGGCGCGCCGCGAGTTGTTCGTCGGTCGCGGCCTCGAAGAGGCGATCACCGTCTGGAACCGGTCCGAGCACGAGGTGGAGGTGGTGCTCGCGCTCGAGCTGGCATCCGACTTCGCCGACATCTTCGCGGTCAAGCGGGTCGAGGACCTGGGCGCGCCGGGCAGCTCCGAAGTGGCGCCGACGCGACCGCAGCACTGGAACGATGCCGGCACCCTCGAGTTTGCGGACGAGGGTTTCCCCGCCCGCACCCTGGTGCATTTTGCGCCGGCGCCCGACGGCGCAAACGGAAGCGCGGCGCGCTACCGGCTGCGGCTCGAGCCAGGCGAGCGCTGGCAGCTGCTCGTCGCCGTGCAGTGCCTCTTGAACGGTGCACGTGAGCTCGACGCAGTCGCGTTCGAGGCGAGCTTGCAGGACGATCGGCGTGAGCGAGACACGTCGCTCGCTGCCTGGTGGCAGTCGGCGCCGCGGCTGCAGGCGCCGGCCGACGCCGCCCTCGAGCGAACGTGGCAGCAGTCGCTCGCCGACCTGGCCGCGCTTCGGCTGCGCTGGGCGGGGAGCGGCATGGTCCCCGCGGCGGGGTTGCCGTGGTTCATGACGCTGTTCGGTCGCGACACGCTCATCACATCGTTCCAAGAGCTGATCCTTGGTCCCGAGGCGGCCGCCGGCGCGTTGCGCGCGCTCGCAGATGCGCAGGCGGAGACCGACGATCCCGAGCGCGACGCGGAGCCCGGGAAGATCGTGCACGAGCTGCGCCGCGGCAAGACCGCGCTCATCTGGACTGACCGCTACTACGGCACGGTCGATGCGACACCGCTGTTTCTCGTCCTGCTCTCGGAGCTCTGGCGCTGGACCGGCGACGACGGGATCGTGCTCGAGTTGGAGCAGGCTGCGCGCAGCGCGCTCGATTGGATCGACTCCTTCGGCGACCGTGACGGTGATGGGTTCGTCGAGTACCTGCGCCGCGCGAGTCACGGCATCGACAACCAGAACTGGAAGGACTCGCACAACTCGATGGTCTTCCACGACGGCTCGCTTGCGCATGCACCGATCGCGGCGGCCGAGGTGCAGGGCTACGTCTACGACGCAAAGCTCCGCATGGCGGAGCTCGCACGTCGTGTGTGGCTGGATGAGGCGACCGCGGTGCGTCTCGAAGCTGAGGCGTCGACACTTCGTGCGCGGTTCGACGCGGCGTTCTGGCTTCCGGAACGAGGCTGGTATGCACTCGGCCTCGACGCTGACAAGCGGCCGATCGATGCACTTGGGTCGAACATGGGTCACCTGCTCTGGAGCGGCATCGTTCCCGACGACCACGTTGCGGAGGTCGCGGCGAGGCTGACGTCAGGGTCACTCTGGTCCGGGTGGGGCGTCCGCACGCTCGCCGCTGACGAGCCCGCATTTGACCCGCTCGAGTACCACAACGGAACCGTCTGGCCGCACGACAATTCGTTGATCGCGCTCGGGCTCGCGCAGGCCGGTCGGCGGGCCGAGGCAGAGCTCGTCGTGCGGGCGCTCCTCGACTCCGCGCCCTTCTTCGATTCCCGGCTCCCGGAACTGTTCGCGGGCGACGAGCGACGTGGTGACCAGGCGCCGTCCGTCGTGCCCACCTCCGCGCGGCCGCAGGCGTGGGCCGCCGGCACGCCCCTGCTCTTGCTTCGCGCTCAGCTCGGGCTCGAGCCCGACCCCGAAGCCCAAACGCTGCGGGTGACAGCGGACGCCCTCCCGGCGTGGCTCGAAGGCCTCGTGCTTGACGGCATCCCCGCCTTCGGTCGGCACTGGCGCGTGCGTGTCGAGAACGGCACCGCGAGCGTGGTGTCTGACACCTCTACGTAGCTCGACGGCGCGCCGCACTGCGAAAGGTGTCAGACACCGATCAGTCGATCTTCATCGCCACGTGCTTGAGCTGGGTGTACTCCTCCATCGAGTAGATCGACATGTCCTTGCCGTAACCCGACGACTTGTAGCCGCCGTGCGGCATCTCGGACGTGATCGGCACGAGGTGGTCGTTCACCCACACGGTTCCGAACTGCAGCCGCTTTGCCGCGTTCAGCGCGCGGCCGACGTCGCGTGTCCACACGGAGGCGGCGAGGCCGTAGCGCACGCCGTTTGCCCACTCGATCGCCTGGTTGTCGTCTGCGAACTTCTGCACGGTGATCACCGGGCCGAACACTTCGTTCTGCACGATCTCGTCGTCCTGCTTCACGTCGGTGACGATCGTCGGGCTCACGAAGTAGCCGTTGCTTCCGTTCGTACCTCCGCCGGTGAGCACCGTCGCGCCCTTGGCACGGTCGAGGAAGCCGAGGATCCGCTGCTGCTGGTCCTGCGAGATCACCGGTCCCATCTCGACGTCGTCGCCGTCGGCGGGATCGCCGACCTTCAGGCTTTCGATCGCCGGCACGAGCGCTTCGATCAGCGCGTCGTAGATCTTCGGGCCGGCGATGATGCGCGAGCCGGCCGTGCAGTCCTGGCCGGAGTTCCAGTAGCCCGCGATCTTGATGCCTTCGGCGACCTGTTCGGGATCGGCGTCGTCGAAGACGACCATCGGAGCTTTGCCTCCGAGCTCGAGGTGCACGCGCTTGAGCGTGTCGGCCGCGTTCTTCGCGATCAGCTTGCCGGTCGCGATGTCGCCGGTCAGCGAGACAAGGCGAATGTCGGGATGCTCGACGAGCCGCTGACCGGTCGGCACGCCCTCACCCGTCACCACTTGCAGCACGCCTTCCGGGATCACGTCCTTCGCAAGCTCGACGAAGCGCAGCAGTGAGAGCGGCGTCTGCTCGGCCGGCTTGAGGATCTGGACGTTCCCTGCGGCGAGCCCGGGGCCCATCTTCCAGACCGCCATCATCAGCGGGTAGTTCCACGGGCAGATGCCGGCGACGATGCCGAGCGGCTCACGGCGGATCATCGACGTGTAATTCTTGACGTACTCGCCGGCCGACTTGCCTTCGAGGTTGCGCGCGGCGCCTGCGAAGAAGCGGAGGTTGTCGGCGGAGAACGGCATCTCGTCGCGCGAGACCATCAGCGGCTTGCCGACGTTGCGCGATTCGATCTGTGCGAGCTCTTCCGCGTTGTCCTCGAGGACCTGCGCGAGCTTGTAAAGGAGCTCGGAGCGTTCCTTCGGCGTCGCGTCGAGCCACTCGGGGAGCGCCTGCTTCGCGCGCTCGACGACGGCGTCGACCTCGTCGGCCGTCATATTCGGCACGGCGCCGATCGTCTCGGCCGTTGCGGGGTTGATCACGTCGATGGTTGCCATGTGAGTCAGTCTCCTATTCGGTGCGGAGGATCCCGCTTTCGCGGGTGAGGCGCTGAGCAAGGGCGACGGGGACGATGGTGACAGCGAGGATCAGGAACACGACGACGTTGACCTGTGGCAGTTGCTGGCCGAGACGGATCTGGCCGAAGATCCAGATCGGCAGCGTGTTCTGCGCACCGGCGGTGAACGTGGTCACGATCACCTCGTCGAACGAAAGTGCGAAGGCGAGCAGGCCGCCCGAGATGAGCGCTGTCGAGATCGTCGGGAAGGTGACGTAGCGGAACGTCTGGAAGCCGTCCGCGCCGAGGTCCATCGATGCTTCCGTCAGCGAGCCGGGCACGCGACGGAGCCGTGCGATCACGTTGTTGTAGACGACCACTACGCAGAACGTCGCATGTCCGATCACGATCGTCCAGAGGCCGAAGTTGAACTTCCAGAACGCGAAGTACGAGTTCAGCGCCATGCCGGTGATGATCCCGGGCAGCGCGATCGGAAGCACGAGCAGGAACGAGATCGCCTCACGTCCGAAGAAACGGAAGCGGTGCACGCCGAACGACGCAGCGGTGCCGAGCACCAGGGCAACCGTCGTTGCGAGAGCGGCCGCCTTCAGCGAGAGCCAGAGCGCGGTCTGCATGTCCCCGTTGTGGATCGCCGGCGAGAACCATTTGGTCGTCAGCCCGGGAATCGGCCAGCTCTGCACGTTCGACGAGTTGAACGCATAGAGGCAAATGATCGCGATCGGGATGTACAGGAACGCAAGCACGAGCGCGACCCAGACGCCGAGTGCGATGCGTGTCGAACGCGTTTCCACTAGAGCGCCTCGAACGCGCCGAGCCGGCGCGCGATCAGGAGGTAGGCGCCCATCACGGCGAGCGGCACGACCGCGAACGCCGCCGCGAACGGCAGGTTGGACGACTGGTTGACCGCGTCGTAGACGACGTTGCCGATGAACTGCGACGACGTTCCGCCGACGAGCACCGGCGTGATGTAGTCGCCGAGCGTCAGCGAGAACGTGAAGATCGAGCCGGCGACGATGCCGGGAAGCGCGAGCGGAAGGATCACGGAGCGCAACGTGCGTGCGCCCTTCCCGCCGAGATCGCGCGAGGCCTCGATGTAGGAGTGCGGGATGCGCTCGAGCGCCGCGTAGACCGGGAGGATCATGAAGGGCAGCCAGATGTACGAGAACACGATCCACATCGCTGTGTTCGTGTAGAGCAGGTTCGCCGATCCGAGCCCGAGCTTGTGCAGCGACCAGTTGAGGAGACCGCTCGAGCTGAGGATCAGCTGCCACGCGTAGACGCGCGCAAGGTACGACGCCCAGAGCGGCAGGAGCACGAGCACGAAGAGCACCGCGCGCATGCGCGGTGTCGCCACCCGCGCCATGAAGTACGCGAACGGGAACGCGATGATTGCGTCGGTCACCGTCACGGCTGCTGCAATCAGGATCGTCCGCAGCGCGACGTTGTGGTAGGTGCCGCCGTGCCAGAGCTCACGGAAGTTGTCGAGCGTCCAGTGGTGGATCGTCAGGCCGGTGAACGAGTCGACCGTCCAGAACGCCGAGACAAACAGCGCGACGAGCGCCGCGACGTAGACGACGAGGAACGCGCCGGCTGGCGGCAGGAGGACTGCGAGGGCCTTCAGCCAGGAGCGCCGCCAGAGCGCGCCGCCAATTCGGCGACGCGCTCCGACGAGCGGTCCAGCCTCTAACCCTTGAGGTTCGTCCAGGCCTGCTGCCACTTTGTGTAGTCCATGCAGTTCTTCTGGCCGTTGCCGCAATCTGCGATCGGCGTCTTCCAGAAGGAGATCTGCTTGAAGTACGTGAGCGGCGCGTTCGCGTGGTACTGCGCGCACGATCCCTTGGACAGCGAGTCCATGATTGCGCACGCCTTGCCGTTCACCGGCGTCTCACCGAAGTAGATCGCCTGTTGGGCCTGCACCTTCGGCGTCGAGACCCACGACAGCCACTTGTACGCGCAGTCGAGGTTCTTTGTCTTCGCCGAGACCATCCAGGTGTCGAGCCAGCCCGTCGCGCCTTCCTTCGGCACGAGGTCCTTGACCGGCGCCTTGGCACCGATCAGCGTGTTCGTCTGGTACGGCCACGACGCGCCGAGGAGGGCATCACCATTCTTGAACATGGTGATCTCCTGGCCCGCGGTCGCCCAGTACTTCTTGACGAGCGGCTTCTGCTTCTTCAGGAGGTTGAGCGTCGCCGTGAACTGAGCCGAGTTCAGCTCGTACGGATCCTTGATCCCGAGCGACGGCTGCGTCTTCATCAGGTACAGCGCCGCATCCGCGATCTGGATCGGGTTGTCCGGAACAGTGACCTTGCCCTTGTACTTCAGGTCGTAGATCGACGCCCACGACGTCGGTGCCGGCGTCACCTTCTTCGTGTTGTACATGAGGGTGTTCGGTCCCCACTGCAGCGAGATGCCGTAGTGCTTTCCGCCGACCGTGTTGTTCGGAGGCGACTGGAAGGTCTTGCCGAAGTTCTTGAAGTCGGCGACCTTCGACGGATCGACCGTCTGCACGTCCTTGCCGTAGATCAGGCGCAACGAGGCGTCGCCGGATGCGGAGACCATGTCGTACTGGCCGCCGCCGCCCGAACGCATGAGCGTGACCATCTCGTCCGAGGAACCGGCGTACTTGGCGTGGACGGTGCAGCCGCTGCTCTTCTGGAACGGCGTCACCCACTGCGGCTGGAGGTAGCCCTCCCACGCGATCATGTTCAACGTGCCGCCCTGCTGCTTCGTCACACCGGCGGCCGGGAAGGCGAGCATGACGGCAAACACCGCCATCAGCGCCCACATGCACTTCGTCATTTGACCTCCTGCTGGAGTGTTTGGGGGGGTTGGATCTCATACGCGTCCGCGTCGTTCCAGCTGACGTGGACGCGCGCGCCGGGCTCGAGAACCGTGCTCGTGTTCTGCTGGACGATCGTGAGCCGCTCGCCGGCCTCGGTATCGACGAGGATGCGCGTGAACGCGCCGACGAACACCACGTCGGCCACTGTGGCCGGTTCACCATGACCGTTCAGTTCAACCCGCTCGGGACGCACTGAGAAACGGCGTCCTTCGCGCTCGAGGATGTTGGACGTGCCGACGAAGCCGGCGACGAACTCGGTCGCAGGACGTGCGTAAACGTCGGTCGGCGAGCCGACCTGTTCGATGCGTCCCTCGTTGAACACGGCGACGTGGTCGCTCATCGTCAGCGCTTCCTCCTGGTCGTGCGTGACGTAGATGAACGTCATGCCAAGGTCGCGCTGCAACGCCTTGAGAAAGACCTGCATCTCCTGGCGCAGCTTCAGGTCGAGCGCGCCGAGCGGCTCGTCGAGCAGCAGCACCTTCGGCTGGTTGACGATCGAGCGCGCGAGCGCGACCCGTTGGCGCTGGCCGCCGGAGAGCTGTACCGGCTTGCGGTCGCCGTAGCCGTCGAGGCGCACCATCTTCAGCACCTCGGCGACTTGCGTCGCACGCTCGCGGCGCGGCACGCCTTTCACTTTCAATCCGTAGCCGACGTTCTCCGCCACCGTCATGTGCGGGAAGAGCGCGTAGTCCTGGAAGACGGTGTTGACGTCCCGCGCGTATGGCGGTTGTTGCGTGATGTCGGCGCCACCGAGCGTGACGCTGCCTGCGTCGGGCCGCTCGAAGCCGGCGATCACCCGCAGTGTTGTCGTCTTGCCGGAGCCCGACGGGCCGAGTAGCGTGAAGAACTCGCCGTCGGCAACGTTCAGGTCGACATCAGCGACGGCGACCACGTCGCCGTACGTCTTGCGGATCCCCTCGCAGAGAACTTCAGCCGACAAGCAAGCCCTCGAGGATGTCGAGGCCGCGCTCGAGCTCCTCGTCGCCGATCGCGAACGGAACCAGGATGCGGATCACGTTGCCGTAGATGCCGCACGAGAGGAGCATCAGCCCCTGCTCGCGCGCCTGGGTGGTGATGCGCGTCGTCTCCTCGCCGTTCTGTGCGGGCAGTTCGATCGCGAGCATCGGGCCGAGCCCGCGCACGTCGGAGCCCGCCGGCGCCATCGCGGTCAGCCGTTCGCGGAGCCGCTCGCCGATCTGCTCGGCCCGCGGGCGTGCTCCTGTGAGCGCGTCGAGGAGCGCTACGCCCGCGGCACACGAAAGTGGGTTACCGCCGAAGGTCCCGCCGAGCCCGCCGGGCGGAACGGCGTCCATCACTTCCGCCCTGCCCGTCACCGCAGCAAGAGGCAGCCCGCCGCCGAGCGTCTTGCCGCTCACCGTCAGGTCGGGTTGGACGCCGTAGTGCTCGATCGCCCACACCGGCCCGGTGCGGCCGCAGCCGCTTTGCACTTCGTCGTTGACGTAGAGGATCCCGTAGGAGTCGAGGAGCTCCTGGAGCCGCTTCGGGAAGTCCGGCGTCATCGGGATGAAGCCGCCTTCGCCCTGCACGGGTTCGAGCACGGCGCACGCGACGGAGTTGGGGTCGACGTCGCCCTTGAAGAGCTTCTTCAGCCCGGCGATCGCGTCGTCCTCGCTGACGCCGCGGAACGGATACGGCGCGGGCGTGCGGTAGACCTCGGGCGCGAAGGGGCCGAAGCCCGCCTTGTACGGCACGACCTTCGAGGTCATCGTCATCGAGAGCAGCGTGCGGCCGTGGAACGCGTTGTCGAAGACGACGACCGCCTGGCGGCCGGTCGCGACGCGCGCGATCTTCACCGCGTTCTCGACTGCCTCGGCGCCGCTGTTCAGGAGGACGGACTTTTGGTTTTCCCCGCGGTTGGGCGAGAGCTCGGCGAGCCGGCGGCAGACCTCGACGTACGGCTCGTACATCCCGACCATGAAGCACTGGTGGAGGTACTGGTCGACCTGCGCGTGGAGCGCGTCGACGACGGCGGGCAGGTTGTGGCCGAGGTTCGCGCAGCCAAGCCCGCCGGCGAAGTCGATGTACTCGCGCCCGTCGACGTCCCAGATCCGGGCGCCTTCGGCCTTCGCGACGACGAGCGGCGGGGTCGAGATGCCGCGGGCGACGTAGCGCTCACGGGATTCCTGGACGCGTTCGGTCGCGTGTCTCTCCTGCAGCGACATGGTTGAACGACTGTATACGCCGTATTCAGGCGGCGAAAGTTGGTCTCCGATTCAACGAGCAGCGGTGATGACCGTGGCCGCGAGCTCGGCCCTGAAGGGCCGTTCTCCGCCGACCGCCACCAGGCGCCGCACCAGCTCGCCTGCGACCGTTTCCGGGTCTGCTCCCCGCTCGGCGAGCTGGTAGGAGAGCGGCGAGCCGGTCGCTACCCCGAGGGCAACGTCCCGCGCCGAGTCGGCGAGACTCTCGAGGCGCACCGCGTCGAGCTGAACGTCGTTCCAACCCGCGTCCCCCAGGTCGGCGCGGATCCGCTCGTGGTCGAAGTATCCGTAGGGGGTCTCGAGAAAGGTCGGCGGGTCGGCCGGCCAGAGCTCGGCGAGCGTCGTGTGGACGGAACAGGCCCA
>JANMWB010000177.1:0-2460 GCA_031393705.1 Thermoleophilia bacterium | reverse complement strand
CCTCGATCACGTCGCGCGAGCCCGCGGCGGCGTGCAGCCCGTCGACGTTCTGCGTGATCACCGCCTGCACGAGCCCGAGGGACTCGAGTTGGGCGAGCACGACATGAGCCGGATTCGGCGCCGCGTTCGCGAGCACGGCGAGCCGGTGCGCGTAGAACTCCCAGACGCGCTCCGGGTCGTGGCGGAACGCCTCGATCGACGCGACCTCGTACGGGTCGTACTGCGCCCAGACCCCGCCGGCGCTGCGGAAGTCCGGGATGCCGCTCTCCGTCGACACGCCTGCGCCCGTCAGCACGACGCACGGCTGATTCGTGCGGATCAGTTCTGCGAGCATGGCGACCTCGTGCACGGATTCAGTTTCTCAACCAATGTCAAGGTGCGCTTCGCGGAGACGGACGCTCAGGGAATCGCGCACAACTCGAACTACCTCGTGTGGTTCGAGGTGGCTCGGGTCGAGTATCTCGAGCGCCATGCCGGCGGATATCAGAGGCTGCGGGAGCTGGGCATCGAGGCGCTCGTGCTCGAGTCGCATGTCCGCTACCTGCAGCCGGCGCGCTTCGACGACCGGCTCGTCGTTCACGCACGCTGCGTCGACGTGAAAGGAGCCCGCTTCCGTTACGAGTACGCGATCGAGCGCGAGGACACGGTGATCGCCGACGGTTGGACGACACACGCGACAGTCGACGGCGGGACGCTGCGCCCGACCCGCGTGCCGACGTGGCTCGCCGAGGCGATCGCTAGTGCGGAGCGGTCGGCGCCGAGTCCACCGTCGTCGTCGTAACGGTCTTCTTCGGCTCCTTCGGCTTCTTCGGACCGACGCGCACGATCTTGGGCTCCGAGCGGTAGCTCGAGTACCAGGTCGCGTCGGAGAGGAGCTTGCCGCTCGCGTCGTACACCTTGCGCTCGACCGAGGTCGCCTGCGCCGGAGTCCCCGACGAGTCGACGACGACTTCGCCGGGCTTGAGCGTCGCATCGACCGTCTTCTGCACCGGTGGAGGCCCGACGACGCGCAACGGAGCGGTCGTGCTCTCGACGCGGCGGTGCTGCGGGGTGCCATAGAGAACGACGGTCAACGACGACGAGCCCACGTAGGTGCGGAGCAAGAGCCAGTGCTTCGAGTCGTTCACGAACTTGAGGTCGACGCTCGGGTAGTCGACCGTGGCGTCCCGGCCGAGCGGATAATGCGAGATGTAGAGCGCGTGGTTCGTCCGCGACGTGATCGGCAGCCCCGCCTCGTACGCGGCGTTGAAGACCGTCGTCGAGACCTGGCAGACGCCGCCACCGAGCCCGGTCTGCAGCTCGCCGTTCACGATCACCGGCGCCTCGAGGAAGCCCTTCGCAGCTGAGCGCTCGCCGGTCGTGCCGTTGAACGAGAACGTCTCGCCAGGCGCGATGAACTTGTGGTCGACGAGGTGAGCCACGAGTTGCACGTTGTGAATGCGGTTCGCAATCCCGCCGTAGAACGTCTCGTAGCTACCTACCGTGCCGGTGATGCCCATCGCCTGCGCGTCCGCCGTGGTGCGCTTCGGCTGCTGCTCGGAGAGCGCCAGCGTCGCGGTGCGGTTCGTCACCCGCGTGGCGGCGGCGAAGATGCGCGCCGCGGACTGCGGCACGTCGAGCCCGAGCCCGGGCTGCGACGGCACGACGCGCACCGTGCCGTTCGAACCGATCGCGAAGTCCGCGTCCTTCGGCGGGGTGTCGACGGTCTTCTCGAGGCGCGCGAAGTAGGCGTCCGCAGGGGCCCCCGAGAGGCGCATCGTCGAGAGGTCGAGGAGCTTTGCGAGCCGCCAACGCGGCAGCCTCAGACGCGTCGGGCCTGCGATCAGCGTCACCGGCGCCGCGATGATGCGGGACGCGGTTCGCTGCGCGCCCGTCAGCGCCGCAACGGTCACGCGGGGCGCGTCGACGCTCACCGGCAGGCCAACCACCATCTCGCGCGAGAACGACGCAAGGGAGCGCACGAGCACCTCGCGTGCCGCCCGCTTGTCCAGTGACTGGCCCGTCGTCCCCGAAGCGATTGTGATGTGGAGCCCGCGCCGGACGAGCTGAGCCTCCTGATGGGGCCGGTCGATCGCCTTCGCGAGCAGCTCGAGCTCGTAGCTGAGCGCCGCGTCGTAGGCCCGGATCGGCGGGACGAGATCCTGCGGGAAGAACTCGAGCTCGAGACGCCGGTAACCGCGAACGAACCCGAACCCGTCGCCCTGCTTCTGCGCGTTGGCGACGGCTGTGCCCCAATCCACCTGGACGCCGAGCTGGCGCGGGGTCAGCGAGAACCGCTTTGCACCGGCCGTGAAGACGACCGGCACGCGGGAAACCCGTTCGGAGCGGCGCTCGAGGAGCCGCCGCGCATCCGACGGCGTCAGGCCCCCGACGTCGATCCCGGCGATCCGGGTGCCCTGTGCGAGCTTGTCCGGCGACCCGGCGAAGATCAGGCCGAGCCCGATGGTGATGATCGCCGCG
>JANMWB010000113.1:0-1677 GCA_031393705.1 Thermoleophilia bacterium | reverse complement strand
CACACGCTCGACGGACGAATGGTCCGTCGCGGCCGGGTGTTTCGCTCGGCCCATTTGTCCGAGCTGACCACAGACGACGTCTCACGGCTGCAGGCACTGGGATTGCAAGGGGTGATCGACTTGCGGTCGACGGCCGAACGTCGGCGACGCCCTTCGCAAGGCACGACAGACGCGTGGGCACGTGATTATGAAACGAGCGATTCGGACCTCATTCGCATGCTTCGCGATCCGGCGACGACGGCAGACCAGTGTCAAGCTGCGATGGCCAGTGTGTATCGTGCGCTTCCCGAGGAGCAGTCGGGCTCCTTTGCCGAGCTGTTCCGGCGGATCGCGTCGGGCGATATTCCGCTGATGTTTCACTGCACGGCCGGCAAGGACCGGACCGGAGTCGCGACCGCGCTGTTGCTGGCCGTGCTGGGCGTACCGCGAGACGTCATCGATGCTGATTATCTGCTGACGCGGCAAACCATCGACCGCAGCATGGCGGATACTCGCGCGGCGTTGAAGCATGGCGGATCGCCGCCGGTCTCAGAGGCGGTGCTGAGGCCTATCATGAATGCCGAACCCCACTATCTCGACGCAATGTTCGAGGAAGTCGAACTGCGTTTCGAGTCGGTCGAAGGCTATACGACGCAAAGGTTGGGGATCAGTGCTGACGAACTGGCGTTACTCCGCGAGCACATGCTCGATTGAGAATCAGGAGATGACGACCTTGGCGTGGTCGGTGCGCGGATGGACGGTCGACGGGCCCGCCGGAAAGTCGGAGAATATGTCGGTCGGAGCTGCCATTCCCCGCAGCAACTGCAATTCCATGTCGCCATCGCAAAAACCGAGCAGCGTCCTGACCGTTTCCTGGAACATATCCGACTGGCGAAGTTCCATGAGGAACTGCTCGTCCTTGTAGGACTCGATCGTGGTAAACCAGCGGTCGGTGCGATCCCAGCCGTAAAAGACGAGATTGCACTGCGCCTCGAGGAACGGGAGCGATCCGCGCCACAAGGCTTCGAACGTTGCAACGAACTGCTGTCGATCGGATTGGCGGACTGGGAAGCGGGCGATGAAGGCACTGCTTTCGATCGTGACGATTCCAGGCATGAACATTGCTCCCGTAGAGTTGACCAGCCGTCAGCCGAGCGCGGCGCGCGCGATCAACTCGCGTTGAATCTCATTGGTCCCGCCAAAGATCGACCAACAACGGCCATAAAGATATTGATGGGCCATGATGCTCGCCCGCTGCGCCGGTGTGAAATCGGTTGTCGGCGGCAAGTGGAGGTCGGCGGGGTCGTGGACCGCTCCATAAGGCCCTTCGATCTCCAGCGCGATCTCCGACAGAAGCTGGAGAATCTCAGTTCCCCGCACCTTCAGGATCGACGCCTGCAGCCCTTCGCGCGAAGCGCCGCTGGCCCATTTGCGGACAAAATCCTGTTCCATCGCGCACAGTGCGGCGAGCTGGACCTCGGCATCGCCAAGTCGGTCGGCGAGCAGCGCGGTGACGGCGGTGTCGCCTTCCTCGGCGCATATTTGTGCGAACAGCGCCTTGATATCCGCCAGCAGCTTGAGCTTTGGCCCGGTGTCGGCGATCGCCACGCGCTCGTTCGCCAGCAGGAATTTGGCGATCGCCCAACCTTGCCCTTCGTCCCCAACCAGATTTGCCGCCGGAACCCTGACGTCGTCGAA
>JANMWB010000129.1:0-15717 GCA_031393705.1 Thermoleophilia bacterium | reverse complement strand
CTCTTAGCAAGAGGCGCGACAGTCCACTCATGACCCAATCCAGGAATAGACGTCTCGCACCGCTCGCCATCCTTGCCGCAGCGCTGATCGCGGCCGGCTCGGCGTATGCGGCAAGCAAGCTTCACAGCTCCTCCTCGACGCCCGGCGCCGCCGGGCCTCTTTCGGCCACGCCGATCAGCTCCAACAGCGGCGGCCACACCTTCGCCGGCCCGGCCGGTGACCACCGAGGTCGCGGCGGCGGCGGCCTCGCGGCGGCTGCCACCTACCTCGGTGTCACGCAGGCCGATCTGCTCGCGTCGCTCCAGTCCGGGAAGACGCTCGCGCAGGTCGCGGGTGCAACGAGCGGCAAGAGTGTCGCGGGCCTGATCGACGCGCTCGTCGCAGCCGAGAAGACCGAGCTCGCAGCCGCTGTCACAGCGGGCCGCCTGACCCAGGCGCAGTCCGATCAGATCGCGACCGGTCTGACGGCGCACGTGACCGCCGAGGTCAACGGCACCGAACCGGCTCACGGCCCCGGCGGCCCCGGCGGCCCTGGCGGTCCCGGCTTCGGCCACGGCCCCGGCGGTGACGAGTTCACCGCGGCCGCGACGTACCTCGGCGTGACCGAGGGAGCCCTCACGACGCAGCTGCAGGCGCGCAAGACCCTCGCCCAGGTTGCGGACGCAACGAGCGGCAAGTCCGCCGCCGGCCTGATCGACGCGCTTGTCGCGGCCGAGAAGACCGAGCTCGCAGCCGCGGTCACCGCAGGCACCATCACCCAGGCGCAGTCCGACCAGATCGCGACGACGCTGAAAGCACGGTTCACGGCGCTTGCCAACGGCACCCGCCCGGCGCACGACGGCCGGGACGGCGGTATGAGGCAAGGCTTCGCGCCCCGCGGCACGCCACCCGCCGCGCCCGCGTCCGGCACACACATCTAGGAAGCCAACGGAGGGTCCGCACGCGCTAGGTTCGGCGTGTGCGGATCCTCCTCGCTCTCCTCGCCGCCGCGGTGGTCGTGCCCGCGAAGCCGGCGATCGTCTGGAAGCCGATTCCGTTCGGCGCGAACCGTCGCGCAGAGATGGCCCAGTACGCCGCGCGCCATTACGGGCTGAGCACATGGCGCCTCGAGCATCCGAAGGTGATCGTCGAGCACTACACCGCGAGCAACACGTTTTCGTCGGCGTGGAACACCTTTGCGAACGACGCGCCCGACTCCGAGCTGCATGAGCTTCCCGGTACGTGCGCGCACTTCGTGATCGACCGCGACGGGACGATCTACCAGCTCGTTCCCCTGAACACGATGTGCCGGCACACGGTCGGCTTGAACTGGACCGCGATCGGGATCGAGCATGTCGGGACGAGCGACGACTCGATCCTGCAGAACTCGAAGCAGATCGCGGCGTCACTGAAGCTCACGTTGTGGCTGATGCACCGCTTCGACATCTCGCTCCCGAACGTGATCGGTCACAACGAGAGCCTGACGAGTCGCTATCACCGCGAGCACTACGCAGCGTGGCGCTGCCAGACGCACGGCGACTGGACACACGCGGACATGCGGACCTACCGCGCGCGGCTCGTTGCGCTCGCCCGCGCGGAGCACGTCGTGGTGCTTCGTACTGGTGGCCCCGTCGCTTCTCGTTGCTAGCCGTCGAGCAAGCGTCGCTCGACCGCCTCCGCGTGAGCGGGCATCCCTTCGGCAGCGGCGAGCGCCTCCACCGTCGGCGCAATCAGTGCCAGGCCTTCCTTCGTCAGGCGCTGGATCGTCAGCGGCTTCAAGAACGTCTCCAGCCCAAGGCCGCCGACCGAGCGCGCCCAGCCGTTCGTCGGGAGCACGTGGTTGCCGCCGGTCGCGTAGTCGCCGGCGGGCACGGCCGACCAGGGCCCGACGAACACCGAGCCCGCGTTCTGCACCTGGTCGGCGTAGGCCTCCGCCTCGCCGAGCAGCACGAGGTGCTCGGGCGCAATCGCCTCCGCTTCTTCGAGTGTGTCGACGGTGCGGCAGACGGCTTCGTGCCCGTGCTCGCGCTGCGCGGCGAGCTCGAGCTCGATCAGCTCCGGGTCGCCGTCGCCGAGCACGACGACTTCGGACGGGCCGCCGGGAAGGTCGATCGGAACGTCGCGCGAGACCTCGAGCTTCGCGTCGTTCACGTAGTCGTTGCCGGGGCCGACGATCTTGTCGACGCGCTCGACATAGGCGAGCCAGCCGATCGCCTGCGCGCCGCCGATCGCCCACACCTCGTCGATGCCGAGCGCCTCCGCTGCCGCAGCGATCAGCCCAGCGCCGGAGGGCGGGGTGCAGACAACGATCCGGCGCACGCCGGCGGCCTGCGCGGGCACCGCGCACATAACGAGGGTCGAGATCAAGCCGCGTGGCACATAGACGCCGACCGTGTCGAGCGCGAGCCAGCGGCGCTCGAGCGTGACGCCCGGCTCAACCTCGAGCGTGATGTCCGCAGGCCGCTGCGCCTCGTGCCACCGGCGCACGCGGTCCGCGAGCTGTAGCAGCGCCTCGCGCGGCAAGCCCTCCGGATCGGCGACCGCGCGCGCGGGCTCAACGCCGTCGAGCTCGAGCGCCCATTCGCGCACAGCGTCGAACCCGCGCTCCTTGACGTCGGAAACGATGCTCACCCTGCGAGCGTACCCGCACGGTGTCTGACACCTGCACGAGCTACGGGATGCGCTCGAGCACTACTCGCCCGCGACGTCGCGGCGCACGAAGACGAGATAGCCGGCCGCGAGCGGGACGGTCACATAGATCGCGCAGACCCAAAGGGCGCGCACGACCGGGGTCCAGTCGGCCGGTGTGCGCAGGAAGCCGTGCCACGCCTGGAACTGCTCGCCGAGCAGGTACGGGCGAATCGACTCCGTGCCCGGGAGCACGCCGAGGAGCTGCATGAAGAGCGCCCACATCAACGTCCCGACAACTGCGGCCGCGCTGTTGCGCGTGACGGTCGAGAGGAAGAGACCGAACGCGGCGATCGCGGCCATCGGCCACGCGTAGATCGCGAGGCTCGCCCCAAGCAGCCCGAGCGCATGCCCGGCGCTGACCGTCGTCCCCGAGAGCGACGTCAGCGGATTGAAACCCCACTCGATGCTCGCAGCGGTGACCGCGACAGTGCCCATCGCGAGGATGACGACTGCCGTGTACGTGAGCGTGGCGAGCACCTTCGCCCCATAGATCTGCCCGCGGTTGCGCGAACGCGTGAGGATCGTTTTCAGCGTCCCGTTGTGACTCTCGGACGCGACGATGTCGCCCGCGACGAGCGCGGTGATCAGCGGGAACGCCCAGATCGACATGAAGAACAAGACGACGAACGGCAGCGAGAGGCCCGTCTGGCGGATGTAGCGACCGAGCGGAATGTCGTTCGGGCCGCCGGGCTTGATGATCAGCACGAACGTGAAGATCAGCGGCACGAGCACCGCTACACCGACCCCGAGGTAGGTGCGCTTCTGCGCCAGCAGTTTCAACAGCTCCCACTTGTAGACGCGCGTCACGCCGCTTCCTCCTCCGTCATGCCGAGGAAGAGCTCTTCGAGCGTCGCGTTGAGCGGCACGAGCGCCGAGATCCCGATGCCCGCCTGACCGAGCGCAACGGTCGCCGCCTCGATCACGGCCGCATCCGCCTGGAACTGCAGCTCGCCGTCCACGAGCTTGACGCCCTCAACCCCACGCGCGAGCAGCACGGCGCGGGCGCGCTCCGGATCGGAAGCGCGCAGGCGAAAGCCGCCGGCGGCGCTCTGCAGCAACTCCTCGAGCAGCCCCTCGTAGATGATCCGGCCGCTACGGATGATCGCGACGCGGTTACACAGCTCTTCCACCTCCGCAAGGATGTGGCTGGAGAGCAGGATCGTGATTCCTTCCGATGCGAGCCGCTTCACGAGCTCGCGCATGTCGCGCATCCCCGCCGGGTCGAGACCCGTCGTCGGCTCGTCGAGCAGCAGCAGTTGCGGCTCGCGCAGGAGCGACGCGGCGATGCCGAGCCGTTGGCGCATGCCGTGCGAGTAACCGCCAACGCGATCCTTGCCGCGGTCGCGAAGGTCGACGACGTCGAGTACCTCTTCGATGCGCGATGCAGGCGCACCGCCGTCGAGATCGGCGAGCAGCCGCAGGTTCTTGCGGCCGGAGAGGTACGGATAGAACCGCGGGCCTTCGACGAAACCGGCAACCCCGTCGAGCGCCCGCGCGCCCACCTCGAGCGGGTCGCGCCCAAAGAGCTGCGCGCTCCCTTCGGTGGGACGGATCAGGCCGAGCAGCATGCGCAGCGACGTCGTCTTCCCCGCCCCGTTCGGGCCGAGGTAGCCGAAGACATCACCGCGCTCGACCGTCAGGTCGACGCCCGCGACGGCGGTGATGTCGCCGTAGCGCTTGACGAGCCCGCGGGCCGAGACGGGCGGCGCGCCGCTCACTTGAGCGAGCGCGCCGCTGCCTCGGCTGCGGCAGAGGGAAGCGAGCCGGCGAGCACGTACGAGACGCCCGCGCGATCCCACGTCAGAACGGTGCCGAGCTGCGTCGCGAGCTCGTGCCCGGTTGCGCCGTCGATCGTCACCTGCGGCAGCGCGTCGAGCGGGCTCGCCTGCTTCGCGCCGGTGTCCGGAGCGCGCTCGACGAGCACGATCGCGCCGAGTCCCTTGCCGTAGACCGCGATCGCGGTCTTCCCGCCGACGAGGCGGACGTCCTGGCGCGGTAGGCCGACGAGCGTGTCGGGCGCAACGACGGTGAATGGTGCAGCCGCAGTGACCGCGGCCAGCCCGGTGACCGGCGGCGTCGAGCTCCCCTTGGTGCCACCACCCTGTGCCTGCGACGAGAGATCGACGATCTTCGCGCCCGCGGGCGCTGAGACCTGCACGTCGGAGTTCGGAACGTCGCCGTAGGAGACGTTCGTCGCCTCGAGCGCGAGCACCGGTGAGCTCGATCCCTGCGCGTAGATCGCGACCTTCAGCGGCACGCCTCGCAGTGCGTCGAATGCGAGCTGTGCCGAGCCGAGCAGGCCGCCGTCATGGGTCGGAGAGACCTTGACGGTGTACGACTCCTGGCCACCCGTGTTCGACGGGTCGGCGCCGGAAACTGTCCAGTGCTGGCCGAGCTCGGTGAGGAACTTCGTGATCTCGTCGACCGACGGGACGGTCGCGCCCGAGTCTGTCGCAGCAGTGCCCGTGTCCTGCGGAAGGTCTGCGGTGTACGCGGTATTCGATGTTGCGTCGTAGACCGTCACCTTCGTCTTGTTCCACACGACCTGCGCGTCGCCCGCGTCGGACTGCAGCTCGAGGCGCCCGCCGTTCTGGTTCACCCAGAGCCGTCCGGTCGCGCTCGACATCAGTGCGGAACCGACCTGCCCCGTGAGTGCGCCCGACGGGAAGAGTGTGTTGGTGAAGCCGATGTCGGCGGTGATGCCTGCGGGCTTCTGGCCGGCCAGTGCATCGTGGATCGCCTGGGCAAGCGGCTTCGGTGCGGGCGTTGCGCCACTGCCACCGGTTGCGGCAACGGCGAAGGCGCCACCTGCGGCAACGACCACAACGACAGCGGCAAGTGCGATCAGACGAGCGGTTGAGAGCGTACGGAAGATCTTCACGGGTGTCCTTTCTCGAGTTCCTCGCCCTCAGCGTGCCTGTCCGACTCTGAAGCTTTCCTGACGAGCTCGATCGTGAAACGCGGCCCTTCCACGTATGCCCGGCCGCCATGCCGCTCGGCCGTCGCGCGCACGATCGCGAGCCCGAGCCCGGAACCGTCGCCGTAGAACCGCTCGAAAACCCGTTCGCGATCGAGCAGGTGCACGCCTTCCCCCTCGTCCGCGACGCTGAGCAGTGCGTGCTCGCCGTCGCTCCGCACGGTGACCGTCACCGCGCCGCGCCCGTGCCGTCGCGCATTCTCGACGAGGTTCGACAGCGAACGCTCGAGCGCGGCGCGGTCGCCGGTCACGGTGACGGCCTCCGCGTCGATGTGATCGCCACCCGCAGCGTGCGCCAACTCGTCAAGACGGACGTCCTCGGCGGGCGGCGGGGCAGCCTCCTCCCGCGAAAGCGTCAACAAGTCGTCGGCGAGGCGCGCGAGCCGCTCGGCATCTGCCTCCAGGTCGGCGACGAGTGCGGGCGTGGCGCCGTGGCGCGCGAGGTGCGCGACGTTTCCGCGCAGCGCCGTCAACGGCGTTCGCAGCTCGTGCGACGCGTCCGCGACGAAGCGGCGCTCCGACTCTCTTGCGCGCTCGAGGCTGTCGAGCATCGCGTTGAGCGTCGTTGCGAGGCGTCCGACCTCGTCGGCCCGGTGCGGATCCGGAAGCCGACGACTCGGGTCGCCGGTGCGCCCGATTTCCCCCGCCGCGCGATCGAGGCGCGCCAGCGGCTGCAGCGCACCGCGCAGCAACAGCGCCGCCGCACCCGCACCGACTCCCGCCGCGAGCAGCGCCGCAATGATCGTCAGCCCATGCAGTGTGGAGATCGTGTTCGAAAGGTCAGCCGTCGACGCAGCGACGAGCACCGCCCCGCCGCCCGAGACGTTCGCGAGCGGCGCCGCATAGACGCGCAGCTCGTCACCGCCGAAGCGGATGGTGCGATAGCGCCCAGCGTCGCCGCTGATCGCATCCTGCGCGAGCGATCCCGGCAGCACGCGGCCGCCGAGCGACAGCGAACGGGCGACGATGCGGTGCTTGCTGTCGATCACCTCGACGAGCGCCTGGGTTCCGCCG
This sequence comes from Thermoleophilia bacterium, assembly GCA_031393705.1. Taxonomy (GTDB): domain Bacteria; phylum Actinomycetota; class Thermoleophilia; order Gaiellales; family Gaiellaceae; genus PALSA-600. Next base: position 9,056 of record JANMWB010000129.1, on the reverse strand, counting down.
GCCGGCGCGTCGAGCGCGCCGGGCGTTGTGATCAGCGCCGGCGCCGAGACCGCGAGCTGCGCGACTCCGACTGCACGCGTGCGCAGCGACCGGTCGAGCTCGTGCCGGAGATGCCGTGCGACGAGCACGTCGACGGCAGAGCCGAGCACGACGACTGCGAGCATCGTCGCGGCGCCTGCCGCCAGGATTGTCCGCAGCCGCAGGTTCATCGGCCGATGATGAAGCCGACGCCGCGCACTGTCTCGATCAGCGACGGTTCGCCGAGTTTTCGCCGCAGGTTGGATACGTACCGGTCGACGACATTCGCGCTCGCGTCCCCTTGCCAGATCTCGGCCACCGCCTGCTCGCGTGGGACAACGCGCCGCGCATTGCGCAGCAGCAATGCGAGCAGGTCGGCCTCACGCTCGCTCAGCGAGAGTGCGACCCCACCGCGGTGGGCCGCGCGGGTCGCCGGGTCGAGCGTCAGATCACCGAACGCGAGCAGCTCTTCCGGCGTCTTGCCGCGCCGCAGAAGCGCCCGCACCCGGGCGAGCAACTCCTCGGTCGCGAACGGCTTGACGAGGTAGTCGTCGGCTCCCGCGTCGAGGCCCGCGACCCGGTCCGGCACCGAGTCGCGGGCCGTGAGCAAGAGCACCGGAACCGCGAGCCCCTTGGCGCGCAACCGTCGCGAGACGGCCAGCCCGTCGACGCCCGGCAGGCCGACGTCGAGGACGACGAGATCGGGGGTCGAGCGCTCGACCGCCGCCAGGGCCTCCCCGCCGTCGGCAGCCGTCTCGACCGCGTAACCCTCCGCCGAGAGGGTGCGGTCGAGCATGCGCCTGATCGGCGCGTCGTCGTCCACGACGAGGATCGCAGCCTCGGGCATGCGTCCATCATGCCGTCACGAGTGCAAGGTCCGCCTCGAGCGCAGCGAGATCGAACCCGTTGGGCGCATTGCCTTTCAGCAGGAAGTCGTCAGAGAGGATGCAGTAGGCCTCGTCGCAGTACCGATCCCAGAAGCTCCATGTCAGCTCCTGCAACCGGCCCCACGTGACGACGGTGAGACCGTTCTTGTCGTAGCGAACGACGTCGACCGCGTGACCGCCCCACGACCCGGGGCGCGCAGGCCCGGTGAGCGATCCCGTCCAGTCCCACACCTGCTGAGCGTGCGCCGTCAACGGCATCTGCAGCCCGATGTACAGCCCGCCGAAGAGCCAGGAGGCGGTCTGCACGAGACCCTGGTCGTGCACGGCGACGCGTGCGTAGGCGCCGATCCGGTGACCGCCGATTCCGGTCGCGCGCCAGTACCGCAGCACGTCGAGCTCGACCGCGCCTTCCTCGCCCGTGAGCGGATCGGAGAGCTTCACGTGGTCGAACGCGTCGAGCACCGCGCGTTCGGGGAGCTCGATCGCGCGGCCACGACCCGCCGCACTCCAGGCTTCGATCATGTGCGCGGCTGCAGCAGTCGTGCAATCACCAATGCGATCGTTCGCGTACATCGGCCAACCGCCGACGCCGCTCGTCTCGTCGAACACATCGGGGGGCGACGGAAGCCGGGTGCCGTCGACGTACCGGCTGAGCGACAGGGTGCGCACGTCGGTGCGAACCGGGAGCTTCCCGAGCATCTGCGCCGCGATCTGAATGGTTGCCATGCGAGGCCTCCTTATCGAACGGGCGCCGCAGTGACAGGAGCACGCTACGCCAGCGACGGCGTGAGGTCAACGGATCGCCCGGACGAAACCCACGAACGAGTACGTTGCCTCGCGTGTCCAACGTGACGCCAGCTCAATTCCTGGTCGCATTCCTGCTCGCGGCCGCGGTCGGCACCGCCGTGTTCTTCCACGCCGAGCGCCACAAGGTTCCGCATTCCTCGGCGTGGGCGAGCTTCGTGTTCCTCTTCCTGATCGTCGGGCTGCCGAGCTACCTGCTCCGCGTCCGCCGGCTCCAGAAGCAGCGCGGACGCGTCTGAGCTCAGGCCGGCGCCGGGCGGCCGCGGAAGCGGCGCCGGGTCGCCGCCAGCGCGACGAGGAGCGAGAGGGCCGCGAGCGCTGCGCCGATCAACCACGGCCTGAGGTTCGACGGTGCGTGCACCACGGGAACGCTCGCCGCGAAGACCCTGGTGTCAAGGACGGCGAGCGGCGCGCCGGACGTCCCGATCCGAATCTGCGCATCCGGCCCGCGCGTGAAGCGGAGCGACCAGAGGTTCTGATTGCCGACGAGCATCGGCAGGTCGATGCAGTGCGCGCGGCTTGTGGCGGTGTCGAGCGCGTGCACGAACGGGGCGCCGCCAGCACCGTCGTACAGCGTGTACGCCCAACGGCCGTCGAGGCTGAGCAGCCGCGTGATCGGCGCGCCGCGCATCTTGTCCGACCGTTCTGCCGGATCGACGATCGCCGTCGGCAACAACCTGTTCACCTGCAGGTCGAACGCGCGCACGGTGTACCGCGTCGGATCGGGCGAGGTGTAGTTGATCAGGAACATCTTCCGCCCGTGCCGTGAGATCGCGTCGAAACTGAAGTCGCCGCGTAGCGTGAACCTCCGCTGGAGCAGAAGCTTGCGAGCATCGAAGAGCGCGAACGTCGTCGTCGCGCGCGGGAAGGCTTGTCTCGGCTGAATCAACACGAGCGTGCTCCCGTCGGCAGACAGTCCGCTCGCCGAGGAGTCGTAAGCGACGGCGGGGATCGTGAACGTGCCTGCGACCCGCTGCAAGCCGAGCACGCGGCCGCCGTTCCGCGCAATGCGCTCGACGAGCGTCGATGCGCCGTCGGTGACGGTGACATACCGATCCGAGCTGCCGACCGCCGTAACGCCCTGCGAACCGACGTCGATCCCGAGCACCGGTAGCCCGTCAGCTGCTGCGGCCGCCGTCACCGCGAGAGCGACGATCACTACAGCGAGGAGGACAATCGCGCGCATCGTAGGTGAATACGCGCGCGAGGCGGTTAGAGGTCCCTCAGGCGTTGTCGCGAGCCCACGCGTCGAGCAGGCCGCGGTAGTGCGCGACGAAGTGGTCGTGCTCGTGCGCGGGGAACGTCGAGCGCACCGTGCGCACGAGTACGTCGTCGAACTCCGTTGAGCTGAACCACTCATGCGCGACTGCGTCGAGGTGCCCCAGGTGCTTCGCGCAGAACTCCTGGTAGGCGTCCACCTGGAAGTACGCGTCGGCGAGCTCGCGGTACTTCGCGAGCTTCTCCTCGTAGCTCAGGTCGTCACGGTCTCCCCATTCGAAGTACGCGCGCGAGTTCTGGTTGAGGTGCATTTCGCGCCGCGTCGCGACGCAGAACGCGCTCCAGCGAACGAGCGCAGTGATCGCCCACGGGAAGTAGTAGTGGAGCGATGTGAGCGCGACGTCCGGCGACGCGTTCGCGTAGTCGATCGGATAGGCGATGCCGTCCTTCACGATCGTCTCGCACGAGTTGAACTCCCAGCGGAAGAACGCGTTGACAAGACGCGAGATCGAGATGATCTCCTCGCCGAGCGCCGGCGTCAGGAAGTTGTGCTTCACCTCGTACCGCGCGTGCATCGGCTGGGACGGGTCGAACCACATCGACATCGTTTCCGCACCGATCGACAGTGAGCGCACGAAGACGTCGAAGCCCTCGAGTGCGGTCTGTAGGTGCATCATCCGCTCGCCCGACTCGTCGTAGCGTGCACGCAGCTCCTCCGGCGAGCCGACGCGTGAGACGCCGACCCACTGTCCGCCGTCGAATGGCTTCATGAACATCGGATAGCCGACCTCCTCGCCGATCGCCTCCAGGTCGAACGACGCGTTGTAGCGCTCGGCCGTCGGCTCGAAGCGCTCGTTCGTCGGTGGCACCTTGTGCGGGATCAGCCACGTGTCGGGCACACGGATCCCGAGCCGCATCAGCGCGCAGTACGCCGAGTGCTTCTCCATCGCCTGGAACGTGAAGGGGTTGTTCAGCAGGTAGACGTCGTCCATCAACGAGATCTTCTTCAGCCACGCGCGCGGCAGGTCGTACCACCAGGCGAGACGATCGATCACGAGCGAGTAGCGCGGGTTCGAGCGCAGGTCGAACGGCTCGTTGCGGATCCGCTCCGTGCGCAGCGTGTGGCCGTCGACCGGGCCGAGGCGCGACACCAGCGCCTCGAACGCTGCGGGCCAGTCCTCCTCGGTACCGAGGAGCAAACCGATCACGTGCTCAGTCAAACGGCATCACACAAACCTGGGCAGATGATGAGCGATTTGCCGCTGCCACGACGGCCAGTCGTGCGGCACGTCGTGTCCCCAGAGGTCGACCTCGTGCCGGATGCCCTTCTCGGCGAGGAGCGAACCGAAGCGTTTCGTCGACTCGAGCGCGCCGGTCGTGTCCTCCCACTGGCCCTGTCCGCACACGAGCAGGAGCGACGCCCGCGCCGCGAGCCACCCGAGATGGTCGCCGGAGAGATTCGCGACGTAGTCCATCGGGTTGTTGAAGTAGACCGAATCGCCGCGCTCTCCCCCACCTTGGACGGTTACGTCGTAGACGCCACTGAGCCCGATCGCGACGGGAAAGAGATCGGCGCGCTTGAGACAGAAGTTCGCGGCGTGGTAGGCGCCGAACGACGCGCCGGTCGCGATCAGCTCGGCAGTGTGCGAGTCCGCCTGGACGAACGGCACGAGGCGCGTCAGCACCCACCACTCGTAGTGGCCATGCCGCCGTGCGCGCTCCTCGAGCGGCAGGTCGCCGCGCGTCCAGCTCTCGCCGTCGAACGATGGCACGCAGTAGAGCTTCACCTTGCCGCCATCGAGCAGCTCGCCAATCGCCTCGATCATTCCCTGCGACTCCCAGTCGTGGGCCTCGCCGTTCTCTGACGGGAATGCGACGACCGGGCGGCCGTAGTGGCCGTAGGCGAGGACGGTGCCGCCGTCGATCTCGACCGCGCGCCGGATCATGAAACGGCCTCGATCAGCGCCGGCAGGTGCGGGTCGAACGCGTCGCGCCAGCCCGTCCAGGTGTGGCCGTCGCGGACCTCGGCAAGCCATGCCGGGTAGCCCTGCTCGGTGAGCGCCGCGGCGACGTCCTCATTGTTGGCGCGGTTCTCCTCACCCGTGCCGCACGTGATCGCGACCGGGATCGTGCGTTCGACTTCCGTGCCGCGCAGAACGGTGCCGACGAAGCGCGTAATCCGCCGGTAGCGCGGGAAGCCCGCCTCCTGCTTGTCGTAGCGCGGGCGGAAGAAGCTGCCCGACTGCAAGAGCAGCCCGTCGAACGACTTCGGATGGCGCAGGTGCGCGTGCAGCATCGCGAGTGCGCCGAGGCTCGCGCCCATCCCGATCCGCTTCCCATGCGGCGCGCGCTTCGTGATCTCCGGCAGCAACTCGCGCACGAGCGCACCGGCGTACAGCGCGGAGGCGGAGTACGTCTCGTTCCGATCGACCGGCTGGATCAGCGCTGCGCGCAACGGTGGGATTCGCTCTTCCCAGCTCATCGCATCGAGGAACCGGGTGAGACCTGCGTACTCCGCGTACTCGGGCCCGTCGTGCACGACGAGCAGCGGTGCGTCTGCACCCGGCGGCTCGGGCGTCGAGTAGATGAGCACCGGGACGCGGGCAACGAGCCTGCGGCAGCGGAGCTCGAGCTGCTCGACCGGGCCCGGGTCGGCGATCGACTCGAGCCAGGCAGGCGGTGCGTACTCCGGCCATTCGACGACCGACTTGTCGCCGAACGGCCCGGGCGCGCGCTGCGTGTTGCCGGGATCGGGGCCGAAGGAGCCGTCGACGCCGATCAGGTACTCGAGCCGGTCGACCTCGGGGCGCGCGAAGGTCAGCCGCCAGTCACCGTCGCGCCACTCGAACGGCGGGCCGGGCCGCGGGCGCGCGACCTCCTGCCCGAGCACGACCTCGCCGTAGCGGTGCTCGGGATCGGCCAGCACGAAGTCAACCGCGTCCTTCCGGACGCGGGGCGTGTTCAGCGTTTCTTCTTCGGTCTGTTCGCGCGTGCCCGAATCTTGTATTCGCGGACGCGTTCCTGTCGCAGTAGGTGGTTGCGGCGGGCCTCGATCGCCTCCATCTCCCGCAGCAGCTTCTGGTAGCTCAGCCAGCGGTCCTGGGCGAGCACGCCCTCGGCGAGCGCCTCGCGGATCGCGCAACCAGGCTCCTGGTCGTGGGCGCAGTCGCTGAAGCGGCAGCGCCGTGCGATCTCCTCGATGTCGCCGAAAGTCTGCTCGAGGTCGGCGTCCCAGAGCTGCAATTCCCGGATTCCCGGCGTGTCGAGGACGACGCCGCCTGTCGCGATGAGGATCAGCTCGCGGTGGGTCGTCGTGTGCCGGCCCATCTGGTCGTCCTCCCGCACCTCCTGCGTGGGGAGCAGTTCCTCACCGACAAGAGAGTTGACGATCGTCGACTTGCCGACACCGGAGGAGCCGAGTAGCACCGCAGTGCGGTTCGGTTGGAGCCAGGTGCGCAGCTCGTCGATCCCCTCGCCCGTCCTCGCCGAGACGTGGTGGACCGGGACGGAGCCAAACGTGACCTCCTCGACACGGTCGAGGAACGGCTGCACGTCGTCGACGAGGTCGGTCTTCGTCAGCAGCACGACCGGCTGCGCCCCGCTCTCCCACGCCATCGCGAGATAGCGCTCGAGACGGCGCGGGTTGAAGTCGAGTGGCAGCGCCTGAACGAGGAACGAGACGTCGATGTTCGCCGCGAGGATCTGCTCCTGCGTGACGTCCATCGTCGCCTTGCGGGAGATCGAGGTGCGGCGAGGCAGCAGCGCCTCGATCAGATTCGAGGTCAGGTCGAGGCCGACCCAGTCGCCGACCCCGGCCAGTCCTTCCTCGCGCACGAGGCGGTTCGACGCGCTCGCGCGCTGCTCCCCCTGCTCGTGCATGAGGTCGTAGGCACCCCTGTGCTGGATCGCGACGCGGGCGGGCACGAGCCCGGCGGCGCGGTGGTCGGCGAACGCGGCTTCCCAGCCGTCGTCCCAGCCAAGCCGGTGAAGCAACGATTCCGTAACCGGAAGAGTCAAGCAAAGCTCCTTTGCGCGTGTGAAGGGTGAACGGGTGGCGCCCGGCCCGTCACAGCGGCACAGCTCTATTGAAGCTCTACGAAAGGCTGCGACGGGCAGGGGCGCAGGAAACGCGGTCAAGCTCGAGCTGTTTCATCGGTGCACCACCTCTCTCCGTCGTCGGTGTCGTCGGGATCGAAGTTCATTGTGGGGCCAGAACGCATTTTGCGCAAGTCTGTCCATTAGCTACCCTCGCACCCTCAGATTCCAGCGAAAGGGCCCCAACCCGATGTCGAAGCTCACCTCTCCCATTCTCGTCCTGGCCGCGGTCGCGGCCGTTCTCGCCGGCTGCGGTGGTAGCAGCGGAGGTAGCGGAGGGGGCAGCTCCTCGGGTGCCTACAACGGTGGAGGCGGGGTGAACGGGATCTCGGTCGGCAACTGCCTGAACGAGGACGAGAACTTCCTCGTCCAGCCGAGCCAGAAGGTGCTCGACGGCCAGTCGCCCGCAGGCGTGAGCTTCACGCTCACGCTCTACGCGAGCAACGCCGCTGCGAAGACCGCGTTCGGCAAGAAGAACGCGAAGACGACGTCGCTCGTCGAGAACGGCGTGATCGACTTCAAGGGCAATCCGTCGCCCTTTGCCGGCGCGCCACCCGCCAAGATCTCCTCGGTCGAGCTCAAGGCGATCAAGCGCTGCATCGACAAGACCAGGGCTGCGGGCAAGTAACCGCGGTACTCTTTGCGTGCCCGCGGCGCGGTGAGATTCCGAACCGGGTCAGATCCGGGAGGAAGCAGCCCTAAGGATCCCTCACCGGTGCCGCGGCTTTCATAGTTCGTTCCCGGGCGCATAGCTCAGCGGGAGAGCGCTCGCTTCACACGCGAGAGGTCCCTGGTTCGATCCCAGGTGCGCCCACCTTTCCCCGGTGCTTTGTTGAGCCGTCTTGCTCGTCATCAACAGGCGAAGCCTTGTCCGAGGTCTTACGAGAGATCTTCGAGGCGTGTTGGCGCGGGACGTGCTCGTGGTGCAGTCGCTCAATTCGGGGGTAACCGACTCGAATGACGCGCGCCTCCGAGCTCCCTCGAGACAAAGCCTAATCGGAGGCGTGGGCGTCGCGCCGCCGCGCGAACTGCGACAGCGCGACGGCGAGAACCAGCGCTCCGCCGTAGAAGAGCTGCTGCACGAACGTTTGGACACCGAGCAGCTGCAGCCCGGTGATTCCGGTGACGAGGAAGTAGACGGCGGCGATCGAGCCGATCGGGTTGAAGCGGCCCGGCAGGATCGTCGTCGCGCCGAGGAACGCGGCCGCGAAGGCGGGCAGCAGAAAGCTGAGCGACGAGGTGGGATCGGCGGAGCCGAGCGTCCCCGCGTACAGGACGCCGGCGAAGGCGCTGATCAGGCCCGACACGGCCATCGCGCCCCAGCGCAGCCGCGAGACGCCGATTCCGCTCAGCCTCGCGACGTCGCGGCCGCGGCCTACGAAGAGCAGTCGTCGCCCGACCGGCATGAACTCGAAGACGTAGAGCATCACGAGACCGAGCGCGATCCCGTAGTAGAACTCGAGCGGGATCCCGAGGAACCGGTCGACGACGACGACGTTGATCAGCGTGTCAGAGACGCCGCTGATCGTCTGCGAGTTGCTCACCCAGAGGATGACGCCGGCGATGAACGTCGACGTTCCGAGTGTCGCGATCAACGAATCGATCTCGAGAAGCACGACGAGCGCACCATTGATCAGCCCGACGAGGAGGCCTACGGCGAGCGCGGCGAGGATAGACGCCCAGATCGACCAGCCGTGGTTGACGTTCAGGATCGCGAGCGTCATCGCCGAGAGACCCATCGTCGCAGCGACCGACAGGTCGTAGTCCCCGGCCGTCAGCGGGACGAGCAGGGCGAGAGTCAGCACCACGAGGATCGCCTGGGAGCCGAAAATCGTCGTGAAATTCGACGTCGTCAGGAACGTGTCGGGCCGGAGGATCCCGAAAATTACGCATGTCACCCCCCATGCGGCGAGCAGCGCGTAGCGCTCGACGATCTTGCTCACGCGACCACCCCCACGGCCTCCGCGGCCATTGCTGCGTACGACTGTTCGATGATCCGTTCCTTCGTGACCTCGGCGCCAACGAGTTCGCGCC
>JANMWB010000066.1:0-29514 GCA_031393705.1 Thermoleophilia bacterium | reverse complement strand
GCGGATCGGGATCCCGATCAGGTCGGCGTCGGCGAACTTCTCGCCCGGACGCTGGTCGCGGTCGTCCAGGAGGACGTCCAGACCGGCTGCATCGAGCGCCGCCGCCGCCTGCTCCCCGACCTCCTCCGCGCCCTTCACGACAACGATGTGGACGTCGTACGGCGCGATCGAGGCGGGCCAGATGATCCCGTTCTCGTCGTGACGCTGCTCGACGGTCGCCGCGAGCACCCGCGCGAGCCCGATGCCATAGCTCCCCATGACGAGGGGCTTCTCCTGGCCGTCCTCGTCGACGAACGTCGCGCCGAGCGGCTTCGAGTAGCGCGTACCGAGCTTGAAGATGTGGCCGACCTCGATCGCGGTCTCGAACCGGAGGCTCCCGCCGCACACCGGGCAGGTGTCGCCCTCGTGCGACTCGCGCAGGTCGGCGAAGCGAGGCTGGAAATCTCGGCCGGCCTCGACACCGCGCAGATGCCAGCCGTCCTTGTTGGCGCCGGCGACGAACTGGCCATGCTGCAACGCCTCGTCCGCCACGACCTCGCCTTTGAAGCCGACAGGACCGAGCGAGCCGCCGGACGCGCCGAACGCCTCGCGGATCTCGTCGTCGGTCGCCGGACGCGACGGGCGCCCGAGCGCGGCGTCGAGCTTCGCAGGCTCGATGCGATCGTCGCCGCGCACGAGGGCGAGCACGACGGTGCCATCGTCCGTGGTGACCGGCATCGCCTTCGACGTTGCCGCAACGTCGATCGCGAGAAACTCGGCGAGCGCCTCACACGTCTTCACGCCGGGCGTCTCGACCTCTTCGGTCGACACGAGCGTCTCGGGGAACACCGGCGCGCGCGCGACGCCGCGCGCAACCTCGAGGTCGGCGGCGAAGTCGCCGTTCTCGCACGTCACGAGAGTGTTCTCCCCAGCGCCGGTCGGTGCGAGGAAGTCGAATGACTCCTTGCCGCCCATCATCCCGGACTCCGCTTCGACGTAGTACACCTTGAGCCCGATGCGCTCGAAGATGCGGTCGTATGCAGCGCGTTGCGACTCGAAGCTCTTGGCGAGCCCTTCCTCGTCACGGTCGAACGAATAGGCGTCCTTCATGATGAACTCGCGCAGCCGGATGAGGCCCTTCCCCGGGCGCAGCTCGTCGCGCTCCTTGATCGAGAAGTGGTAGAGCAGCTGCGGCAGCTGCCGGTAGCTCTGCAGCTCGCGCGCGTGGAACGACACCGTCTCCTCGTGCGTCAGCGGCAGAACGAGGTCGGTTCCCCTGCGGTCCTTGAGCCGGAAGATCTCCTGAATGAAGTCGCGACCGCTCTGTGCCCACAGCTCGGCAGGCGTCAGCACCGGCATCAGCATCTCCTGCGTGCCGATCGCGTCCAGCTCCTCGCGGATGATCTGCTCGACCTTGCGGTGCACGCGCCAGCCGAGTGGCAGGAACGTCCAGATGCCGGCCGTCACCTGGCGGATGAAGCCGCCGCGTACGAGCAGCTTGTGGTTGACGGCCTCCGCATCGGCGGGGTCGTCGCGCAGCGTCGGCAGGAAAAGCTTGGAGGCCCGGGCAATCATTGTTGTCCCCCCAGGCTACTCGAGTGGGATTGCCGAGGCTTCGGCCATCGCGAGGGCTGCCGGCTTGGCCATCTTCAGGCGCTTCGGGCGGTGCATTCCGTCGGCGATCCACTTGTCGATCTCGTGGAAGAGCTCGTCGACGAGGATGTCGCTCGAGACTTTCTTCAGCACGCGGCCGTGCGCGTAGATGAAACCGACATCGCGGCCGCCGGCGATGCCGAAGTCGGCGTCGCCGCTCTCGCCCGGACCGTTCACCGCGCAGCCCAGCACCGCAACCTCGAACGCCTGCGGATAGGTCGTTAGCCGCGTCTCGACCTGTTCGGCGAGCGTGTGGACGCCGACGTTGTCGCGGCCGCACGACGGGCACGCGATCATCACCGGCCCGCGCTCCCGCAGGCCGAGGGCCTTCAGGATCTCGAAGGCCGTCTTCGGCTCCTCGACCGGATCCGCCGCGAGCGAGACACGGATCGTGTCGCCGATCCCCTCGGCGAGCAAGGTGCCGATGCCGACGGCGCTCTTGATCGAGCCCGAGAACACCGTGCCGGCCTCGGTGACGCCCAGGTGCAGCGGGTACGGCACCTTCTCGGCGAGCAAGCGGTACGCGCGGATCATCGTCGGCACGTGGCTCGACTTGACCGAGATCTTGAAATCGAAGTAGTCGAGCGACTCGAGCAGCCGCACTTCTTCGAGCGCGGCCTCGACGAGCGCCTCCGCCTGGTCCTGCTGGGCGAGCTCCTCGAGGTGCTTCGGGAGGGAGCCGGAGTTCGCGCCGATGCGCATCGGGATGCCCTTGGCCTTGGCGGCACGAACGACCTGCACGACCTTGTCCGGCCCGCCGATGTTGCCCGGGTTGATGCGCACCGCGGCGACGCCCTGCTCGATCGCCTTCAGCGCGAGGCTGGCGTTGAAGTGGATGTCCGCGATGATCGGAACCGGCGAGAAGCGCACGATCTTCCCGAGCGCCTCCGCGTCCTCGGTCTTCGGAACGGCGACGCGCACGATCTCGCAGCCCGCGCTCGCGAGCGCGGCGATCTGCGCGGTCGTTGCGGCAACGTCATGCGTCTTCGTGGTCGTCATCGACTGGACGACCGGAGGCGCGCCGCCCCCGATCTTGACCCCGCCGACGATTACCGAGCGTTCGCTGGCCACAGCCCCAGGGTAGCGACCACTGCAGGGCATATCGTTCGCGAATGCGCTGGATCCTGGTCTGGGCGTGCTGCGCCCTCGTTGCTGCCACCACCGCGGCCGGAGCGATCGTCGCCACGCCGTCGGAGACCGTCGCCCGGGTCATCCTCACCCCGGCCCAGGTCGCTCCCGACGTGGCCCTGCAGCCCTTTCCCGGTGGGAAGAAGGTTGCGGGAGAGGTGACGCTCGATCTCTGCGGCTACACGTTCCGCACGGAAGCGCTTCGACTCGCACGTCTTCAGGTGATGTACGCGCGTGCCGGCACTCCGATCATTTCCAACGAGGTCGTCGCGTACAAGCCGGGTGGCGCGGCTTCCGCGATGCGAGAGCTGCGCGCCGCGATCGCGCACTGTCCGGCCGGCTTCGCTCGGAGCACCGTGCCGGGGATGGGGCAGCTCAAGAACAGCATCGAGCACATGAGGGCGCCGGGGTTGCTCCCCGGATCGATTGCCATCCTCGACCGGATCATCGAACGAGTGAACGGCAAGACCCGCCGGTTCGACACGATCTTCGTGTTTCAGGCGCGGCGCAACGTGCTGAGCGCGGTCTACGGGTGGGGTCTCGCCCAGATGACGCTCGCGCGGCACGCCGCCGCCGAGAGCGCGCGCAATCTCAAGTCGCTTTGAATCAGCCGGTCGAGTAGGAGTGTCGAGCCCTCGACGTCGGTGAAGAGGAACGTCAGCTCGTGTGCGATCGGATCGGGCACGCTCTACTACCCGCCGGGACCGAAGATGTCGTTGCGCAGGCCGAAGTACATGAGCACTGCAAACAGCGTCAGGCCGACGACGCTATAGCGAATGTAGACCGACTGCGCGAATGTGCGGCCGCGCACCTTCTCGACAAGCGCCATCACGATGTGCCCGCCGTCGAGCGGTAGCACGGGCAGCAGGTTGAGCAGGCCGAGCGCCAGGCTGATCAGGCCGAGCACGAAGAGGAACGTGCGCAGCCCCGCGCGCCAGGCGGCGGCGGAGGCCTTGACGATCCCGTACGAGCTCGAGACCTGGCTCGTGTCACGCCCGGTCGCGACGTGAGTGAGCCCAGTCACCGTGCCGGCCGTCACTTGCCACGTCAGGTGCAGCGCATCGCTGCTTGCGGCCGGCAACGACTCGCCAGGCCCGTCGCGCGCCTCGATCGCGATCCCGATCCGGTACGCGCCCTGCACCTTCTTCGCCTGCAACGGCACGACGACACGCTTGCCGTGGCGGTCGAGCAGCAGCTTGAACGGCTGTCCCTCGGTCGCGCGGATGTGCGCAGGAATCTCCTTTGGCGCGACCTCCTGTCCGGCGACGGCGACGACACGGTCGCCGATCCGGATGTGCGCCGCGGCCGCGGGCGTGCCCGGCTCAACCTTCCCGATGATGTTCGTCTGCCGTGTCACCGAGACGAGGAAGAGCGCCGTGAAGAGCAGGATCGCGAAGACGAGGTTGACTGCGGGCCCTGCGAAGATCGCCGTCAACCGCCGCCACGTTGCCGCGCTCCAGTAGGCGTCCGGTGCAAGCGAGCCTTCGAGCTCTTGCCAGGCACGCGTCTCGCCGAGCGCGGGACGAAGTCGCAGCAGCAATTCGTGTGCGCGCTCGTAGTCGGCGCGCTCGATCGCTGCGTCCAGAGCCTGCAACTCAGCGTCGTGCTTCTCCGCCTCGCCGGGCGGCAGAAGCTTGCGCAGATCGCCGGGCGATGGCCGGCTCATGCCGGGGATCTTCACGTAGCCGCCGAGCGGGATCGAACCGATGCCGTACTCGACGCCGCCGCGCGTCGTCTTGGCGATTGCCGGCCCGAACCCGATGTAGAACTTCCGCGGCGTCATGCCGACGGCGCGCGCGGCGATGAAGTGCCCTGCCTCGTGGATCATCACGAGCAGCGCGAGACCGATGATTGCGGCCGCTACGCCCACGCGGCACCCACGAGCTCGCGCGCACGCTTGTCCGCCTGACGCAGTTCGTCCAGACCGCGTGCAGGGGAACCGTCGACGCGGCCCAGCGCTTCTTCGACCAGCGCGGCGATGTCGAGGAAGCCGATCCGCCCGTCAAGGAATGCGCCTACGGCCTCCTCGTTGGCAGCGTTGTAGGCACACGGATAGGTCCCGCCACGTTCACCGGCTTCACGCGCGAGCGCGAGCATCCGAAAGGTCTCGACGTCCGGCTCGAAGAACTCGAGCGGGCCGGCGGTCAGATCGAGCGACGGAACCGGCGTCTCGGCACGGTCGGGATACGTGAGCGCATACGAGATCGGCACGCGCATGTCGGGGTAGCCGAGGTGGGCGATCGCGGCGCCGTCACGGAAGCGAACGAGGCCGTGCACGATCGACGTCGGATGCACGACGACCTCGATGCGGTCGTACGGAAGGCCGAAGAGGAAGTGCGCTTCGATCACCTCGAGCCCCTTGTTCGCAAGGGTCGCCGAGTCGATCGTGATCTTCGGCCCCATCGACCACGTCGGATGCGCGAGCGCTTCCTCCGGCGTGACCTCGGCCAGCTCGTCGCGTGTGCGGCCGCGGAACGGGCCGCCGCTCGCGGTCAGCACGAGGCTCTCGGGCTCACCGAGCTGCGCGCACTGGAAGAGCGCGGAATGCTCGCTGTCGACCGGCAGCAGCAGGCCGCCGCCGCGCTCGCGCGCCGCGAGGGCGAGGTCGCCGGCAGCGACGAGGCTCTCCTTGTTCGCAAGCGCAAGCGTCACGCCGCGCTCGAGCGTCCACATGGTCGCGGGCAGGCCCGCGAACCCGAGAGTCGCGTTGAGAACGATGTCGGGCGCCGCGCGCTCGAGCAGGTCACTCGGGTCGCCGCCCAACTGGGTCAGTGGCGCGAGGCCGTCGATCGGCGTCGAGCCGCTCGTTGCGGCGACGAGCTCGAGCTCGGGCCGTGCGGCGATCACCTCGAGCGCCTGGCGGCCGATCGATCCGGTGGCACCCAGGAGCGCGACCCGTGTCATGGCCACAGTGTGCCCGACGGCCTGCTACAGATTGGTACTTGCGCTGACACGGTACGCGCACGGCGGCCACGCCCGCAAAGAGGCGGTGACGCCGGTAACGGGCATTGTCACGGGACCGTGACGTATTCCGTTGCGAGGTTTGCTCAGGGCGTGGTCGCAGCGGGAATCAATGGGGCCCTGCCCGAGCGCCTCCAGCGGAGGCCCAGCGTGATGCTGACCAGAAGGATCCAGAGCGCCCAGCCGAAGAGCCCGGCAAACCAGAACCAGTAGAGGGGGCTCACGGCCGCCGTGATGCCGATCGTGCCGAACGCGCCACACGCACCGAATGCGAGACCGAGCCAGAGGAGCCAGCGCGGCAGGAGACGGCCACGGAGCCCGACGAGCGAGAAGGACGTCAACGCAAGGGCCATCAGCGCCATCTTCAGATCACCGAGGAAGTGCGTGAACCCGGTCAGGCCGTACCAGCTGACGACGGTCGCGTCGTCGACCTTCGCAAGCTCGGTATTCACCAAGTCCGGGAGCAACAGCGGAGACGCAATCGCCGCGGCGTCCAGGAACAGCACGAACGAGATGAAGATGCCCGCGATCTCCGTGAGCCGCGGAAACATTGAATCCGGGACGCGAGCGCGTGCGAGTTGCGCGAGCGCCGCCGTGAACACCAGCACGGCGATCACGGCGACCATGCCCGCCGTCGCACCCACCTTCAAGCCCGCCGAGTGAGCCGCAACGAACGTCCGGATCTGAGCGGCGGTGGCGCTACCGACGGTCGGTCCGCTGGGAGGCTGAAAGAAGCCCGTGGCCAGGAGGACGAGCCCGGAGACAGCCGCGGTCAACAACGTCGCCCGGTCTCCCCGCCCGAGCCCATTCTCCTCGTCGCTCATGCCGCGGATGATCTCGCATCGGGCGGATCGGTTCAAGGCCCGTCGGCGGCGCGTCCTGATCGTCGACTGCGGCTCGACGCGGCAGATTCACGGCGAGGATGGCATTGCCGCCTGCTCACGGCCCCGAGGGTCGGTGGCAGCCACCGCTACGAGAGTGTGACCTCTAGCCGGTGAAGGCGAGAATCGTGAAGTACGCGGCGGGCGCTGCGAACAGGAACGCGTCCAGGCGGTCGAGCATGCCGCCGTGGCCGCCCAGCAGGTTCCCGCTGTCCTTGACGCCCGCGTCGCGCTTGAGCAGCGACTCGAAGAGGTCGCCGGTCGGGCCGGCGAGTGCGAGCACCACGCCGAGGATGATCGACTCACGGATCGTCAGGAAGTTCTGCTTGTAGAGGGCGACGAACGCGACGAAGATCGTCGCCGCCGTTCCGAAGACGAAGCCCTCCCACGTCTTGCCGGGCGACGTCGACGGTGCCATCTTGTGCCGGCCGAGCAGCCGACCGCCGAAGTAGGCGAACGTGTCGCCCGCCCACACGGCGACGAGCAGCGTCACGAGCGCGAGCCGGCCGTGGTGCGGGATGTCGCGGAGCACGATCATGAACGCGAGCCCTCCTCCGATCCACAGCGTGCCCATCACGGTCGCGCTGATCGCAGCGGTCGCAGCCGCACGCGCCTCCGAGATCGCTTTGAGCATGAATGCGAGCGCGAACGTCGAGAGCACACCCGCGAGCATCCAACTCACGCCCGACAGCTCCGCGCCGACGAGCGCGAGCGCGGCGCCGATGTAACCCGCTGGCGCGAGTGGTGAAAGCGGACGGGCCATCAGCCAGTACTCGTGCAACGCAACGGCGACTGCGATCGCAACGAGCGCGAACATCCACCAGTGTCCGAGCCAGACCGCGCCCAGCACGAGCGGGACGAGCGCGACCGTGATCACGAGGCGCGAAACAAAGGGCGTCATCGGCCGCCGAACCTTCGACGCCGCGACGCGTACTCCGCCAGCGCGCCGTGAAGATCGCTCTCGTCGAAGTCCGGCCAGAGCTTGTCGACGAAGACCAGCTCGCTGTAGGCCACCTGCCAGAGCAGGAAGTTCGAGATCCGCAGCTCGCCGCTCGTGCGGATCAGCAGATCGGGGTCGGGCAGCTCAGGGGCGTAGAGGTTCGCTGCGAAGACGTTCTCGTCGATCTCGTTCGCGTCCACCCCGCTCTCGACGAGCCGGCGTGCCGCCTCGACGAGTTCCGCGCGTCCGCCGTAGTCGAACGCGACCCATAGGTTCAGCCGCGTGTTGAGCTCGGTGCGGTCCTCCATCGCGTCCATGCGCCGACGCAGATCCTCCGGCGCGCGGTCGCGTCTGCCGATGAACCGCACGCGCACGCCCTGCTCGGCGAGATCGGGTAGCTCGCGCTCGATCGTCTCCGCGAAGATCTCCATCAGCGTGTTGACCTCTTCCTCGGAGCGCGACCAGTTCTCCGTCGAGAACGCGAACACCGCGAGATCCTGGATCCCGATGTCGATCGAGGCTTCGACGATGCGACGCACCGTGCGCGCGCCGGCGCGATGGCCCGCCGCGGTTGGCAGCCGGCGCCTCTTCGCCCAGCGGCCGTTGCCGTCGAGAATGATCGCGACCGACCGTGCGACCTCGGGCAGGTCGTCCACCGGCAGCGGCCGGATGCGCGCGAGCGTCTTGATGCGAGAGAGCAGGTTCACGGAGGAGCCCAGGTCTAGACCTAGACCTCCATGATGTCTGCTTCTTTGCGCTTCAGCAGATCGTCGATCCGCGCGACGTGCTCGTCGGTGAGCTTCTGGACGCGCGCCTCGGCGGTCCGCTCCTCATCGTCACCGACCTCACGGTTCTTGACGAGCTCCTCGAGGTGCTTGATCGCGTCCCGGCGCACGTTGCGCACGGCGACCCTGCCCTCTTCCGCCATCCCCTTCACGATCTTCACGAGCTCCTTGCGCCGCTCCTCGGTGAGTTGCGGGATCGGCAGGCGGACCAGCTTGCCGTCGCTCGACGGCGTCAGACCAAGATCGGACTCCATGATCGTCTTCTCGATCTGCTTGATCGCGCTCGGATCGAACGGTTGAATCGTGAGCATGCGCGGCTCGGGCGAGTTGATCGTCGCCAGGTTCTTGAGGGGTGTCGGCGTGCCGTAATAGTCGATCGTGATGCGGTCGAGCAGCGCGGGAGTCGCCCGACCGGTGCGCACGGAGTTGAAATGCTCGTGCGTCGCCTCGACCGACTTGTCCATCCGCTGTGTCGCGTCGCCGATGAAGTTCTCGATCACCGTTCGTCTCCTTCAGGGGTTGAGATGAGCGTGCCGATCGTCGCTCCCGCTGCCACTTTGCCGATGTTGCCGGGCGCGAGCTCGAAGACGTGGATTGGGAGCCGATTGTCCATACAGAGCGAGAGCGCCGTCGTGTCCATCACCTTGAGGCCCCGCTCGATCGTCTCCAGATGGGTCAGGTGCGGGATCAGCTTCGCATCCGGATTCTCGCGGGGGTCGCCGTCGAGGACGCCCTCGACGCCGTGCTTGGCCATCAGGATCGCTTCGGCGCCGATCTCCAGTGCCCGGAGGGCGGCGGCCGTGTCCGTTGTGAAATAGGGGTTGCCGGTGCCGGCCGCGAAGATCACGATGCGGCCCTTCTCGAGGTGACGGACGGCCCGGCGCCTGACGTACGGCTCCGCCACCTCCCGCACGTCGATCGCCGAGAGGACGCGGGTGTCGGCGCCGTTGCGCTCGAGCGCCTCCTGGACGGCGAGCGCGTTGAGCACGGTCGCGAGCATCCCCATGTAGTCGCCCGTTGCGCGGTCGATGCCCTGCGCAGCCGCGGACATGCCGCGGTAGATGTTGCCGCCCCCGATCACGAGGGCGACCTCCAGGCCGTCGCGCCGCACATGGACGAGCTCCTTCGCGAGCTCGTCCACGGTGCGCGCATCCAACCCGAACTCCTGCGAGCCCATCAGGGCCTCGCCGGAGAGCTTCAGCAGAACTCGGCTGAAACTCAACCGACCGCGTACCAGGCGTAATCGAGGAGCTCGACCCCGCGCTCCTTCAGGTACTTCGCGGCCGTCCCGGTCGACTCGTCCGCCCGGTACCAGGTCTGCTCGGTCAGCACTGATTCGCCGAAGAACTTCTTGTTCAGCTGACCCTCGACGATCTTCTCGCGCACGTTCTCGGGCTTGCTGAGCACTTCTTCGGAGTGCGAGAGGATCTCGCGCTCGGCGTCGACGAGCTCCTGCGGGACCTCATCGCGACTGCCGTACGTCGGCCGTGCGAACGTCAGGTGCAAAGCGAGGCTGCGACCGACCTCCGCATCGCCGCCCTTCGTCTTGACCAGCGCGCCGACCTTGTTCGCCGGGGGATGCACATACGACGAGATCGTCTCGTCGCCGGCAGCCTCCATGCGCTTCGTGCCGACCACCTGGATGTTCTCGCCGAGCTTCGCTGCGAGCTCGACGCGCTCGCCCTCGAGCGACGCGGGATCGCCGCCGTCGAAGACGGTGGTCAGGACCTTCTCCGCGTACGCGAGGAAGTCGTCGTTGTTCGAGACAGGCTCCGTCTCGCAGCCGATCGCGGCGACCGCGCCGACGTTCTCGCGCACCATCACGCCGACCTTGCCTTCGCTCGTCTCACGGTCGGCGCGCTTGGCGGCGGACGCCATGCCCTTCTCGCGGAGCAGCTTGACGGCCTCGTCGAAGTCACCGTCCGTCTCGACGAGCGCGCGCTTGCACTCCATCATCCCCGCGCTCGTTGCGTCGCGGAGCTGCTTGACCATGGGCGCGGTGATGTCGGTCATTCGGTCACCTGCGCTTCCTCGGCTGGTGCCTCCGCGGCTGCGGGCTCAGCTTCGGCTTCGGGCGCGGGAGTTTCCTCCTCCGCGACCTCGGCCTCTTCCTTCTTGGCGCTCCGCGCCTTCAGCTCGTTCTCGGTCACCTTCTGCTTGCCGGCCTCGATGCCGTCGGCGATTGCCTTGACGATCACCGAGCACGAGCGGATCGCGTCGTCGTTACCGGGGATGATGTAGTCCGCCTCATCCGGATCGCAGTTCGTGTCGACGAGAGCGATCACCGGCATGCCGAGGCGCTTGGCCTCGCGCACCGCCAGCTGTTCCTTGCGGAGGTCGACGATGAAGATCGCGTCCGGCTGGCGGCGCATGTCGGCGACACCGCCGAGGTTCGACTCGAGCTTCTCGAGCTCGGCCTCCATCTGGATGCGCTCCTTGGCCGGGAGCAGGTCGAGCATGCTCTCCTGCTTCAGGCCGCGGAGCTCGTGGAGCCGCTGGATGCGGTCGGAGATCGTCCGCCAGTTCGTGAGCAGACCACCGAGCCAGCGGTTGTTCACGTACGGCATGCCGACGCGCTTCGCTTCGTCGCGAACCGAGTCCTGCGCCTGCTTCTTCGTCCCGACGAACAGGACGGAGCCGCCGCGCTCGGCGATCGCCTTCGCAAAGTTGTGTGCCTCGTCGACCAGCTCCTGCGTCTGCTGCAGGTCGATGATGTAGATACCGCCGCGCTCGGTGAAGATGAAACGCTTCATCTTCGGGTTCCAGCGACGGGTCTGGTGACCGAAATGAACGCCGGCCTCCAGCAATTCCTTCATGGAAACGACGGGCATGGGAGCCCCTTTCTACGGTTTCGATTGCGAAGCACCGGTGAGCCAGGGTGGAAGCCGGGTCGAGGCCGCGGCCACCGTCCACCGTGGGTTTCCCACCGGGTCGGAGGGATGGAAAGCACCGGAATGGTACCGGGCCGTGTCTTTTTTCCGCGATCGCCCGTTGATCCCGCGTGGGAGACGTTCTCGTGGAGCTGCCCGGGGCGCTGTCGCTGCTCGGATCCGAGCTGCGCGCGAACGGCTGGGAGCTCGCCCTCGAGGTGATCGAGGAGGGTCTGCTGGACGACGTCGTGCCGTCCCTCGTCCGGCTCGGGCGCATCTCGCAGCTCGGGGACATGCCGACGTTCATCACGGAGCTCGGACGCGAGGTCGAACGGCCGATGCCGGAGCGGATGCGGGTCGGCGGGCCGCTGGCGGCGATCGTGCGGGACCACGCCCGCCAGCGCGAGGAGCTCGGTTTCGCGCCCCGGGAGGTCGTCACGGAGTTCCTGCTGCTGCGCCGCGTCCTGTGGCGCTTCGTCGCCGATCATCTGACTGGGCTCGAGCGCGGCGACGTGATCGAGGTCGAGCGTCGACTCAACGACACGATCGATCGCCTCGTGGTCGAGTGCGTCGTCGCGTATTTCGACCGGGCGACGGGCGAGCTCGCCGATCAGGTGCGGCGCGACCCGCTCACCGGGCTGCTCAACCACCAGGCGTTCTCCGATGTGCTCGAGCTCGAGGCCGAGCGGGCACTGCGGTACGGCCATGGGCTGACGATCGTCTTCTTCGACCTCGACCGGTTCAAGGAGATCAACGACACGCTCGGCCACATGGAAGGCGACCGCGTGCTGCACCGGATCGGAACACTGGCCTCGTCGATGTTGCGCGGCTCAGACGTCGCGGGCCGGCTGGGCGGCGACGAGTTCGCGGCGCTCTTGATCGAGACGGACAAGCATGCGGGTGAGCGGTTCCGGCGCCGCCTCACCGACGGCAGCTCCGAGCTCGTCGAGCGCCAGGAATTGCCCGGCGGCTTTGCACTCAGTGCAGGCTGGGCGCACTTCCCCACGGACGCCGCCGACCCGGACGCGCTTCTCCGCCTGGCCGACGCCCGCCAGTACGACGCAAAACGCGCCAAGCGCGCCTCCTAGCCCAACGGGACATGTCCCGGGGCCTGTCCCTCGGACATGTCCGAATTAGCCGAGGCGTTCGAGGGCGGCGGCGAGGTCCGGTGGAAGCTCCGAGCGCGTTTCGATCAGCTCGCCGGAGAAGGGATGTGGGAACGACAGCTCCGCCGCGTGCAGGAACTGCCTCTGTAGCTCCAGGCCGGGGACGCCGTAGGTCCGGTCGCCGACGACCGGGAGGTCGATCGCCGCGAGGTGCACGCGGATCTGGTGCATCCGCCCCGTCTCGAGCTTCACCCGCAACAGCGCATGCTCGGGCCACAGCCGCTTCACCTCGAAGTGCGTGATCGCAGCGCGAGGCGAGTCGGTGTCCAGGGAGACGCGCGTTGCATCGCCGCGGTCGCGGCCGATCGGCGCCTCGATCCGCCCGGTGCGCGAGCGTGGCCGTCCGCGTACGAGGGCGAGGTACGTGCGCTCGAGCGCACGCTCCCGGACGAGCTCTTCCAACCGCGCGTGGGCCGCATCAGAGCGTGCGACCACCATCAGCCCGGACGTCTCGCGGTCGAGTCGATGAACGATCCCCGGGCGCTCCGGATCGCCACCGGCGATCTTTCCGGCGAGCGCGTGAACGAGCGTCCCCTGCGGGTGGCCGTGACCGGGGTGCACGACGAGACCCGCAGGCTTGTCGACGACGAGCAGGTGCTCGTCCTCCCACGCGATGTCGGGCTCCGGCGGCGGCGCAACCTCGGGAAGCGGCGCCACCGGTTGCACCTCGACCTCTTCCCCGCCCTCGAGCCGGAAGCTCTTCGGCCGCGCGATTCCGTCGACGAGCGCGCCGGCTTCAACGGCGCGCTCAGCCGCCGAACGCGAGCCGAGATGCGTTGCGAGAAAGCGATCGAGCCGCTCGCCGGCCGCCTCCTCCGGGACGGTGAGCCTGGTCGGCTCCAGCGAGCTCACGTCGCTCATCGCGCCGCGACGTCGAGCGTGCGCTGCGGCGGCCTCGGCTTGCGGTCCGCAGCGATCAGTGCCGCGAGCAGGATCGCGACACCAACCACGATGAAGCTGTCTGCGAGATTGAACGCCGGCCACCAGTTCACGTCGATGAAGTCGGTCACGTGATGCAGCCGGATGCGGTCGACGAGGTTCGAGACGCTGCCGCCGATCAGCAGCCCGAGCGCAGCGGGGAGCACCGGGTGGCGCGAGCCCGACCGATAGAAAAACGCAAGCATCCAGAGGATCGCAATACCGGTCACGACCGTCACCACCGCCGTCGCGCTGGAGAAGAGCCCGAACGCGATGCCGGAGTTCTGCACGTGATGAATCGAGAGCGGCCCGACAACATGCACCGAATCGTCGAGCGGCAGCGTGCGCGTGACGACGTGCTTCGTAAGCTGGTCGGCGAACACGGCCGCGCCTGCGACCGTCGCGAGGCCGGCCCACTGCCACGTGCCCGCGCCGAGCGAACGCTCGGCGACCGACACCGGCGCCAGCCCATCCGTCCGCGACCCAACACGAACGTCTGCCAGCTTCGGCGACTCCGTCGAACCCGCGTCCTTCATTCTCCGGCGCCGCTCGCCTCTGTGAGTCGCCGCTCGATCTCTGCGGGAGGCATGCCGTCGAGCGCAACGGTCTTGTCCCGCGAGGAGCGTCCGGAGACGATCTGCACGTCCCGAACCGGCAAGGCGAGGGTCTCCGCAAGCAGGCGGATGACCGCGTCGTTGGCCTTGCCGTCCTCCGGCGGTGCTGCGACCCGCACTTTCCACCCGGCGCCGTACCGCCCAACCACAACCGAGCGCGCGGCGCCCGGCGAAACACGCAGTGTCAGGCGGGCGCTCACGCGCTCAGGTTAGCGCTACCCCCAGGCGAAGTCGCGCGCCGTGCCGGGACCGTCGCCCACCTCATCCCGGACGGGCTGAACGGGTGGAAGCTTCGGGTGCTCCGCGATCTGAGGCGACTCGATGGCCTGAAACTCCCGGGTGTCCTGACGCTTCGGCCAGTGCTCACGCAGCGGCTCCGCGAGAGCCGCCGTTGGCGACGCGGGCAGCTCGTTGCGCGTCTCTTCGACCATGCCGAGCGCGGCGCGGAGCAGCGTCTCGACCCGGCGCACTTCGGTGAACAGCCGTTCGCGCTCACTCTGGGCGCCGCGTGTCACGGAGCGTGCGTCCTGATGAGCCTCGGCGATGATCAACTCGGCCTCGCGCTTGGCGGCCTCGCGGATCTCGGTCGATGCCTTCTCGGCGGCGACGAGCGTCGATGCGAGCAGCGACTCGCGCTGCTTGACCTCGGCGAGCACCTTCTCGACGTCTTCGAGCTTGTCGGTGAGCTCACCCCGATCGCGCCAGACCTCTTCGAAGCTGTCCGCGATGTCCTCGAGGAGCTTCTCGGTCTCGAGCTTCCGGTAGCCGCCGAACGTCGAACGGCCGATCTTCACGTGCCTCAACTCAACGGGTGTGTACCGCATGCCTCTTCCTCCTTTAGTGCAGGCGCCCGAGGATCGCGAACACGATCCGCTCGAGCACGATCAATGCCAGGACGGCGACCATCGGCGAGAAATCGAACGGGCCGGCGGAGAACGGCAGGATCCGCCGCCAAAACCGGATGTACGGCTCGCACACGTCGTAGAGGAAGCGCTGGACCGGTTTCAGGGAATACGGCAGCTGCACCCAGGACGTGAGGATGTACGCCAGGATCGCTAGGACGTAAACGCCGACGAAGACGTTCACGAACAGCTCGACTTGCGAGATGGCGTCGAGCACCATGGCGCACCCTTCGCGCCGTTCGCCGCTTTTCCTACGCTTGGTTGAAGAAGCCGCCGCGTTCTAGAAGGGCGGCGCGTTGCTCGGCGGAGACCTCGACGTTCCGAGGCGTCAGTAGGAACACCTTGTCGGCGACACGCTGCATGCCGCCGTTCAGGGCGTAGGTCAAGCCGCTCGCGAAATCGATCAGCCGCTTCGACAGCTCGGTGTCGGCGTTCTGGAGGTTGAGGATCACGGGGATCCCCTGCTTGTACTTGTCGGCGATCTGCTGCGCATCGTTGAAGCTGCGCGGCAAAACCAGGTGCACCTTCACGCTCGACGGGTTCGGCACGGCTTCGATCTGCGGCCGCATGTCACGGACGCGACCGCGGTCCCGATCCCGTTCGACGCGCGCCGCCGCGCGGATCGCGGGTGCCCGGGTCGTCGGCTGGTCGGCCTCCGACTCTGTCCAATCGTCGAACTCCTGCTGCCGCCGGCGAGGTGTCAGGCGCCTGACGTTCGGCCGCTCGCTGTAGCTCTGCTCGAGGCTCTCCTCGGCGATAAAGCCGTCCTCGTCTTCCCAGTCGTCGTCCTCCTCGGCGATGCCGAAGTAGACGAGCGTGCGTGACCAGAGATCTCCGAGAGCCATTTGCAGGGAATCTTAATCGCGAAACAGGATTGAACCGACGCGGACGTACGTTGCTCCTTCTTCGGCGGCGACCGCGTAGTCCTGCGTCGTCCCCATCGAGAGGTCCCGCAGGGCGTGCTCGGAAGCCAACTGGCGCAGCCGCGCAAACCACGAGCGGGACTGCTCCGGCGTCGAGGCTGCGGGCGGCATGGTCGAGAGCCCGCGCACGTCGTAGCCGAGGTAGGCCGGGATCTCCTGCGGGTCGACCCCGCCTTTCGAGTCCTCGCCGGCAAGGTTGACCTGCACGAGCGCAGGCACCTCGAGCCGCCGGGCGGCGGAGTCCGAATCGAGTGAGTGAACGAGCTCGCACGTCCGGTTGACGATCTTCACTTTGTTCGACTGCAGCTGGCCGATGAAGTGCCAGCGAAACGCGTCGCCGTACTCCGCATGCTTCGCCTCGAGGTCCTGCGCGCGGTTCTCCCCCACGACGGTGATGCCCGCCTCGACGAGCGCCGCCATGTCGGCGAGCGAGACGTACTTCGTTGCCGCGACGACGGTCACGTTCGGTCCGACCTCGTTCTGGATGCGCGCGAACCGCTCACGGATGGTCTCAGGCGACGGCACCGATGACTCCCTGGACGCCGCGGGCGTGGCCATCGCGCCGGTGCGAGAAGAACAGTTGCGGGTAGTCGCGCGTACAGAGGTCGACCCGCTCGACACGTTCGACTCCGGCCGCGCGGAGCGCGCGCTCGGCCGCGCTCCAGAGATCGAGCTTGCGACCTACGGTGAGATCGTCGTCGAAGAGCCCGGACACCTCCGGGCCGACCTCGTAGCAGCACGGTCCGATTGCCGGCCCGATGACCGCGGCAAACGGGCCCTCGCCCAGCGCTTGCAAGCCTGCGGCGACCACACCCTCCGAGAGGCCGCGCCAGCCGGCGTGCAGCACTGCGATTGCGCGCGGGCCGGTGGTGCGCACGATCGCGATCGGCAGGCAGTCGGCTGACATGGCCAGAAGCGGTACGCGCGGCTCGTCGGTCCACAGGCCGTCGCCCGGCTCACCGCGTGTCCCTGGTCCGGCGCGGTGCACGGTCGGCGAGTGCACCTGGCGGTTGAACGCGAGGTGCTCGTAGGGCAGGTCGAGTGCCTCGCAGGCAAGGCGGCGGTTCTCCTCGACCTTGTCCGCGTCGTCGCCGGTGCCGCGTGTCAGGTTGAGCGACGCGTACACGCCCTCGCTGACGCCGCCGATGCGCGTTGTGAACGCGACGACGTACCCCGGTTCGTCCCAGAAGATCACGCTTCGACTCGCCACCCGGGCAGAGGTGCGCGCACCGCAATCTCCAGCGCAGCACCCTGCAGGTCGACGCCCGCGCCACGCAGGTGCCCGTGCTCGGAGTGGTAGCACCAGAGCTCGGAACCGTCGGTGTCGAGATACCGAAGCCCGATGAACGTCTCAACCGGCGCGTCCACCACGTACGGCCCCACCGTCACACGCGGCGGCTCGACGCTCGAGCGTGCGAGCGGGAAGCCGGGGCCGCCGCGCTCCGTCGCGTGTTGCGCCACGCGCGGGAGCGGCGGTGCGGATGCAGTCAGCACGTGCGCCCACCTGCCGTCAGCCGTGCTCGCGTGCGCCCAGCCCCACGCCTGGGCATGGCGCCTCCCCCAGAGGCGGGCAGCGTGGCCCGGCGCCTCGTCGAGCACATGGTCGCCGATGCGTCCACTGATCGAGAGCGCGGGCATCGTCACGAGGTGCGTCGGCGCAACTCCCCGCAGCAAACGGTGTGGGGTCTCGAACGGAGCCGCGAGCTCGGACCAGCGGAGGTCCCACGAGACGCCGTCGAGCTCGCCGCGTTCGATCGTCGAGTCTCCCGCCACGCCCTTGCGCGCGACGGGCTGCTCGCCGTCGAATCGGACAAGCCACACTGCTTCCTCGACTCGGCCGTCTGATGTCTCGACGCGCGAACGGCGAAGCCACGCGATGCCCGCGACGATCACGTAGCTGGTCTCGTACCTCACTGGAGCTCACGCGCCCGTTTCAGCAGGTGATCACGCGTGTTCGCCGCGGGCTCCCGCACGACCTCGTCAAGCAGCGCGCGCAGCGTGCGTCCGATCTCAGGGCCGGGTTGGTAGCCGGTGGCGATCAGGTCGTCGCCGCCGATCGCGAGGTCGCGCAACCGGTGCGGACTCGTCTTCTCGCGTTCGACGACTCTCCGAAACTCGCGTAGGCGCTCGAGGTCCTTGTCGTTCGCGGAGCCCTTGCCGAGCAGGTCGGCGCGTTTGTGGTCGAGGAGATCGAACGTGAGCCCGACGCCGTAACGAAGCAACAGCCGGCGCGCGCGCACTTCGTCCGCACGGCCTGGATCGAGCATGTGCGCGCGCACGATCCGAACAACGCGCTGGCGCAGCTCGGTCGGATAGCGGAGACGCTCGAGAGCCGCCTCGGCGAGCTGTGCGCTCACCTGCTCGTGGCTGTGGGTCGCGTACCCGGGCTTCGCGTAGTAGTGGAGGCGGTCGTCCGTCCCGCGCCACGCGACGTGCGGTTTGCCGAGATCGTGGAACAGAGCGGCGAGACGCACGCGCAGGGGCGCGCCTGCCTTCGCGGCGGCCTGCACGACCTCGAAGGTGTGCTCGTCGACGGTCATGTCGTGATAGCGACTCTCCTGCTCGAAGCCGACCGCCCGCTCGAACTCCGGCAGCAGGTGCACAAGCACACCCGTGTCGCGCGCGAGACGCAGTGCCTTCGCCGGGTGCTTGCCCATCAGCAGCTTCGAGAGCTCACCCATTCCGTCGGCGGCAAGGCCGCCTCCGATGCGCTCACCGGAGACGTGGGTCACGCTCTCCGCCTCCTCTCGCATCTGCGCGAGCGTCTGCTCGTCCGGATCGAGGTCGAGCTGCGACACGAAGCGCAATCCGCGTACGAGTCGAAGTGGATCCTCCGCGAAGCTGTTCGGCGTCACCGTGCGCAAGATGCGGCGCTCGAGGTCTTCCCGTCCGTTGTGCGGGTCGACGATCGCCCCGTCGGACAAATGGCGGGCGATCGCGTTGATCGTGAAGTCACGACGGTTGAGGTCGTCCTCGACGGAGGCCGACGGGTCGACGACGATCTCGAAGTCGTGACGGCCGGGGCCGGTCGAGACTTCGCGGCGCGGCGGGGCCAGCTCGATCCCTGCGGGCACCTGTTTCCGCAGCTCGGCATCGCGCGGGTAGAAGCGCACGCCCACGGGCCGCCCCGCGACGACCAGCTCTTCGGTCCGTCCGTGCGGCTCGAGCGCGGCCCGCAGCCCTTCGATGTCAACACTCGGGACGAGAAAGTCCGCGTCCTTCGACTCGTGCCCGAGCAACTCGTCGCGCACGGCACCGCCGACGACGTACGCGTCCAACCCGAGCGAGCGGACGTAATCCTCAACCAGAGAGGCTTGACGTGGATTTTTCGCACTCACGGCTGGTGGCTCAGACGCGGCGCATCTCGCCCGGTTCGGGCTTGAACGTAGGCACCGCTATGCCCTGCGCCCGACCCGTGCGACCTGCTTGGTCTGAGCCATCCCCGCAAGCACGCAAATCCACATCAAGCCTCTCATTAGACGAGTGCGATCGCCTCGATCTCAACCAGCGCGCCCGAAGGCAGCTTGGCTACCTCGACGGTCGACCGCGCGGGCGGCGTCGAACCGACGTGCTTCGCGTACACCTCGTTCATCCCTGCGAAGTCGTCGAGGTTCTGGAGAAACACCGTCGTCTTGACGAGCTGGTCGAGTGAGCTGCCTGCCTCTTCGAGGATCGCGCGCAGGTTTGCGAACGCCTGCTCCGTCTGCGCGCCGATCTCGCCGCCCATCAGCTCTTTGTGACCGGGCTGCAGCGCGAGCTGTCCCGACACGAAGACAAAGCCGCCTGCCTTGATTGCCTGCGAGTACGGCGCGCCCTGGAACGGCGCCGGTGCTGCTTCGGTACGAACGACGTCTTTGCTCATTGGGTCTCCTTAGTTCTCGGGGACGGGACGGCAGGCCTGGCCGAGCGCGGCGCCCACCGCCTTGAAGATCGCTGCGAGCACGTGCTGGGGTTCCGTTCCCTCGACGAGCCGCACGTGCAGGTTCAGTCCGGCCGCGACCGCCAGCTCCTGCAGAAATGTCGACGCAACATCCGTCGCGAGCCCGCCGACGCGCTGGCCCGAAAAATCGACGTTGGTCACGAACCGGGGGCGGGCGTCACGTTCCAGCGCCGCCGAGGCGAGCGCCTCGTCGGCCGGGACCAGCGCCCACCCATTCCCGGCATTTGCCGTGAGCCTCTCGCCGAGCGCGGCGCCGAGCGCCCGGCCGGCTGCCGCGACTGCTTCGTCCGTGCTGCCCGGGGCCACCTCGAGTGACAGCTTGAACCGCGCTGCGCGCGCCAGTTCGCCCACCAGGTGGTCGAGCACCGGCAGGCCCGTCGCAACGTTGGCGGCGCCCTCGCGCGCCAGCTCGACTCGCACTCCGGTCTGGGTCTCCGTCATCGCGCCGGAGCGTACATCTACCGCGAACCTGACTTACAACGATGGGCCGAACGGCCTATGTCCTTCTACCCCTTTCGGGTTACGTTGAGAGCGGGAGGTACGGGGAATTGGGGACGAAGGGCCTGAGCTGCATTGCGGCGACGGTGGCGGCGTTGTGTGTCGTGCCGATCGCGACGGCAGACCGGATTGTCACGGTCGGCTACCGCACGCCTGCGGCGCTGCACGGGTTGCGCGTCCTCTCCCGCATCACCGCACTGCGCACCGCTGAGGTTCGGCTACGAGACGCCCGCGCCGAGCAGGCGCTTCGCTCCCGCCCCGGGATCCGCTTCGCCGAGCGCATCGTCCCCCGCATCCAGGCCGATGCTCCTGCGATCCCGGTCTACGCCGGCCTCGCAGTGCCGGAGTGGCAGTGGAACGCGGTCCACGCGGACCTCGTACCTGCGTGGGTGCAACAGGCCGCGCGCAGCATCACGATCGCGGTCGTCGACACTGGCGCCGACGTGCTCGCACCGAGCATCGCCGCGAAGAGCCCGGTGACTTGGAACGTGGCAACCGCCGGCACCGCGGTGCACGATTCCGTCGGGCACGGAACGTTCGTTGCGTCGCTGGCCGCCGGATCGATCTCCGACGCGACCGGGATGTCGGGCTTCGGCGGCGAGGCACGGCTCATGATCGTCCAGGCCAACCGCGGCGGCGTCGCGTTCACCGATCTCGACGAAGCGACCGCAATCATCTGGGCCGTCGACCACGGCGCGAACATCATCAACCTCAGCATCGGTGGCGCTCAGACCTCGCAGGTCGAGCGCAGTGCGATCGACTACGCGACACAACGTGGCGTCCTGCTCGTCGCGGCCGCGGGCAACTCCGCCGAGCAGGGCAACCCGACCGTGTTCCCGGCGGCGCTGATCGGCGCTTCGGGCCTCGTCGTGGGAGCCTCCGATGCGCTGGGCGCACGGGCTCCATTCTCGACCACCGGCACGTACGTCGATGTGCTTGCACCGGGTGTGGACGTGCTCGGCGCGCTCGCAACCGGCGTCGCGAGCGGGTTCTTTACGCCCGTCGCAACGCCGAACGCCAACGGCCCGTACGGCTACGGCAGCGGGACGTCGTACGCAGCTCCTGAAACAGCCGGCGCGGCGGCCCTCGTGTGGGCGGCGAACCCCAATCTCGACGCCGCCGGTGTCGCCGCAACGCTCGAGGCGACGGCCGCCGGCCAGGGCAGATGGACGAACGACCTCGCGTTCGGGACGATCAACGTTGCCGCCGCCGTGCAGCATGCGAACGGTGTGCCCGCCCCGACGCTCTTGAGGCCCGTCGTAGTGACGAAAGCGAAAACCGCCAAGGGGAAAGTTCACGCAGCCGCCAAGAAGGCGAAGCGCTCCCGGCCCTAGTTAGCCCTCGACGCGTTCGATGTGCGCGCCGAGCGCGCGCAGGCGCTCGTCAATGCGTTCGTAGCCCTTGTCGATCTGGTAGGCGTCGCCGATCGTCGACGTGCCTTCCGCGCAGAGCGCAGCGATCACCATCGCCATGCCGGCGCGAATGTCGGGGCTCGACATCCGCTGGCCGTAGAGCTTCGCAGGCCCCGTGACGACAACGCGATGCGGGTCGCAGAGGATGATCCGCGCACCCATCGACACGAGCTTGTCGACGAAGAACAACCGGCTTTCGAACATCTTCTCGAAGATCAGCACCGTGCCCTTTGCCTGCGTTGCGACGATCACGGCGATCGACGTGAGGTCGGCGGGGAACGCAGGCCACGGCCCGTCCTCGACCTTCGGGATCGCGCCGCCGAGGTCGTCGACGACCACGAGCTCCTGGTCGGGCGGCACGCGCACCCAGTCCTCGCCCAGCTCGACTTCGATGCCGAGGCGGCGCAAGACGGGCAGGATCGGCCACAAGTCGTCTGGCGCGATCCCGTCGATCGTGATGTCGCCGCCGGTCACGGCAGCCATCCCGATGAAGCTTCCGACCTCGATGTGCTCGGGCGCGATCGAGTACGAGCCGCCGAAGAGGCGCTCGACACCCGCGACGTGCAACACGTTCGAGCCCACGCCGTCGATCTTCGCGCCGATCGACGAGAGGAACCTGCAGAGATCCTGGACGTGCGGCTCGCTCGCCGCGTTCGAGATCATCGTCTTGCCGGGGGTCAGCGTCGCCGCCATGACGGCGTTCTCCGTCGCCATGACCGACGCTTCGTCGAGGTGGATGTGCGCGCCGCGCAGCGTGCCGCTCAGCTCGTACCGCTCTCCGAGCTCGAAGCCCGCGCCCAACTCGGCGAATGCATGGATGTGCGGATCGAGCCGCCGTCGGCCGATCACGTCGCCGCCGGGCGGCGGGACACTCGCGCGTCCGAGCCGCGCGAGCAGCGGCCCCGTGAGCAAGAACGACGCACGGATGCGGCTGGCGAGCACTTCGTCGACCTCGTGCGAGATCTCCTGCGCGTGGATGCGCGCTTCGTTCGGCCCGGTCCACTCCGCTTCCGCGCCGAGCTGGGAGAGCAGGTCCAGCATCGTCTCGACGTCTCGGATGCGCGGCAGGTTCGACAGCGTCACCGGCTCGTCCGTCAACAGGCACGCAGCGAGGATCGGCAGTGCACCGTTTTTGTTGCCGGATGCCCGCAGCCGACCGGAGAGCGGGTGGCCGCCCTCGATCACGAAGGAGTCCGATGCGGGTCTGACGATGGTCGAGGACACGAGCCGCACTATGCTAGCCCCACCGTGAATCCGACCCGCGAACAGGCCTGGGAAACGCTCACCCGCTACACGAAGAGCGAGGCGCTGCTGCGCCATGCGCTCGCCGTGGAGGCCTCGACGGCCTGGTATGCCCGCAAGCTCGGCGAGGACGAGGAGCTCTGGCGCGTCACCGCGCTGCTCCACGACTTCGACTATGAGATGCACCCCACACTCGACAAGCACCCGCAGGACGGCGCGCCGATCCTGCGCGAGGAGGGCT
The DNA here is from genome assembly GCA_031393705.1 of Thermoleophilia bacterium. Lineage (GTDB taxonomy): Bacteria > Actinomycetota > Thermoleophilia > Gaiellales > Gaiellaceae > PALSA-600. Next base: position 6,461 of record JANMWB010000066.1, on the reverse strand, counting down.
ATCCGGACGAGGTGATCGACGCCGTCCTCTCGCACGCCAACCACCTGTCGGTGCCGCGCGACACGCCGCTCAAGAAGGCGCTCTTCGCGTGCGACGAGCTCTCTGGCTTCGTGCACGCGTGCGGACTGGTACGGCCGACCGGGCTCGAAGGGCTCGAGCCGAAGTCGGTCAAGAAGAAGCTGAAGCAGCCGTCGTTCGCGGCGGGTGTGTCGCGCGAGGACGTCTACGAGGGCGCGGAACTGCTCGGGCTCGAGCTCGATCAGCACATCGCGAACGTCGTCGAGGCGATGCAGCCGATCGCGTCCGAGCTCGGCCTGCGTTCCGAAGCCGCGTAGCGTTGACGGTGCTCTTCGATCCCGCCGTTCACGAGGCGCTGATCGCCGATGAGTGGGATGCAGTTCGCATTCGTACCGCGATCAGCGCCATTGTCGCCGACACTGAAGATGCATTCGACGACGGTTGGCCGACTCACCCTGTCGACAGCGAGAGCCCGAGTGACGACGAGCGCCGTTTCCGCACGATCTACCTCGGCGGAGCGGGCGTCGTCCAGGCGCTCAGTGCGTTGCAGGGACGCGGCCTGGTGGAGTTGCGCCGCGACTACATCCCGTCTCTCGAGCGGCCGTACGAGCCCGACTGGCCCGACTACGATCACGAGCGGAGCCTCTGGATGGGCGAAACGGGGATCCGGCTCGTGCTGCAACGGCTGGCGCCTTCGGCGGAGAACGCCGATCGGCTCGAGACGCTGATCCGCGCGAACAGCCGCGACGAGCGGCGCGAGCTGATGTGGGGCAGCCCCGGCACGATGCTCGCCGCCGGCGCGATGCACGAGCTCAGCGGTGAGGCGAGGTGGCTCGAGCTCTGGCGCGACAGCGCCGCGTGGCTGCGCGGTGAGTGGGATCCGGAGTCTGACCTCTGGACGCAGCGGCTCTACGGAAACGTCGACCAGCTCACCGGCCCCGCTCACGGGTTCGCCGGCTGCGTGCTCGCGCTGTCTCTCCACGCCGACGACGAGCTGCATCGACGAGCTGCCGCCGCGGTTCGCCGCTATGCCGTCGAGGAGGACGGGCTCGCGAACTGGCCGCCCGATATGTCGCAGGACGGCCTGATGTCCCCGCGCGGCCAGATCCGCGTGCAGTGGTGTCACGGCGCGCCCGGCATCGTCGCGTCGCTCGCGGGCATCGCGCCCGGGGACGACGAACACGAACGGTTGCTGCTCGCAGGAGGCGAGCTCACGTGGCTCGCCGGCCCGTTGACGAAGGGAGCGAACCTCTGCCACGGCACCGCCGGGAACGGCTACGCGTTTCTTGCGTTGTTCGCGCGCACCGGCGACGAGCTCTGGCTCGATCGTGCGCGCGCGTTCGCGATGCATTCCATCGCGCAGGTCGATCGCGCACGCGAGCAGTTCGGGCGCGGCCGCTACACACTCTGGACGGGCGACCCCGGCACAGCGCTCTACCTCGCCGACTGCCTCGATGGCTCGCTGAACGTGCCGCTGGCCTAAGGCCTCAGCGCAGCGAGCCCCTCGACGAGGCGCTCGAGGTCGCTGTCGTCGTTCCACCAGCCGACCGAAGCACGCAGCAGGCCGGTGTCCGGCAGCTCCCGCAATACGACACCGTGCTCGTACAGCGCAGCAACTGCTTCGGTGGGATCGCCGTGCGGCCGGAACGCGACGAGCGTCGCCTGGGCCGCTTCCGTCATCACGTCGTAGCCGCGCTCGAGCAGTAATTCTCGACAGCGCTCCGTCAGCTCGCGCGCCCGCTCGAAGCGCCCTGCTGGCAAATCGGCGAGCGCTGCCTCGAGCCCGGCGAGCGACGACGCAGGGGTGAACGTCCGGTCGAAGCGCGCCGCGCCCGGCTTCGGCTCCCAGGTGCCCGCGGCGATGTCGTAGCTCGCAGCACTCGGGTAGGCGATCAACCGCGCCGGCAGTGCGTCGGGCTCGCGCACGAAGAGCGCACCGGTAGCGTCGGGGCCGCACAGCCACTTCTGCGCACTGACCGTGTAGAAGTCGGCCGCCGAAGCGTCTTCGTCGATCGCGCCCGCTGCCTGGGCGCCGTCGATCAGCACCGGCACATTCGTTGCGGCTCGCAGCTCACGCCACGGGAACACCTTCCCGTCGATCCAAGAGACGGCGGACGTCGCGATCAGCCGTGTGCGTGAGGTGACCTGGGCGCGGATCAACTCGTAGACGTCGGCCACGGGCGCATCCCGCACGCGCGCGATCCGCAGCGTCGCACCGGAGGCAACGAGCGGGCCGGTCAGCCCGAAGTGCTCCGCGTCGGTCGTCACCACCTCGTCGCCTTCGCCGAGGCCGAGCCCTGACACAACGATCTGCACGCCGCTCGTCGTCGAGTCGGTCAACGCTATGTGGTCGTGCGGCACGCGGAGCTGATCTGCGAGCAGCACGCGCACGCGGTCGCGGCGCTCGAGCATCGCCTCGAAGTACGCCTTGCCGCCGCGACCGTGCTCCCCTTCCCAGCGCCGTAGCTCGCCTTCCGCGTCGAGCGTGGCCCGCGAGAGCGGCCCGAACGTGCCTGCATTCAAGTAGGCGAACCGTTCGAGCACCGGGAAACGCGTGCGTGCCTGCGACCAGTTCATGCGATCTCGAGCTCGACCGGCGCGTGGTCGGAGAGGAGGCGGTCGCCGTGCTGACGCTGCGCGTCCGGCCAGCGCCGCAACGGGCCTGCAGTCGCTCCGCGCACGAGGATGTGGTCGATCCCCGGGCCTGGCTCCGAGAACCCCCACTCCGGGCCCGACAGGTCGCGCAGCGTCCGCGACCGCTCTGCGCGTACGTTGAAGTCGCCCGCCAGCACGACGACGTCCTCGGGTGCGGCCGTCGAGACCGCGAACCACGCAGCGCGGAGCAGCTCGGCATCCGCAAGCCGCTCGTCGGCCGGATAGCTCGTGCAGTGCATGTTCGTGACGAGGAACGTGCGACCGTCCGGCGCTGCTACGCGAAGCGCCTGGACGATCCGCCGTTCTCTCGCCCAGCCGAGCCGCGCGACAGGGCCGAGGCCGAGCGCGCGCGACTGGGTGGCGCGGAAGCGGCGCGGATTGAGGGTGAGCGTGTCGTGCGCGAGAACACGCAGGCGGGGCGAGACCTGAATCCCATTGCCCTGCCCGGAGAACGCCGACCGCAGGAGGCCGTTGTTCAACTCGGTGAGACGGTGACCGACCTCTGCCGAAATCGGGAGCGGGCCGATCTTCGGCCGAGCGGCCAGGTCGCCGGCCGTGAAACGTCCGAGCGCCCACGCCGGTAGCTCCTGCAGGCACACAACGTCGGGGTCGTCGACCGTGACGAGCCGGAGCATCTCGTCGAGGAATTCCCCCCGTTGCGGTGGGACGCTGTTGCCGTGAAAGAGGTTCCAGCTCCGGATCAGCACGTAACTACGCTACTGCCGTGCGCGTGCTGCTTGCCGATCCACCGGCGTTCACGCCCTGGTACGACCACGAGCTTGCCGCTGCCCTGGCGCGCTCGGGCGCCGAGGTGGAGCTTGCGACGTCCCGTTTCCGGTTCGGCGACCTGCCCGAGCCGGACGGCTACCGCCGAAGCGAGCGCTTCTATCCACTGTCGTCTCGCCTCTTCAAGCGGTCGCGCCTGCGCCTGCCGTTGAAGGCGCTCGAGCACCTCGAGGTGATGCGCGCGCTCTCCCTCGCGCGCGCCGATGTGCTCCACCTCCAGTGGCTCGCGCTCCCGCAGGCCGATGTGCGCCTCCGTTTTCGCTCGCCGTCCGTCTTCACCGCGCACGATCTGTTCCCGCGTCGCACCTCGTCGCGCCGGGACCTCTGGCGGCGGCTGCTCAAGCGGTTCGACCGTGTCGTGGTGCATTCCGAGCGCGGGCGCGAGACGCTCGGCGAGCTTGGCATCGATGCGCGCGTCATCCCCCACCCTGTCTACCCCAGCGCGGCGACACGCGCCGACGACGGACGAACGCTGCTCTCACTCGGCGTGATCCGTCCGTACAAGGGTCTGCCCGATGCGATCGAGGCAACCCGTCGACTACCCGACACGCGCCTGCTCGTCGCGGGCGACCCCGCGATGCCGCTCGATGGCCTCCGCGGCGCCGAGCGCGTCGAGTGGCGGCTCGGGTACCTCCCGCAGGCCGAGCTCGACCGTGCTCTCTCCGAGTCGACCGTCGCCGTCTTTCCCTACCGCGCGGAGCTCGACCAGTCGGGGGCGCTGCTGCAGGCGCTCGGAGCCGGCGTCCCCGCCGTCGTCTACGACGTGGCGGGCCTCGGCGAGCCGATTCGCGCATTCGGCGCGGGACGGGTCGTCCCCGCCGGCGACGTCGAGGCGCTGACCGAAGCCGTGCGCGAGCTGCTCGACGACAGCGATGCGCTCGCGGCCGCCCGCGCAGGTGCAGACCGTGCGCGGCGCGAGCTCACGTGGGACGCATCTGCTGCCCGCCACCTCGAGCTCTACCGGGAGCTCGGCTGAATGTTCCGGCGGGCGCGCTTCGCGGAGGTGATCGACGCGCAGCTTGACCTGTTCGTCCGTGATCATCCTCACGTGGTTGAAGAGGCGAAGGATCGCCTCGACGCCTACAACCGTGCTGGGCGCGACGAGGCCGAGGAGCTGTACGGCGACTATGTCGACGCGGTCGAGACGGGCACCGAGATCCTGGCCGACCTGCGCGACTACTACGCGCGCAGCCTCGATGACCCGGACAAGTATTGCGACGAGTTCAACCGGGCAGTCGGAAAGCGCATGCCGGCCTTCGCCCTCGAGATCGAGAATCGCTAGTCGTGCCTGAGCGGATCGAGGACTACGCGATCGTCGGCGACCTGCAGACCGTGGCGCTGATCGGCCGCTCGGGGTCGGTCGACTGGCTCTGCTTGCCGCGGTTCGACTCCGGCTCGGTCTTCAGCGCGCTGCTCGGCTCGTCCGACCACGGCCGCTGGCTGATCGCACCGGCGTCCGGCGGTCACGCAACGGAATGGCGCTACCGCGAGGACACGCTGATCCTCGAGAGCGAGTGGCAGACCGCGACAGGTCGTGTGCGCCTGATCGACTTCATGCCGCAACGCGAGACCAAGCCGGACATCGTGCGCATCGTCGAAGGTCTCGACGGCTACGTCGACATGCGCACCGAGCTCGTGATGCGTTTCGACTATGGCTCCGTCGTCCCGTGGGTGAGGCACACCGACGACCAGACACTTGTTGCGATCGCAGGCCCCGACGCGCTCGTGCTGCGAACGCCGGTCGTGCTCGATGCGGACGCGATGACCCACGCCGCCGAGTTCACGGTGCGCAAGGGTGATCGCGTGCCGTTCGTGCTCACGTGGTTCCCTTCGGCTGAGCAACCGCCGGACACGGTCGATGCGGAGGAGGCGCTCGCCTCGACGGAATCGACCTGGCGCGACTGGATGGACGGCTGCGGGTACGAGGGCGATTATCCGTCGGCTGTACGCACGTCATTGCTCGTGCTGAAGGCGCTGACCTACGAACCAACCGGTGCGATTGTCGCGGCACCTACGACCTCGCTGCCGGAGCAGATCGGCGGCGTGCGCAACTGGGACTACCGCTACTCGTGGCTGCGCGACGCGACGTTCACGCTGTACGCGATGATGAACGCCGGCTTCAGCGACGAAGCCCGAGCGTGGCGCGGCTGGCTGCTGCGCGCGGTCGCCGGCGACCCGGCAAAGATGCAGATCCTGTACGGCGTCGCGGGTGAACGTCGCATCCCGGAGTTCGAGCTCGACTGGCTACCGGGTTACGCAGGCTCGCGCCCCGTGCGCATCGGGAACGCGGCGCACGAGCAGTTCCAGCTCGACACCTACGGCGAGATGATGGACGCGCTGCACGAAGCGCGACGCCATGGGCTCGCCCGGGACGACCACGCGTGGGCGCTGCAACAAAACGTGATGGAGTTCCTCGAGGGCGCCTGGGACCAACCGGACGAAGGCATCTGGGAGGTGCGCGGCCCGCGGCGCCACTTCACGCACTCGAAGGTACTCGCCTGGGTTGCGTTCGACCGTGCCGTCGAAGCGGTCGAGCGCTGGGACCGCCCGGGCCCCGTCGACCGCTGGCGGCGCATACGCGCGGAGATCCACGAGGAAGTCTGCCGAGAGGGCTTCAACGTCGAGTTGAACAGCTTCACGCAGTCGTACGGCTCCAACGAGCTCGACGCGTCGACGCTATTGATCCCCCTGGTTGGTTTCCTGCCGCCCGATGACCCGCGGGTGATCGGGACCGTCGAGGCGGTCCAGCGAGACCTGACACGCGACGGCTTCGTCGAGCGGTATCGGACTCAGCAATCCGTGGATGGCCTGCCGAGCGGCGAGGGTGTGTTCCTCCCGTGCTCGTTCTGGCTCGTCGATGCGTTGCTGATGCTTGAGCGCGACGACGAGGCGCGCGCGCTGTTCGAGAAGCTGCTCGCCGTCTCGAACGACCTCGGGCTGCTCTCGGAGGAATACAGCCCGGAGGAGCGGCGGCTGCTCGGGAACTTCCCGCAGGCGTTCAC
>JANMWB010000050.1:0-2911 GCA_031393705.1 Thermoleophilia bacterium | reverse complement strand
TCGAGGGTCAGCTCGATCATCCATGACCGGCTCGGGCGTGTCGAGCGAAGCATGGGCGACCGTCCTTACGCCTGGCGGCGGAACGCGAATCGAGATTCTCGCCTGCGGAGCGTCCTTACGGTCGAGCGCAGGATCTCGCCGCACTCCGATGGTGAAAGGCGGTCCTAGAGATGCGCGGCTTGACTGCCGATCGACAAGTCGCTATTCAACGGCTTGTAGCCCCCCGCGTCCGCATGAACCAGGACGGCCCCGTCCTCTTTGACCATCAGCAACCGGGTCGACTCCGGCAGGAACGCGTTCAGGCGGCCGGAGTAGGTGACCTCGCAGCGGGCAACGATCAGGCGCACCGCGCCAACCTACCGTCCCTTTCGGACAGGGCCTTGGAGAGGAGAGTGACGTAGAGGTACCTCTACGTCACTCTCCTGTTGGAACTACGCCCGGCGGATCAGGGTCATGCCGTCGCGGACGCTCAGGATCACCTGGGCGGAGCGTGGATCGGCGGCGACGTGCTCGTTGAACGTGGCGATCGGCGAGGCATCCTCGACGACGCGGCCACTCCAGAGCGTGTTGTCGGCGACGATCAGGCCGCGCTCGGAAAGCCGCGGCAGCACGGCCTCGTAGTAGTCGACGTAGCCCTCCTTGTCCGCGTCGATGAACACGAAGTCGAGTGTGCCTTCGAGCTGTTCGAGCGTTTCGAGGGCCGGGCCGACGTGGAGCGTGATCTTCGAGCCGTGTGGCGAGCGGTCGAAGTAGCGCTGAGCGAACGCTGCGCGCTTCGGGTCGATCTCGCACGCGTCGATGCGCCCACCCTCCGGTAGCGCCGCGGCCATCGAGAGCGCCGAGTGGCCGCTGAACGTCCCGATCTCGACGACGCGCTTCGGCTGCCCGATCCAGACGAGGAACTCGAGGAAGCGGCCGGCCACGGGACCTGTGAGCATCTGGGGCATCCCGAGCTCGCGCGCCGTCTCCTCCGAGAGTTCGGCGAGCAACGGCTCGTGCGGCGTCGTCAACCGCTCGACGTACTCCTCGATACGCGGGTCGATGATCTCCATCAGTCTCTTTCTACCCGAGAGCCGCCGACGATCGCGTCGGTGCCGTCCGGCCAGCGCACCCACGCCTTGCCCTTGCCGTCGTAGTCCGGCGACCACACGATCAGCGTCGCGTCGCGCCCGGAAACGCGGACGCGGTCGGTGCCTTCCGGCTCGACGCCACGCCAGACGCGGACAAACGGGTTCTCCTCCCATTCGCGGCCGATCGTCGTCTCGTCGGTGTGTCCCGGCAGCACGCGCCGCTCGTGCGGCATCGCCATGTAGACGTCCATCACCGAATGCCGCACGCGCTCGTAGTCGCCGCCACCCACGGCATCCTTGAAGAGCGTGTCGCCGGAGAAGACGAGCTCGCCGTTCACGACGAAGCAGACCATGTCCTCGGAGTGGCCGGGAGTCGCAGTTGCTTCGACGTCCAGACCACCGACCTGCAGCGCCTCGCGGACGACCGGCAGGCCCAGTTCGTCCTCGTGCTCGACGTGGTCGGGGTGGGCGTGGGTACGCAGGACGTGCGACGGCTCGACCCGCCATTCCTTCGCCGCCTGTAGCAGCGGCTCCAACGGGGCGCCCGAATCCACGAAGACGGCCGCGCCGCCCTCCTCGTCTGCGACCAGATACGCATTCGAGAGATAACGGTCATGCATGCTCACGGCGACCAGCACGTCGTTAGGCTAACTGCACACCTCAAGACCGCGAACCCGAAGCGAGGAGAAAGCAGAATGCCCGGCCTGATGGCTCGCCTGAGCCTCATCTTCAAAGCGAAGTTTTCGAAGGCGCTCGACCGCGCCGAAAATCCCAACGAGACGCTCGACTACTCCTACGAGGAGCAACTGCGCCAGCTTCAGAACGTCAAGCGCGGAATCGCTGATGTCACCACGGCCAAGAAGCGCCTCGAGCTGCAGTACACGAGCATGCAGCAACAGGTCGACAAGCTGGACGGCCAGGCGCGCGATGCGCTAAAGGCGAATCGCGAGGATCTCGCTCGCGAGGCGCTCACCCGCAAGGCAGCGGTGCAGGCGCAGCTCGACGGGATCATGCAGCAGGGTCAGCAGCTCGAAGGGCAACAGCAGAAGCTGATCGAGGGCGAGCGCACGCTGCAGGCGAAGGTCGAGGCCTTCCGCACGCAAAAGGAAGTGATCAAGGCGCAGTACTCGGCCGCCGAGGCGCAGGTCCGGATCGGCGAGGCGGCGACCGGTATCGGCGAGCAGATGGCAGACGTCGGGCTCGCGGTGCAGCGCGCGAAGGACAAGACCGAGCAGATGCAGGCGCGCGCGAACGCGATTGACGAGCTGACCGCGTCGGGCGCACTCACTGACCTCACCTCCTCGGGCGACGACATCGATCGGCAGCTCTCTCAGATCTCGCAGGGCGGCCAGGTCGACGACGAGCTCGCGAAGCTGAAGGCGGAGCTCGGCAGCGGCGAGGCACCGAAGGCGATCGAAGGTGAGGAAGCCAAGTGATCGTGCGTCTCCTCGGAGAGGGACAGTTCCGGGTCGACGACTCGCTGATCGCACGGCTGAACGAGCTGGACGCCGAGGTCGGGAAGGCCGTAACGGACGGTGACGAGCGCGCTCTCTGGACCGGGCTGCAGGCGCTGGCCGACGCGGTGCGCGAGCAGGGAGTGAAGCTCGCGGACGACGACCTCTCCCCGTCGGACGCGGTGATTCCGCCCGAGGACCTGTCGCTCGAGGAGGCGCGAGAGCTGCTGCAGGACGAGGGGTTCATCCCCGACATCCCGGTCGCGTCATCGTGACGCGCGAAGTTGTCCTCGCCGCGCTGCCGCAGGGTGTGCCGCAGGAGACGGACTTCGAGCTGCGCGAGACCGACGATGCCGAGCTTGCCGACGGCGAAGTGCTCGTCCGCAA
>JANMWB010000008.1:0-4892 GCA_031393705.1 Thermoleophilia bacterium | reverse complement strand
AGGTCGACCTGCGAAGTGGCCGGATCGGGCCAGCGCGCGGTGACGACCTTGGAGCGGGTGTAGAAGTCGATCCCCTCAGGCCCGTAGATGTGCCGGTCGCCGAACAGCGAGGCCTTCCAGCCGCCAAAGGAGTAGTAGGCGACAGGCACCGGGACCGGGACGTTGATCCCGACCATGCCCGCCTGCACCTCGAACTGGAACTGGCGGGCGACGCCGCCGTCGCGGGTGAAGATGGCGGTGCCGTTGCCGTAGGGGTTCTCGTTGATCAGGCTGACCGCCTCGTCGTAGGTCGCGACGCGCGTGACGCCGAGCACCGGCCCGAAGATCTCGTCTTCGTAGGCCTTCATCCCGGGCTTCACGTCGTCGATCAGCGTGGGCGCGAGGAAGAACCCGTCCTCGGGTGCGCCGTCACGGCCGTCGACAACGACGGTCGCGCCTTCGTCGGCGCCGATGTACGACGCCACCTTGTCGCGGTGCTCGCGCGTGATCAGCGGGCCCATCTCGCTCGAGGCGTCCATCCCGTCACCGACCTTGACCTTCGGGATGCGCACCTTGATCGCCTCGATCAACGCGTCGGCTGCATCACCGACCGCGACGACCATCGAAACGGCCATGCAGCGCTCGCCCGCAGAGCCGTACGCAGCCGAGACCGCGGCGTCGGCCGCCATGTCGATGTCGGCATCGGGGAGCACGATCATGTGGTTCTTCGCGCCGCCGAGCGCCTGGCACCGCTTGCCGTTGCGCGTCGCCGTCTCGTAGACGTACTTCGCGATCGGCGTCGAACCGACGAACGAGACCGCCGCGATCTCCGGGTGCTCGAGGATCGCATCGACGGCCACCTTGTCACCGTTGATCACGTTGAAGACGCCGTCCGGGACGCCGGCCCGCTTGAGCAACTCGGCGGTGAAGAACGACGCGGACGGATCCTTCTCCGAAGGCTTGAGGACGAACGTGTTGCCGGCGGCAAGCGCGGGCGCCCACATCCACATCGGGACCATCGCCGGGAAGTTGAACGGCGTGATGCCGGCGACGACGCCGAGCGGCTGGCGGATCGAATAGACGTCGACACCCGTCGAGGCCTGCTCGGTCATGCCGCCCTTCAAGAGGTGCGGCAGGCCGCAGCAGAACTCGATCACCTCGAGCCCGCGCGTCACCTCGCCCATCGCGTCGGAGAGCACCTTGCCGTGCTCGCGCGTCAGGAACTTCGCGATCTCCTCGCGTTGCTCGTGGAAGAGCTCGCGGATCGCGAAAAACAACTCCGCGCGCTTCGCGAGCGACGTTGCGCGCCACGCGGGGAACGCCTGCTTCGCGGCCTGAACTGCCTTGTCGACTTCCTCGACCGTCGCGAAGTCGACGGCTCCCGACTGCTCACCCGTCGCCGGGTTGAACACCGGCCCCGAACGCCCGGACTGCCCGGCGTAGGCCTGGCCCGAGATCCAGTGATTGATCGGCTTGACTGCTGCTGGGGCGTCTACGACGTCGGTCATGGGTCCTCCTCGAATGTCATGGGGGAGCGTAGCGCGGTAGCGTCGTCAGGATGGCCACGCCCGCGCAACTCGCAGAGAACACCGGGATGTACCTCTTGCCGCGTCCCTCCTACGAAACCGTCGTGACGGACGACTACACCTACGTTGCCGGCCCGAACAACGCATGGGTGCTCGACATTCGCGAGCCGAACCTCGAGTGGGCGCGGGCGGAGTCCCGGCGCCGGGACATCCCGCTTGTCGAATGGTGGGTCGGCTGGTCGGTGCGGCCCTCCCTCGCCGCCGGGTTGCTCGGTCTCGGGCTCGTGCCGGACGACGAGCCGGTGCTGACCGGCATGACGTGCGCGGCGGCACCGCCGGAGGCGCCGCAGATCGAGGTGCGCGCGATCGAGACGGCGGCGCAGTACCTCGACGCGGTGGCGGTCGACTGGGAGGTCTGGCAGATCCCGGCGGACGAGCGCGCAAGGCGCCGCGCCGTCGAGGTGGAGCGATTCGACGAGGAGCACGCCGCTGGCACGGCACATCACTGGGCTGCGTTCATCGACGAGCGCCCGATCGGGTTCGGCCGCGGCATCGACATGGAGGAGGGCGTCGCCTTGATGGGCGGCGCCGTCCTACCCGATGCGCGCGGACGCGGCGCCTACCGCGCGCTCGTGCGGGCGCGCTGGGAGCACGCAGTCGCGCGGGGGACGCCGCTCCTCGTCGTGCAGGCCGGTCCGATGTCGGCGCCCGTTCTCGACGGCCTGGGCTTCGAACGCCACGGTGAGATCCAGCTCTTCGCCGACCGCTTGTAACCTGCGCTCGTGCCGACGCCACTCGAGTTGTGCGAGGACTTCCTTCTGCACATTCCTCCGACCCGCGACCTGCAGGCCGTGATCGCCTCCGGGTACGTGTGCGTGCCGCGCGGCCCCGGCCGGGCGCTCGTGCAGCACGTCCGCCTCGCCGACGCAGGCGAGGTACATGCCGCGGTCGAGCAGACCCGTGCGATCGCCGGCGAGGCCGACAGGTCCCGCGTCATGTGGTGGATCGGTGAGCTGTCGACGCCGGACGACATCGTCGATCTGCTCGCGGCCGAAGGGCTCGTCCCCGACCAGGATGAGCCGCTCCTCGGGTCGCTCGTGCTCGATCACGCCCCTGACGGGATACCGCCGACCCTCGACATCGTGCGCGTCGAGACCGCCGACGACTTCCTCGAAGCTCAGGAGGTTGACCTGATGACGATGGGGATCCCGGCCGAGGAACGCGACCGGCTGAGGGCCGGCAATCCGGGGCACTGGGAGTCCGTGCGCGCTGAGGGGATCATCCAGACGTATCTCGCCCGCGTCGAAGGACGGCCCGTCGCGTTTGCCCGTTCCGCCTACGGGGCGAGCGGGGTGGCCCTGCTCGGCGGCGGCACGCTGGAAGCGGAGCGGGGCAAGGGGTACTACACGGCGCTCGTTCACGCGCGCTGGCTCGACGCGGTCGGACGCGGTACACCGGTGCTGTGCACGCAGGCCGGGAAGCTCTCGCGGCCGATCCTGGAACGCCTCGGGTTCGATTGCCTGGGCGAGATCCGGGTGCTGGTCGACCACTTGTAGGATCAGGCCCATGGCGACCACCCAGACCCAGTCAGAGCTTGGCAAGCAGATCGTCGAGGACGCGAAGAAGTACGTCCTCTACTCCTGGAGCGTGCAGAACGCGATCAACCCGATCGCTGTCGAGCGTGCCGAAGGGCGGTACTTCTGGGACTACGACGGCAATCGTTATCTCGACTTCGCCTCGCAGCTCGTGAACGTCTCGATCGGGCACTCGCACCCGAAGATCGTCCAGGCGATCAAGGACCAGGCGGAGAAGCTTGCGACGATCGGGCCGCCGATGGCGACCGAGTCGCGCTCCCGGCTCGGAAAGCTGCTGGCCGAGGTCACGCCGGGCGATCTGTCGATGTCGTTCTTCACGAACGGTGGCGCCGAGGCGAACGAGAACGCGATCAAGCTCGCGCGTTGGTACACCGGCCGCCACAAGATCATCGCCCGCTACCGCAGCTATCACGGCGCAACCGCCGGCGGCATCACGCTCACCGGCGATCCGCGCCGCTGGGCTGCGGAGCCCGGCATCCCCGGCGTCGTGCGGATGTTCGACCCGTACACCTACCGCTGCCCCGCCGGCCATCCGGATCCGTGCCCGGTCTGCACCGGCGCGCCCCACCTCGAGGAGATCCTCCAGTACGAGGGCGCGCACACCGTCGCTGCCGTGATCCTCGAGACCGTCACCGGCACAAACGGCATCATCGTCCCGCCCGACGGCTACCTGCAATCGATCCGCGAGGTGTGCGACCGCCACGGGATCCTGTTGATCGCCGACGAGGTGATGGCCGGCTTCGGCCGCACCGGCAAGTGGTTCGCCGTCGACAACTGGAACGTCGTGCCGGACATCCTGACCGTCGCGAAGGGCATCAACTCGGGCTACGTCCCGCTCGGCGCGATGGTCGTGCGCGAGCCGATCGCCGAGTGGGTACGCGACAAGTTCTTCGCCGGCGGCCTCACCTACAGCGGCCACCCGCTCGCCTGCGCGTCGGGCGTCGCATCGATCGAGGCATTCCAGGAGGAAGGCATCGTCGAGAACGCGGCGGCGATGGGCGATGTGTTCCGCGTCGAGCTTGCGAAGCTCGCCGAGAAGCATCCGTCGATCGGCGAGGTGCGCGGGCTCGGCTGCTTCTGGGGGCTCGAGCTCGTCAAGAATCGCGAGACGCGGGAACCGCTCGTGCCGTACAACGCAACGGGCGAGGACGCGAAGCCGATGGGCGCGGTCATGAAACGCGCACTCGACCGCGGCCTCTATCTCATGACGCACTGGAACGTCGTCATGTGCTGCCCGCCGCTGACGATCACGCGCGAAGAGCTGGACGAGGCACTCGACGCGCTCGACGAGGCGCTCTCGGTTGCCGACGAGTTCGTCACCTAACCGCTGAGCGCGCCACGGAAGATCGCCGCGGTGCTCGTCCCTGTGTTCCGGGACGACGAAGGGCGCCTGCGCCTGGTGCTGATCGTGCGCTCCGACCGCGGGCTCCACGGCGGGCAACTGGCCGTCCCCGGCGGCAAGGTCGACGCCGACGACGAGACACTGCTGGCAACGGCGCTGAGAGAAGCGGAGGAGGAGATCGGCTTGTCGCCGGCCGACGTGGAAGTGATCGCCGAGCTGGCGCCCGTGCGCAGCGGCCCCACCGATTTCGAGGTGCATGCGTTCCTCGGTCGGATTCCGCCGGGCGTCGAGTGGCGCCCCAACGCCGAGGAGGTCACCGAGGTGTTGACGCCGGCAGTCGACGAGCTGTGGCAGCCCGCGATCCGGCGCGAGTTGCTGTTCACATCGGCGCACTGGCCCGAGGGCCTGCTCGTCGACGGCATCCCGGTCGGCGACCGGGTGCTGTGGGGC
>JANMWB010000276.1:0-2038 GCA_031393705.1 Thermoleophilia bacterium | reverse complement strand
CTGGAGCATCACGCCTCCGATGGAAGTAGCACTCGGGGGCAAGATGGATGCTCCCGCGGTGTTTGTAAAGATAGTGCGCGGCCCTTAAACTGCGCGCGTGCTCCCAACACCGTGCTACCTGCTGAGCGACACCCATCTCGGGGTCGGCCCCCTGGCGATCGAGGTCCAACTCCGGTCGTTTCTCCGTGCCGTGCCGGGGCGGGCGAAGAGCCTCGTGCTGAACGGCGATATCTTCGACTTCTGGTACGAGTGGCGGACGGTCATGCCGCGGACCGGCTTTCGCGTCATCGCGGCCCTCGCGGACCTTCGCGACGCGGGCGTGGAGATCGTCTGGTTGTCCGGCAATCACGACGTGTGGGGGAGCGCCCTACTCCGCACCGACGTGGGGCTCGATTTCCGCCTCGATGACTGGGAGGGGGCGATCGGAGGCTGGCACGCTCACATCGAGCACGGTGACGGGCTCCGCGACGTCGAGGATCGAACCTACCGTCGGGTCCAGCACGTCATGCGTTCCCGCTGGGCGATCCACCTGTTCGGCATGCTCCATCCCAACCTCGCGAACTGGATTGCCGTGAAGACGTCGAGCACGAGCCGACAGCTCAATCGGCAGTCCGACGGCGCCGGCCTCGAACGGGTCGCGATGGCGCGATTGGCGGCGCATCCGGAAGTGAACCTGGTCGTGTTCGGCCACGCCCACGTGTCGACGCTGAAGCGCGCGCCGGGCGGCGGCGTCTATGCCAACCCGGGCACGTGGCTGGACGCGCCGAACTTTCTGCGGATCACCGACGAGACAGTGGAACTGCGTCGCTGGACCGGTTCAGGCGAAGGTGATCGTCTCGACGCGCTCGACCGGCTCCCCCAGAAACCGCTCGGCCGACCGTAGGAACTGCGCCGGCGCGTCAGTCACGACGAACCGTGCGGTCCCGACGGAGCCCGGCGCCGCCTCGGCCGCGCGCGCGCGCAGCAATTCCGCCGTCTCCTCCGCCGTCTCTTCCGCGCTGTCGATGAGGGCGACGCCCGGGCCGAGGATTTCATGCAGCAGCGGCTTGAGCAGCGGGTAGTGCGTGCACCCGAGCACGATCGCGTCCACGCGGTCGTCGATGAGGGGCTGCAGGTACGCGTGTGCGATCAGGCGGGTCGGCTCGGTGTCGAGCCAACCTTCCTCCACCAGCGGGACGAAGAGCGGGCATGCGCGCGCGGTGATCGTGACGCTCGGCGCGATCTCGAGAATGGCACGCTCGTACGCTCCGGAAGCGATCGTCCCCGCGGTACCGATTACGCCGATATGACCGCCGCGGTCCGCGCGAACGGCAGCCCGCGCGCCGGGTTGGACAACACCGACGACGGGGATGCCGAGCGTCGCCCGGAGCTCGGGTAAGGCGTGGGCCGTGGCGGTGTTGCAGGCGACGACGACGAGCTTGACGCCCTGCGCGACGAGCCAGGCAGCGATTTCGCCGGCGTACCGCCGCACAGTCTCCGGACTCTTCGGGCCGTATGGGACGCGCGCCGTGTCGCCGACATACACAATCGACTCATGCGGGAGCCGATGGCGCAGCGCACGCACGACCGTCAGGCCGCCGATCCCGGAATCGAAGACGCCAATCGGTGCGGCGTTCACCAGCGGACTCGGACGGCCGCCTGAACGATTGGCCCGCCGGGGAGCCAGCGCACCGCGACGTTCGCCGGAAGGTCCCACAGGTGCGCAGCGACGTAGGCGTCCGCTCCCGAGAACAGATGGTTGAAAATCAGCAGCGCCACCCAGTCCTCGGCATTCGCGCGGCGCGCGACGCGCAGTGTCCCGCCGAATCGGTTGAACGCGTACTGGTCGACGACTGGGCGGCCAAGCGAGTCGAACACCGCCGCACCGCCGGCGTCGACCTTGTAGTTGAGCGGGATGCTGTCGTTCATGAAGCGGCTCGCCTCCCGTTCATCGAACCACGTTTTGCGCAACATGGCGATCGAGACGAGTTCGAGCGTTCCGTACAGCGCGCCGGCCACCGGTCGGTCGAGCTTGGCCTGACCGAGGCCCGGCACGAGC
>JANMWB010000263.1:0-6815 GCA_031393705.1 Thermoleophilia bacterium | reverse complement strand
GAGCCACGTATCGCCGTCGCAACGTTCGAGGATTTGCGTCAGCGCCGCGACCGTCCGCTCGAGGCCAACCTCGAACCCCGCGCCGAGATGAGAGCCGACATGGAAGATCACCGCGTCCGCCCCGATCGCGCTGGCGGCGTCCACGGTGTTGCACATCGCCCGGGTCGACTTCTCGTAGATCTCGTCGTTCGGCGCAGCGAGGTTGACGAGGTAGAGCGCGTGGCAGACGACGCCGCCGATCCCCGCCTCGCGGCGCTTCTCGTGGAAACGCTCGATCGCCTCGGGCTTGTGGTTCGTCGGCCGCCACATCCGCGGGCTCTGCGTGAAGACTTGGACGCAGTCGCCGCCCACAGCGACGATCCGGTCGATCGCGCTGTCGATGCCACCGCTCGAGGACATGTGCGCGCCGAATTCCACCGCGTCCCTACGATAGAGACGCAATGAGTGTCCGCGTCCGCATGGCTCCGAGCCCTACAGGGCTCCTCCACATCGGCAACGTCCGCACGGCGTTGTTCAACTGGCTGTTCGCCCGTCACGAGGGCGGCGAGTTCCTGCTGCGGATCGAGAACACCGACACGACCCGCGAGGTCGAGGAGGCGACCGAGCAGATTCAGGAGTCGCTCCGCTGGCTCGGGCTCGACTGGGACGGGCCGGTCACCTTCCAGCTCGACAGCCTCGAAACGGCAACGAAGCTCGCGCACCAACTGCTCGACGAGGGCAAGGCTTACGAGGACGACGGCGCGATCCGGTTCCGCATGCCCGACGAGGGTGCGACCGCATGGGACGATGTCGTGCTGGGCCGCATCGAGATCCCGAACAAGGAGCTCGAGGACACGATCATCCTTCGCTCAGACGGACGCCCGACATACAACTTCGCAAGCCCCGTCGAAGACGTGCAAGACCGCATCACGCACGTGCTCCGTGGTCCTGACCACGTCGCGAACACGCCGAAGCAGATCAACATCCTGAAGGCGCTAGGAGCGGACCTGCCAATCTACGGCCACGTGCCGAACGTCAACGGCGACGACGGCAAGAAGCTCTCCAAGCGCCACGGTGCTGTCACCGTCGACGAGTTTCGGCGTGACGGCTATCTCCCGGCCGCGCTCGTCAACTATCTCGCCCTGCTTGGTTGGAGCTATGACGACAAGACGACGATCATGTCGCGACGCGAGCTGATTGAGCGCTTCACCCTCGATCGCATCGGTGCCAGCCCTGCGACGTTCGACTACAAGAAACTCGACTGGATGAACGGCGTCTACGTGCGCGACCTGCAACCGGACGAATACGCACTCAACTTGCTCAGGTGGTTGCGCGAGCAGGGCATCGACTGGCCCGAGGAGCGCGTGCGCGCGACCGTGCCGATCGTGCAGGAGAAGATCGAGAAGTTCTCCGCCTACCCGGACTTCGTGCGCTTCCTCTTCGAGCCGATCGAACCGCCTGCCGGACTCGACATCGAGGTTCTCCGCGCGGCACACGACCGTCTTGCAACGGTCGAGCCGTGGGAAGCGTCAGTGATCGACGAGGCGCTGCGTGCACTGGCGGACGAGCTCGGACAGAAACCGCGTCAGGCGTTCCAGCCGATTCGCATGGCCGTGACGGGAGCGAAGGTCTCACCCGGCCTCTTCGAGAGCCTCGAGTTGCTCGGCAAAGAGGAGTCGCTGAACCGGCTCAGCGTTTCCTGAGATTCAGTGCGCCCGCGGCGGCCTGAGCGGCTTCGGCGGCGCGAGCGGATCGAGCGCGCGTTCGAACGCGCGCCACGCCTTGAGGCGGAACTGGAGGGAAGGGCGCGGCAAGGGAGAGTCCTCCTTCGTTCCTCGCTGGGTGCGTGCGCTTGCCGGGGGGTTGGCGGGGCGCCTATTTAGCATTTTCAGTAATAAAACGCGAGCGGGCGGCTCTGGGGTACGGCCGAGGTTTTACGACGGCCGGTAGGCGAGCGCGGACGCGCACACTGCAACGATCCCGCCGCTCCAGAGCGGCCACGCGCCGAGCGTGGCGCCGGCGACGAAGGCGAGCGCTCCACCGAGGGCGAGCAGGAACGCGGTCAGCGGCTGCGCGATTCCGTCGGCGTGCGGGAGCTCGAGCACCGCGAGCGGCGCCGGGGTTGCCAAGCGCATCCGGGCAAGGCGCATGCGCAGGAGCGCGTCGCGCCACTCCAGGAGGCCCGCGCCACCGGCCGCAAGGTCACCTGTGACGTCGCGCGCGCAGGCGAGGGCATCGGCCAGTTCGGCGTGCGCGGAGGCTGCGCCCTCGGGCGGTTCCAGCCCATAGGCGTGCTCGCTTGCGACATGCAGGGCGTACTGCAGGCGCCGCAACGATCGGAGGTCTGCCGGCTCGTCGGCGTGCGTCAGCGTCGGCGACAGTGAAGACCAGAGCTCGCCGACCTGTACCGCGTAACGCTCCTGCGTGGCGGTCGTCGGCATCACGATTCCGATGCTAGCTCTACACTCCCGGCCGATGCAGGAGCCCCTGGCCAGGGCGCTGATCGTCGATGACGATCCAGCGCTGCGCATGCTCTGCCGCGTGAACCTCGAACTGGAGGGATTTGCGGTGCGGGAAGCGGCCACCGTTGCGGAGGCGGAGGCAGCGATCGCCGCGGAGCGCCCCGACGTCGTGCTGCTCGACATGCACCTGCGCGGCGAGCAGACCCACGACCTGCTCTCCCGGATTCGCGCCGACGGCATCCCGGTGGCGCTCGTCACCGGCTCCGTGGACAGTCACGACTATCGGGAGAGCGCCGACGCTGTCCTGGGGAAGCCATTTGACCCGCAAACGCTCGTCGAGACCGCCCGGCGCCTCGCTAGGGTTGCGCCATGAGCGCAACCTCAGTCCTCAGTCCAACGGAGTTCCAGTCCCGCCTCGAGCGCTACCTGTTCGAGCGCTCCGAGGAATGGCGTGCCGTCCGCGTCGGCGAGAAGGAGGTGTCCGAGCAGGCGGAAATCGTCCGCCGCTTCTCCGACCTCTTCAGCCGCGAGCAGATGGACGCGCTGCAGGAGGCCGAGGCTTCGGCCGCCGGCGACGACCGCGAGCTGCTCTACCGCCTGCGCAAGATCTGCGAGTCGGGCCTGATCTCGGCGCAGCTCGCCGAGCGCGAGGACGAGCTCGAAAACCGCTTGCTCGCGGAGCGCGTGACGTTCCGCGGCGAGGAGATGCCGTTGCGCAACGCGCAGGCGAAGCTCGCGGTGCTCGCGGTGTATGCGGACCGCGAGGAGCTCGGCCAGATTCAGGCCGAGGCAAGCGGGAAGTTCAACGAGGACCGGCTCGAGCTTCTCCGCGCGACGGAGGAGCTTGCTGCGGACTACTCCGGCATTGCCGACGCGATCGAGCGCAACGAGGAGGAGAAGGACATCTCGCTTCGTGAGCTCTCGCGTGCACTCAAGGCGGCAAGCGACGACTCAACAGCGAGTTACGATGTTCTGCGCGAGCGCTGGTTCACGAAGCTCCTCGGCGACGAGCGCCAAGAGGTGCCGTCGAGCTACCACACCGCATACATGCGGAGGCTGTCGCCGCTCGAGTCGACGTACACGAAGGATCGGGCCACCGAGATCTGCCTGCAGACGCTCAACGCCCTCGGCTTCGACCTGAACGCGCAGCCGAACATCAAGCTCGATCTCGACGATCGTCCCCAGAAGTCGCCGCGCGCCTGCGTGATCGCGAGCGACCCGCCGAAGATCGTGCACCTGATCACGCGTGCGCAGGGCGGGCTCCACGACTACCAGGCGTTCCTGCATGAAGCAGGTCACGCGCTGCACTACGCCGGTTGCGATCCGCAGCTGCCGTACGTGTTCCGCCGGATCTCGCGCGACCACGCGCTGACCGAGATCTATTCGTACATCGTCGAGGCGATCTCACGCGAGCCCGAGTGGCACGAGCAGTACTTCGGCCTTTCGCCGGAGCAGGCGCAGGAGAACGCGGAGGCGACGACCTTCCTCGAGGCGCTGCTCTACCGCCGTTACGAGGCGAAGCTCCGCTTCGAGCTCGACTTCTGGTCGCGCTTCAACACGGACGGTGGCGACGCGGAGGTCTACGAGCGCTTCCTGACCGACGCGACGGGCGTCCGTTACAAGAAGGACAACTATCTCTCCGACATGGATGCCGGCTTCTACTCGGCCGACTACCTGCGCGCGTGGATCCGCTCCGCGCAGCTGCGCGACTACCTCGTGCGTGAGGTCGGCGGCGACTGGTGGCGCAATCCGAAGACGGGCGTTCTGCTCACCGACCTCTTCCGTGAGGGGACGAAACCGACGAGCGAGGAGATCGCGACCCGCCTGGGCTTCGATGCGCTCGATACGAGACCGCTGCTGCACGAGATCGGGGCGTAGGCCCCCGTCCGGGGGGTGCAGTCTCCGAACCCGCGGTACGATGCCACGAACGATGAGACCTGCGGCCGCCTATCGGTGGAGACTGCTCGCAGCTGCCGCTGTGTCGTACGCGCTCGTCACCGTTGCGTTCATCGAATTCGAACGCCCGGGGCTCGGGATCGGCCACTTCTACTATCTACCGATCGCCCTCGCGGCGTTTGCCAGCGGCCCGGTGATCGGGGCAGCCGCCGGCGTCCTCGCTGCGGTGCTCTACAACGCCGGGATCATCATCAACCCGCATCTTCCGGCTACGCTCGAATTCGAGCAGACCGTGATCCGGCTGATCACGTTCATCTCGCTCGGCGTGCTAATCGGGCTCTTCGTCCACCGCAACCGTTCGCTCGTCGCCCAGCTTTCGCACCTCGCGGATCGCGACTCGGTCACTGGACTGCCGAACACCCGCGCTTTCCAGACGGCGATCGAACGTCGACTCGCAGCATCCGATCCCTTCGTGCTGCTCGTCGGGGACATCGACGAGCTCCGCGCCCTCAACCGCGACGGCCGGGAGCACGGCGACGACGCGCTGCGCCGTCTCGGCGATCTGCTGATCGGTGTCAAGCGGGCCGGTGATGACGTGGCTCGCGTCGGTGGGGATGAGTTCGCGGTCCTCACCGACCTCCGTGGCGAGGACGCCCGTGCGCTCGCGATCGGGACTGAGAATCAGCTTCGGCTCGGCGGAGAGGCCGTTACATTCGGCTGGGCGAGCTACCCCCAAGACGGCACGAACGCGCTGGCGCTCTACCGCGCAGCGGACGAGCGCCTGTATGCCCGCAAGGTGGCAGGCGGCCTCAGGCGTGGTGACAGCGTGTCTTCTCTCGTCTGAGCAGAGCCTCTGGTACCACTCCGCGCGTGGATGAGTCGAGAGAGCGTCCGCCACGGCCCAAGCGCCCGCGCGAGATGCTCCGCACGTCGATCGAGCTCGCTGCGGTCGCGGTCCTGGCGATCGTCGTGCTCACCCTGATCGGCGTCGTTCTGTACAAGGGCGGCAGGCGGCAGGCGCCGCCGACGGACGCGCTTGTCGTCGCGCAGACGCAAGACTTCGCGTCTCTCGATCCCGCCCTGGCGCAGACGCAGGAATCGTGGGAGCTCGAGTATGCGACGTGCGCGAAGCTTCTGAACTACCCGGCGGTCAGTGGCTACCGCGGGACACGGCTCGTGCCGGAGGTGGCGTCGTCGCTACCGCGCATCTCACCCGACCGTCGCACCTACAGGTTCGCGCTTCGGTCGGGTTGGCGCTTCAGCAACGGTGAGCCGGTTACCGCTCGTTCGTTCACCCGCGCGTTCGAGCGGGCGCGCTCCGCTCAGCTTGTGTCACCCGCGGATCCGTATCTCCGTGAGGTGGCGTGGTGGAAGGCCCGCGGGCGCACGCTGACGATCCGGCTGCGCTCGCCTGCGCCCGACTTCACGCAGCGACTTGCGCTGCCGTACTTCTGCGCCGTCCCAGCGTGGGCGCCGAACCGCCAGAGCGACACGCTGCCCTCCGCCGGGCCGTTCGCGGTCGAGCGCTACCGGCCGGGCCGGTCGCTCGTCCTCCGCCGCAACCCGTACTACCGTGGCCCGCGCCACCCCAAGGTGCGGCAGATCATCTACCACTTCGGCGCGTTCGCCTCGCAGATTCGCTTGCAGCTCGAGCACGGTGAGGCCGACTACGGCGTCGTCACACCATCGGCGTTCACTGCGCTCGCGCAGCACTTCAAGGGTGACAAGCGGCACTTGCTCGTCGTGCAGCAACCGATCGTCGCGTACCTCGCACTGAACACGGAGCGGCCGCTCTTCAAGAACAACCCGTGGTTGCGACGCGCAGTCAACTACGCGCTCGACCGACCTGCGCTCGTGAGGCTCTTCGGCCCCCAGGGCGCGACGCCGAGCGACGAGTATCTTCCGCCGGGCTTTCCGGGTTACGAGGCGCAGCACGTCTATCCGATCGGGGCGCCCGACCTTGGCAAGGCGCGCGCGCTCGCCCGGGGACATCTCCGCGGTGGCCACGCGGTGTTCCTCGCGTGCGGCGCACAGGACTGCGCGGAGCGCGCGATCGTTGCTGCAGATGCGCTGAAGAAGATCGGCCTGCACGTCCGGATCGAGACGACACCCGGACAGCTCACGCTCGCCGGCGTGCGCGGCACCGCGTTTGACATCGCCGACGTGATCACGCGACCCGACTACGGCGACCCGTACGGGCTCGTCGAGAAGCTGCTCGACGGGCGCGTGATCCGCGCGGTCGGGAACAGCAACATCTCCTACTACGCGAGCCCGCAGGTGACGAAAGCGATCGATGCGGCGCAGCGGCTGACCGGCGTGGCGCGCGACCGCGCCTACGGGCGCCTCGGGATCCAGGTCGCGCGCACCGATGCGCCGCTCGCCGCATACGCGGTGCTGAACGCGCGCGTGTTCGTTTCCCCGCGGGTCGGGTGCATCACCTACCAGCCCGTCTACGGCCTCGACCTCGCCGGTGTGTGC